>DASROJ010000076.1:0-9080 GCA_035646975.1 Patescibacteria group bacterium
ACCATCTCGAGCGGGCCCAGATGATGCTGGTCGAGCTGGTCAATCAGGATGAACTCAAGAGCACGGGCGCGCCGATCGACATCGCCCCGGCGCAGCGGCGCGCGGAAGAGCTGGTCACCGAAAATCGTCTCTACCGGCAGGCCAGCGCGGGGGCGGGCGACGCGGCCACCGCCGCAGTGCTCGACGAGCTGGAACGGGTTCTGCTCGACATCGCGCACGGCCCCTCGAGTCTCGGTCCCGACGAGCTGGATCAGCTCCGTCGCGAGATCGCGTCCAGGGGAATCCTCTTCAAGGTGAAGATCATCGGCTCGCAGGTGCGCGAGCGCGAGAAGGCGGCGGCGCCACCGGCGCGGCTGCCGGACAAGGGACCGGCCGGAGGCCGCACGTAGTCCACGAAGTTGAGGAGAAACGATGAGCAAGCTCGCGATGACGCTTCTGCTTCTGCTCGGCATGACGGTTTTTTTCGGCGAGGCTGCCGTTCGTTCGGCGACGGCAGGCCGGGACGGCTCCACGGCCGCCTGGTATGCCGACGACGATGAGGAGGACGACTCGACCACGGATGCTGAAAGCGCGCGTGAAGAGTCCTCCTACGACCGCGGCCGTCAGGCATTGGACCAGGGAGACTGGGAGGAAGCCCTGGCGGCCTTCTCCAAGGTGGCGAAGCTGGGTGGCCGCCGCGCCGACGGGGCCCTCTACTGGAAGGCCTACTCGCTCAACAAGCTGGGCCGGAAGCCCGAGGCGCTCAGCACGATCGAGCTGCTGCGCTCCACCCATCAATCCAGCCGCTGGGTCAACGACGCCAAGGCGCTCGAAGTCGAGATCAAGCAGTCCAGCGGCAGGCCGCTGCCGCCCGAAGCGGAGTCCGACGAGGAGCTCAAGCTGGTGGCGCTCAACGGGCTGCTCAACATGGATCCCGAGCGCGCCCTGCCGATGCTCGAGAAGCTAATCAACGGCAACAACACGCAGCAGCTCAAGGAGCAGGCGCTGTTCGTGCTCGTGCAGGCCGGCTCGCCCAGCGCGCGCGATCTCGTCACGAAGATCGCCAGAGGGCAATCCAATCCCGGGCTGCAGCGCAAGGCGCTCGAGTACATCGGCCTGTTCGGCGATGAAGACTCGCACAAGCTGCTCAAGGAGATATTCAAATCGTCGGCGGATTACGACATCAAACGGGCGATACTCCAGGCCTACATGACATCGAGCGACAGCGCGTCGCTGCTGGCCGTGGCGAGATCGGAGAAGGACGCCGCGCTGCGGCGCGAAGCCATCCAGCTACTCGGCGCCCAGGGCGAGCAGGAATCGCTGTGGGAAATCTTCCGCACCGAGGCCGACGTCAAGGTCAAGGAGCAGATTCTCCAGGCTCTGGCCGTATCGGGCGACGCCGACACCCTGCTCGAAGCGGTTCGCACCGAGAAAGATCCGCGGCTGCGCCGCGCCACCATCCAGGCGCTGGGCATCTGTGGCAACGAGCGGACAGGCGCCGCGCTGGTCGGCATGTACCGTGACGAAAAGGACCGCGACACCCGACGGGCGATTCTCGACGCGCTGTTCGTGCAGAGCGACGCAAAGGCGATCATCGACATCGCGCGCAGGGAGACCGACCCCGAGATGCGCAAGGAGGCCGTTTCCCGTCTGTCCACCATGGGCTCGAAGGAAGCCACCGACTTCCTTCTCGAGCTGCTCAACAAATAGGAGCGCGGCATGAACAGCTTCCGACTGCTCGGACTTGCCATGATGCTGGCGGGACTCACAGAGGCCCGCGGAGAGATCCGGATGCCGCACATCACCAGTCAGGGGATGGAGACGCGCGCCGTGGCAGACGGCGGTCTGGCGGCCGCCGTGCGGGAGGCGGCCCCCAAAGGCGGACCGGTCTGGATCGGCTACGCCGCGCCGGTGATCGATCAGCGCGGGAAGATGTGCTGCTTCGACTCGGTGGAGAGCATCGACAAGGATCCGCGTTGCTGCAGCACCTGTCGCCTCGAGCAAAGACAAAGCTGGGGTTCGTTCTCGATGGATGACGGCAGAGGCAACGGCGGTGCGAAGGTCCACCTCGAGCCGTCAGGCTATTTCGTCGTGCTGCTGCGGGTCGACCAGGGCCGGGTGGGAAAGATCCGGGCCTTCTCCGACGACTGCGCGCTGGACTCGGGCCGCGTGCCGTTTGTCTGGCTGACTGGCGTCAGCGTGAGCGACAGCCTGCAGTACCTGGGCAGGTTCGTCACCGCAAAGGAATCGGAGGCGGACTTGGGCTCCGACGACCCGGGTGAGAAGCTCAGCGGCCAGGCGCTCGACGCCATCGCGAAGCACGCCGGGCCCGAAGCGGATCGACTGCTCGAGAAGTTCATCGCGCGCGGCCAGCCGTTCTCCGTGCGGGAGCAGGCGTCGTTCTGGATCGGCGAGTCGCGCGGCCGGGCTGGCTATGAAATCCTCAAGCGGTTCGTCGGAGCCAATGGCGACCCCGACGACGAGTTCCGCAAGAAGGTCCTCTTCGCACTGTCGCAGAACCCGACGCCGGAGGCCATCGAGACGATGATCTCCGTGGCCCGCAACGATGCGGAGCCTCAGGTGCGGGGCGAGGCGATCTTCTGGCTGGCGCAGAAGGCCGGCGATCAGGTGGCGCGCGTCATCAGCCAGGCCATCGACGACGACCCGGACACCGAGGTCAAGAAGAAGGCCGTCTTTGCCCTGAGCCAGCTGCCGCCCGACGAAGGGGTGCCGCTGCTGATCGGCCTGGCGAAGAAGCACCGCAACCCCGCCGTGCGCAAGGAGGCGGTCTTCTGGCTGGGCCAGTCGGCAGACCCGCGGGCGCTGGATTTCATCGAGTCGGTGCTCAGGAGCTGATCCCGGATTCGCGTTTCCAGTAGACGGTGTTGAACACCGCGCCCACCAGGATCGACAGGCTCAGGGCATAGAGCCACATCATCAGGATCAACCCTCCGCCCAGCACGCCGAGAATCTTGTTCGCGGAGGCCGCCATCTCGAGATAGATCCTGAATCCATAAGAGGACGCCAGCATCAGCACCGCGGCCAGGGCGCCGCCGGGCAGCTCGCGCAGCCAGGGAGTCCGACGGTTCGGGGCCACGTGATAAATCGTGGTGACCCAGCCCACAAGCAGGGCAAAGGCGAAAGGCGGACGCATCCCGTTCCAGATCGACGCAAAGAACTCGCTCAAGCCGGCCAACCTTGCCAGCTGGCCGCCGTGTCCGATGCTGCCGACCAGCGGGCCGACCACGATGACGGTGAGCAGCATCGCCAGCATCACGATGCTGGCCACCGCCAGCACCAGGGCGAGCAGCCGGATACGCAGCCACGATCGCCGCTCCTGCACGCCATAGATGAGATCGAGCGCTTCGATGAGGGTGGCAAAACAGGTCGACAGCGTGTAGAGAGCCAGCAAGGCGGCCAGCGTGAGCAGTCCTCCGCTCTGTGTCTCGAACAGCTCGCGCACCGCGTCGGTGACGTTCTGCGCCTTCTCCGTCAGGATTTTCTGAAGGAACTCGACCACCCCGCTCTTCGAGGCGATGGCGATCTCCGTGCCGAAAATCGAATCGAGGGATCCGAGCGCGCCGGCCACGATCAGCAGACCGGGAAACAGGCTGAACACGGCGAAGAAGGTCAGCTCGGCGGCCAGTCCGGTGATACGGTTGGCGTCGATGCTTCGGACCATCTCCCTCACCGCCGAGCCCAGCCGGCCGCTGCCCCGCTTCATGCGGCGGCTTCCTGTCGGGCGGCGGGCGCATGACCGAGCCAGAGCCAGGTCACCTCGCCCAGCACGAACGCCACACCGGCCGCGGCGGCCAGCGGGCCGCCAGCCGCGTCCGGCTGCTGCCACCCCCAGCCCAGCGCCGCCAGCGTGAGTGCCAGCGGCGACATCGTCAGCGTCTGCGTGGCGGTCAGCCCGCCGGGCCGGGTCAGCCCCCAGGCCAGCGGCCGCGCCACGGCGAGCGCCGCGACCAGCCACCAGAATCGTGCGTCGAGCAGCAGGCCGCTGCCGTATCCGAGCCCGGCGCCGGTCAACGTCATCAGCGCGACGGTGAAGAGGCGTTCGTGCTCCCGCAGCAGCGTGAAGAACAGCTCCCGCCTCGTCCTGTCGTGCGCGAGCACGAGACCTGCAACGAAGACGACAGCGGGGGCCGACATCCCGAGCCGGGTCGCCAGACCCCAACCCAGCAAGGGGAGCGAGACGATCAACGCGAGCAGGAACTCCTTGCCCTGGGCAAGACGCAAGGGGCCGACGAAGAACAGCCCCAGACCTACGCCAAGCAGGAGGGTCAACGATCCGTGCGCCACGGCCATCGCCGCGGTGGCGGGCGAGGGCGCGGGTGCCTGCAGCGTCAGGACGCTGCACAGCAACGACAGCCCCAGCGCGACGGTGGCGAGCATCGGCGCGAAACGCGCTGAGAGGTCCGCCCGGGAAACCCGGCTCAGCGCGTGACGCACGGCATCCGGATCCAGCGCGAGGGCCAGACAGGCCAGCGGCAGCGCCATGCCGTCGCCGACAAACCATCCCAGCGTCCCCAGCACCGCCGCGGGGATCAACAGCGTCCAGAGGCGTCCTCGCACCGGCAGACGTCTCAGCGTCTCGAGATCCAGCGACTCGGCCGCCAGCAGCGCGAGCCACCCGGCCGCCAGCGCCTTGAGCGGTTGCAGACCGCCGAGCAGGCCCGACGGGATCAGGCCGGTGCCGCCCGGACCCAGCATCACGCCGATCAACAGCCCGAGCGAGGCGATCGGCCGGCGCGCCTCGAGCCAGGGGCGGCAAAGAAGGATCGCCACCGCGAGCGCGGCGAGCCATGCGAGGGGGTGCGGAGTCAACGCGTCACCTCATCTGCGCGCGCCACGCGTCGGGGTTCTCCAACGCGGGAGCGGCCTCACCGGCGCGGTGCAGGGCCCAGCGGGTGCCGATCATTCCGAGAGCCTCCGAGAACAGCGCCGCGGTGAACAGCGTGGCGGCGATCGGATATCCCGCGGAGCCGTCGGCAAGCACGGCGCCGGTGGCCGCCGACGTGGCCGCCGTCGTCACGCTGCACCCGGCCATGGGCAGCAGCGCCGCCGGCTGCAGCGCGCGCTGCGATGTCGACGCGGTCATGAAACCCGCCAGGGACAGCCCCGCCGCGCGCGCGACGAGGACCAGGGTGGCGGGCAGCAGCACGCCGGGGATCTCCGTGCCCAGCACGCTGGAGCCCACCAGGGCGAACAGCATCACGCCGGCCGGCAACGCGGCATCGCCCAGCGCGTCGCGGATGAGAACGCGGTTGGGTATCAGGTTGCCGGACATGAAGCCGGCGAGGATCGACATCGGCGCCAGCAGCCACGGCTCCGGCCGCAGCCGCGCGCACGACACCAGCAGCAATGTCCCGGCGGCGACGCAGGTGAGGATGGCGGCGCGCGTGGACATCCGCGACAGCGGCATCATGATGACGGCGCCGCAGACCGCTCCCAGCGCGAGTCCTTCGACGAGAAACAGCAATTCCGCCGGACCGGCCACGCTGGCGCCGAGGCTGCCCACAACAAGACCGATCAACGAGATCGTCAGGATCGCCTGCGTGAAGTCGCCGCGGGCGCGTGTCTCGGAAGCCACGCAGATCAACGCCGTGGGCGATGCGGCCACCGCGCCGGCGGCGAGCAACAGGCAGCCGATCGCTCCCATCCCGGTTGCCCAGCCGGCGGCGGCCACCAGCACCATCACGGCGGCGCTCTGCGCCAGCGCCGAAGAGACGATCGGCCGCCAGCGTTTCACCAGACGCGTGAGATCGAGCCGCGCGCCCAGCAGGAAGCAGAGAAACGCCACCAGCAGCGATCGGATCAACCCGAGGTCGGGCCAGATCTCGATCCATCCGAACCGGCGCGCCGTGGTCAGCAGCGCCGCGCCACCCGCCAGCGCTCCGCAGGCGGCCGGCAGCTTCAGCGCGCGCGCCGCGATCGCCCCGATCGCTCCGGCCAGCATCACAATGCCCGCCCAGAGAATTGGATCCGCCATGTCGCCCATGTCGCCCATGTCGTGGCGACTCTACCATGCCGGGCGGCCGCCTTGACTTCACGCGCGGCTACGGTCACGATGCCCCCGCCCGGGCGGCGCGCGCAAAGACCGCAGAGTCGCAAAGCCCGTGCAGCCTGCACAGCTTGCACAGCCCTCACGGGAGGAGCCGATGGCCAGATCTGGCTCGAAGAACGTCACCCGGATGCCGGCGCGTCGCTCCCAGTCCGGCTCGTCGTCAGCGCCGACCGGCCCCGTGGCCGTTGAAGACCTCAATCCGTTTCACATCGCGCAGAACCAGTTCGACACCGCGGCGCAATACCTGAAGCTCAAGCCGTGGCTTCGCGAAATCCTGATCCGTCCGAAGCGCCAGCTCATCGTCTCGATTCCCACGCGCATGGATGATGGCGGCTACAAGGTCTTCGAAGGCTACCGCGTCCAGCACAGCATCGCGCGCGGGCCGGCCAAGGGCGGCATCCGCTTCCACCCCACCGTGACGCTCGACGAGGTCAAGGCGCTGGCCTGCTGGATGACCTGGAAATGCGCGACGGTCGGCATCCCGTTCGGCGGGGCGAAGGGAGGCGTGGTCTGCAACCCCAAGGAGATGAGTCTCGGAGAGCTTGAGAGGATGACCCGGCGCTACACCTCCGAGATCAGCTTCATCATCGGGCCCGAGCGCGACATCCCCGCTCCGGATGTCTACACCGACGCGCAGACGATGGCCTGGATCATGGACACCTATTCGATGAACGCGGGGGCCACGGCCCTGGGCGTCGTGACGGGCAAGCCGCTGTCGGTGGGCGGATCGCTGGGCCGCCACGAGGCCACCGCGCGTGGCTGCAGCTATATCATCCGCGAGGCCTGCAAGGAGATGCGGATCAACCTGAGGGGGGCGACGGTCGCCGTGCAGGGGTACGGCAACGCCGGGTCCATCGCCGCGCGGCTGCTGCACGCGATGGGCGCCAGGATCATCGCGGTGTCCGACTCGCGTGGCGGCATTCTCAACACGAACGCCGGCATCGTCCCGGAGCGGGCCGAGGAGCGCAAGCGAAAGCGGGGAACGGTGGTCGGGTTGCCCGAAACGGAGAAGATCTCCAACGCGGATCTGCTGACGCTGCCATGCGACATCCTGATCCCCGCGGCGCTCGAAAACCAGATCACCGTGCAGAACGCGCACGCCATCCGGGCACGCATCGTGGCCGAAGCCGCCAACGGCCCCACCACGCCGGCGGCGGACCGGGTGCTGTTCAAGAACGGCATCAAGGTCCTGCCGGACATCCTGGCCAACGCGGGCGGCGTCACCGTCTCCTACTTCGAATGGGTGCAGGGCCTGCAATCGTTCTTCTGGACCGAGGACGAGGTCAACAAGAAGCTCGAATCGATCATGATCCGGGCCTACGCCGAGGTGCAGAAACGGGCACGGGAGTTCAACGTGGACATGAGAACCGCCGCCTACATCCTTGCCGTGGGACGAGTGGCGGAAACCACGCTGACGCGCGGCATCTATCCCTGATGCCGTGAGCCGGACAGCTCGAGCCACCAGATGACACCACAGCGTTCGTTGCTGAAGGTCAAAGGGTTCGGCCCGCTGCTGGCCGCCCAGGCGCTCGGGGCTTTCAACGACAACGCCTTTCGCGCCATCGTCTCGCTCACCGCGCTGTCCTCGCAGTCCTCCTCTCGCAGCCTGCTGGTGGCCGCCGCGGGCGCCCTCTTCGTTCTGCCTTATCTGCTGTTTTCCACCACCGCCGGCTGGCTGGCGGATCGATTCAGCAAACGCACTGTCGTCGTGGCGGTGAAATGCGCCGAGATCGGCGTGATGACGCTTGGCGCCGCTGCCCTCATGTCGGGTTCGGCGGCCGCTGCCCCCTCGGTGCCGATGCTGCTCGGGGTGCTGTTCCTGCTCGGCACGCAGGCGGCGTTCTTCTCGCCCGCGCGCCTGGGGATCATCCCCGAGCTGGTGGCCGAAGAAGAGCTGAGCCGCGCCAACGGTCTGATGGAGCTGGCGACCTTCACGGCGATCATCGGTGGGGTGGTGGGCGGCGGGCTGATGCTCGTCACCTTCGGGGTCGGTTCCCCCCGGCCGGCCATCATATTAGTAGCCCTTTCGGTGGGCGGGGCGCTGGCGAGCCTGGCAGTGAGAAAAGTGCCCGCCTCCGGGGCCCGGCGGCCGTTCCGGCTCAATGTCATCGCCGAGGTGGTCGACGATTTCCGCGCCATCGCCAGGAGCCGCCCCTTGCTGCTGACCGTGCTCGGCGTGGCCTGGTTCTGGTTTCTCGGGATGATCTTCCAGCTCAACGTGCTGGTGTACGGGCGCGACCTGATGAACCTCGACGACCGCGGCGTGACGCTGCTCAACGCCTGTGTCTCGATCGGCATCGGGCTCGGCGCGGTCATCGCGGGACGGCTGTCGGGCGACATGGTCGAGCTGGGGCTCGTGCCGCTGGGCTCCATCGGGCTGGGCTTCTTCGCGATCGTCCTGTTCTTCGCGCACGTGTCGTTGCCGGCGGCAGCCGCCGCGCATGCGTTGCTGGGCATCTCGGCCGGCTTCTTCATCGTGCCGCTGGAAGCCTACCTGCAGCAACGATCCCCACCCAACCAGCGCGGCAAGATCATCGCTTCGTCCAACTTTCTCGCCTTCACCGGCGTCATCCTGGGCTCGGGATGGGTCGCGCTCACCGGCGGTCTGCTGCGATGGAACCCGGCCACCGTCGTGCTCGCCACCGGACTGCTCTCCCTCGCCGCGACGGTTTACATCCTCACGCTGCTGCCCGACGCGCTGGTGCGGCTGGTGCTCTGGCTGCTCACGCACACCGTCTACCGCATCACGGTGCGCGGCGCCGGCAACCTGCCGAAGCAGGGCGGCGCGCTGCTGGTGTGCAATCACATCTCGTTCGTCGACGCTTTTCTCGTGGGCGCCTCGACCCAGCGGTTCGTGAGGTTCCTGATGTACCGGCCTATCTACGAGGCGCCCGGCATCAACTGGTTCGCCCGGCTGATGGGTTGCATTCCCGTGAGCGAGAAGGACGGCCGCAAGGGGATCGCGCTGGCGCTCAACGCGGCGCGCGACCGGCTGGTGGCGGGCGATCTGGTCTGCATCTTCGCCGAGGGG
>DASROJ010000077.1:0-9450 GCA_035646975.1 Patescibacteria group bacterium
AAACCCTCCTATTCGTGATTGGAGCTGTCGGATCCGCCGCCGGCGCCCGCCGCGCCGGTCTGCTTCTTGCGCATGAACCGCAACCGGGACGCCAGGTCCTCGTCATCACGCCTCATGTCGATCAGCTTGAGGTGCTGCTCGAGCATGCTCTTGAGGGCGGCCTCCACCGCGTCACGCTCCATCTTGAGATCGGAGATGACCGACTCGAGCTCGCTGGCGCGCTGCTGGGCGTGCGCGATCAGGTGCTCGGCCTTCATCTCGCCTTCCTTGACGATGAGATCGCTGGCCTTGTTGGCCTCCGACTTCATCTCTTCGGACATCTTCTGGGCGGTGAGCATCGTCTCCTTGAGCATCCGCTCGCGCTCGCGAAGCTCGCCGAGACGCTCCCTCAGGTCGGTCACCTCGTCCTGCAGCTTGCCGTTGGCCACGACCAGCTTTTCGAACTCCTCGGCGACCAGGCTCAGGAACCCTTTCACATCCTCCGGGTCGAGCCCCCTGAACTTCGTCTTGAACTCGTGTCCTTCAATCTCGAGCGGCGTGATGACCATTCCGTCCCCCTGCTTGGTGACTGAATGCCGGCTGCTTTGGTGCTGATTCGACCCCAGGGCGGAAAACCGTGGTGTTTTGCCTCACCCTCGGGGGACCGGCCGCTCTCATATTTATGTCCCGGCGAGGCCGGGGGCAACCTGCCGGGGGGCGATTCTATCAGCAAAAGGCTCCTTCTGCCCCTTCGGGTGACCCCGTTACTGCCGCGCGCCAAATATCGCCCGGCCCACGCGCACCATCGTCGCGCCTTCCTCGATGGCGACTTCGAAGTCGTTGGTCATCCCCATCGACAGGTCGGGCAGATCGCACCCACGCCCCGCCAGCCGGTCGCGCAGCTCGCGCAGCCGTCTGAAGAACGGCCGCGAACCCTCCGGGTCGTCGAACATCGGGGGAAGCGTCATCAGTCCGCGAACCCGAAGCGACGGCAGCGAGGCGGCCTCGTGGATCAGGTCATCGAGCAGCCCGGGCTCGAGCCCGAACTTGGTCGGCTCGCCTCCCAGGTCGACCTGGATCAGGATGTCCCGGCGGGCGCCACGCAGACCCGGGTGCCCGGAGGCTTCGCTGCCGAGCATCCTGGCCAGCCTGACGCTGTCCACCGAGTGAATGCAATCGAACAACTCGACCGCCTTTCGTGCTTTGTTGGACTGCAGGTGCCCAACCAGGTGCCAGGTGATTCCGGAAGACGCGCCGCCCAGCGCCGGGATCTTGGCATCGGCCTCCTGGACCCGGTTCTCGCCCAGGTGCATCAGCCCGGCGGCCACCGCCTCGCCGATCCGTTCCACCGCTATCGTCTTGGTGATGCCGATGAGGGTGACGCCGGCAGGGTCGCGCCGCGCGCGTCGTGCCGCCGCCTCGAGTCGTTCCCGCACCCGGTGGAGGTTGTCGCGCACCATGCCTGCCGGGGCGGCCGGCGGGACACCCTCGGTCACTTCAGCAGCCCTTCGGAGAGTCCGGGTGTCGAGTCCTGCCGGGTGTCCATGGCCAGGTTGGCCAGCCGGTCCGCGTCCTTGTTCTGCTCGCGGCGCACATGTTCCACCGTCACCTTGCCGACTTTCGCCAGCTTCGCCATCAGCTCTCGCGCGCGCAGGTGCAGTCGCTGGAGCACCGGGTTCTTGACCCGATATTCCCCGCTGATCTGGCGCACGAGCAGCTCGGAATCGGAGCGGACCTTCAGCGTCGTTGCGCCGCGGGCGATGGCGTCTTTCAGGGCGGCCAGCAAGGCGGCGTACTCGGCGACGTTGTTGGTCTGATGCCCGAGATAGCCGTAAAGGGAGGCCACCTCGTCGCCTTGCTCGTCCTGCACGTAGACGCCGAACCCCGCCGTACCGGGGTTTCCCCTCGCGCCGCCATCGATGTTGACGATCAGCGTCAGGCTCAGGCCGGCGCCGTGTCGGAGGCGGGAGCCTCCGCGATGTAGAACAGGATTCGTCGGCAGGAGTCGCACTGGATGATCTGGTCGTTTCTCTTGATCTCCTGGAACAGGTGAGGTCTGAGCCGCACGTTGCAGCCCCCGCACCTCTCGGCCACCGCGCGGGCAAGCGCGACACCGTTGCGTCCCTGGGCGATCCGGTTGAACAGATCGAGCATCTCCTGGGTGAGGGACGCCCGGGCATCCTGCTGCGAGGCCTTCAGCCGGTCGGCCTCCTGCTGCACGGTGGACTCTTCCTGCCGGACGAGCGCCTTGCGGGCCTCGGCTTCCTTCTTTCGGACTTCGAGGGCCTTTTCTTCTTCCTTGATGCGCCGGTCGCCGGTTTCGGCCTCCTCCATCAAGCCGAGGATTTTCTCTTCCACCCCGCCGATCTTCTCCTTCACTCCGGCGATTTCGTGCTGCATGGCGCGGTACTCGTCGTTGGTCTTCACCTGCATGAGCTGTTCGTTGTACTTTTTGAGCTTCGCTTCGAAGTCCTGGACCTCCGCTTCCAGCTTGCGGCGTTCTTTCTGGTGGTCGGACATCGCCAGGCGCGCGGCCACCAGCGAGCCCGAGGCCGCCTCGAGCTCGGCATCCACGGACTTGATCTGAACGGGAAACTCGGCAAGACGCGTGTTGAGGCGGCTCAGGGCCAGGGAGAGTTCCTGGTAGCGGATGAGGTTCTGCAGGACCGGGTCCACCAGACTCCTCGAAAATCAGAACGTGGTTGAGTTTTTCATGCTATGCCGCGCGGACGCCGGGTGTCAAGGCACCCATCAGAGCGAACCACCGGACTCGAGCATGGCCAGCAGGTCGGCCGGAGGGTCGATGAACTTGATCCCCATGCCGACGCGGCCCGTGGACAGGTACTGGACGGTGCCCTCGCGCGCCCAGCTCACCGAGCCACGCACCCGGTAGGTCTTCTCTGGAAACTTCAGGTCGAGCACGAGGATGGTGCCATGCCCGAAGACCCGGATGGCCCTGATCATCATCCCGGACCGGGAGATGTTTCCAGAGTAACCGGTATGTTCCGGCTCCTTGATGCCATAGCGGACCTCGACCCGCTTGCGCAGCCGCCGGAATACCTTGCGCTGTTCAGTGGACACTCGATCTCTCCCTCTTATCTCGTCATCCTCGCAGGTCGCGTTTGAGTATCTTGCCGGTCGGCCCCTTCGGCAGGCTCTGCCGGAACTCCACCAGCCGCGGGCACTTGTATGGCGCCAGACGCTCCCTGCAGTATGCGATGATCTCCTCGGCCGTGACGGAGGGTTCCGGCTTGATGGCGAGCACCGCCTTGATCTCCTCGCCCAGGCTTTCGTGGGCCACGCCGACCACGGCGGCCTCGCGCACCGCCGGATGCGCGTACAGGACCTCTTCCACCTCGCGCGGATAGACGTTGTACCCGCCACGGATGATCATGTCCTTGGTGCGATCGACGATGAAGTAGTAGCCGTCTTCATCGCGCCTCGCGACGTCGCCCGTGCGCAGCCAGCCGTCGCGAATCGCCTCGGCGGTGGCCTCCGGCCGTTTGTAGTATCCCTTCATGACGTTGTGGCCCTTGATGCAGATCTCCCCGGCAACGCCCGCCTCCTCGATGTCGACGCCGGCGGCGTCGATCAGCTTGAATTCGACCCCCTCGATGGGGGTCCCGATGGAGCCCGGCCTGGCGGGCCTGCCAGGATGGTTGCAGCTGGCTACCGGCGAGGTCTCGGACAGTCCATAGCTCTCCCGTATCTCGATGCCGAACCGCTGCTCGAAGGCGTGCGACACCTCCACGGGCATCGGCGCGCCGCCCGACTTGCATCCTTTCAGGCTCGCCAGATCGTATCGGCCGGCATCGGCGTGATGCAGCAGGCCGAAGTACATCGTCGGAACGCCGGCGAAGAACGTCACGGCGTTGGCCTGCATCAGGTCCAGCGCGGCGCCCGGCGCGAACCTGCGCATCAGCACGACGGCGCCGCCCCGCATCAACACCGCGTTGTGCGTCACCGTCTGGCCGAAGCTGTGAAACAGCGGCAGCCCGCAAAGAGCGATCGTGTTCACGTCGAAGGAATGCAGGCGCGCCGTGCACTCGGCGTTGTAGAAAAGGTTGAAGTGGGTCAGCTCCGCCCCCTTGGGGCGGCCCGTCGTGCCCGAGGTATAAATGATGACCGCCGTGTCGTCGGGCTGCGTGTCGGGCAGGTCCAGCATGGGCGCCCCGCCACGGATGAGGGCGGTCATGCTGGTTTCGCCCTCCGGCGTGACGATGTCGGCGGCGCCTGACTGCGCGACGATGACCCGGCTGCAGCTCGACGCCCGCGCGGCGGCGGCGCGCGCCGGGCCCAGGCACTCCTCCCAGGCCACCAGCACCACGGCATCGGAGTCGTCGAGATGATAGAGGATTTCATCGGTGGTGAGCTGCGTGTTGATCGGCACCACGGTGGCGCCGAGATACAGGGCGCCGAAGTAGGCGATGGTGAACTGCGGCGTGTTGGGCAGCAGCAGCGCCACGTGTTGTCCGCGGCGCACGCCGAGGCGCGCAAGCCCGCCGGCGAAACGCTGCGCGGCGTCGTGGACCTGGCGGTGCGTGAGGGTGACTTCGTCCGCGATGAGCGCGGGCCGATCCGGGTCGCGCGTGGCGCTTTGTCTGAGGAGCGACGCGAGGTTCAGGCTCACGGTGCGGGATGATATCACCCGTGCGCTTTACCATCGAACCTGGCCGCGGCACCCCGGTGCAGGATAGAATCCCGCGCATGAGACGTCGCTGGAACAGCTTCATCTGGATCGGCGCGCTGGTCGTCCTGGTCGCAGGGGCGACCTACCTCCCCTTCGTGGAGCTGTTGCCGGGCCTCGCGGACTGGATCACTCTGGCCGTCCAGCTCGCGGGGCTGTTCCTCATCGCCGCTGGCGTGTTGCGCGCCTTTCGCGAGCCGGCGAGCTACCGCGGCAGGATCGCCGGGCCAATCCTCATGACGCTGTCCACCGCGCTGGTGGCGGTTTTCGTCATTGGCGCCCTGTACATCGGACGCCGGATCCCAGAATCCAGCGACGCCCCTCGCGTCGGCCAGAAGGCACCGGACTTCTCCTTGCTCGACAAGGAAGGTCACGAGGTGTCGCTTGCCGGCCTGCTGGGCGCCGGCAGCGCCGAGCCGGCCAACGGCGCCCTGGTCATCTTTTACCGGGGATACTGGTGAACGTTCTGCAACTCCGAGTTACGGAGCTTCCAGAAGAGCCTGCCCGAGTTCGACACACGGCGGGTCAGGGTCGTGGCCATCAGCGTTGATCCTCCGTCGACCAACCTGGAGCACTGCCGCAAGCAGGGATACACCTTCACGTTTCTTTCCGATCCGAAGGCCGGGGCGATCAGGCAATATGGCCTGCTGCACGAAGGGGCCGGACCGGACGGCAGCGACATCGCGCGACCCGCGGAGTTCCTGATCGACGCGGCGGGCACGATTCGCTGGCGCAACCTCACCGAATCGATCACCGTGCGAACCCGTCCCGCCGATGTCCTGCACGCCGTGGACGCCCTCGGGCTTGCCACCGGCCCGCCGCGTTGAGCCGGCAGGCGGCTGAAGAACTCCCGCAGACGGCGTCGCCGGGGCGTCACTCGGCAAAGGCGGCCACCCTGCCGGTCAACGCCGCGCGGACGGCATCCGCCATCCCAGCCTCGCGAACCATGAGCCAGAGGTAGTACTCGTCCGAATAAGCCAGCGTGCCGAGCCGCCGGTATCCCTGGGTCCGGCAGGCGGTGTAGAGCAATCCCTCGAAGGCGAGCGGCGGGTCGAACTCTTCCTGTCTGTTCGAGATCAGCACCAGGATATCCGGACGCGAGGAAAGGACGAACCCGGTGTCATATCCCGAGGCAAGCCCCAGCGCGATCTCCCTGTTGTTCAGGCCAAAGGTGTCGATCGTTCGCCAACCGGAGTAGAAAGGCACGGCCCCGGCATCGCTGATCGCCAGCAGATGCCGGCCATCAGGGTCGAGCGCGGCGAGAGTCTTCCCCAGTGGGATGTGAGCGGCGCTCAGGCCGCGCGCATCGGTCGTCGTGGTGAACCTGACCATCCGGTAGCGGGCCCGCTGCTGGACCATGAAGACGGCGAAGATCAAGGCGAGGCCCACGAGAACCGTCGAGCGTCTCGGATGCGGCCAAGCCTCCCCCCTCAGCAGATCGCCGACTCCCAGACCGGCGAACACGGCCACCGCCCCATACGTCGGAAAGACGAATCGGTAGTCGACGCCCATGATGTGCGCGGGAAAGATGAGGTAGAAAACGATGGCCGCTATGCCGCCCAACGCCGGGATCCACTCGCGATGCGCTCGAAGCAGGCGCAGCGTGAAGAGCGCCAGAACAGGATAGAGCGGCCAGAGGAAGATGACGTAGGCGGCGGTGGGCCTGAACCCTGGGAAAAGGCCGTGTCCCATCTGCTTGACGTAGAACGGCAACGGGAACGGCAGCCCGAAATAGGACCATCGCCAGAAGAAATAGCCCGCCCCTCCAATCAGCCAGGGGATCAGACCATACAAGACAAACGTGGTGCGCTTTGACGTAAGGATGAGCACGAGGGTCAGGGCGACACCTGCCGCCAGGTTCATCTCGGGTCGCATCAGCCCCAGCAACAGAGCGGTGATGCCGGCGCCGCATGCGGTCAGGGCCCGGGGCCGTCTCAGATATTCGGCGGCGACGAAACACAAGGCCGTCATCAGCAGGAGCGCCGCCGATGTTTCCATCCCGGACACGGCGTGCGCGGGAAGGTGGGCGTTGGAGAGAAACAGCGCCACTCCGAGGCAGGCAGCCGGCAACTTCGCCGACCTGAGCACCGCGATGAAGATCAGGGAGGCCGTCATGATGACGCTGGCGATGCCCAGGAGCTTTGCTGTGGTCTCCACGTCCGCTTGCAGGCGAATGGCGAACGACAGAATCGCGAGCCACAGGAAACTGGTGTATCCCTCGGCCGGGGGATTCTCCCCGACGTTCCACGTGATCCCCTGACCCCGCGCCGCGTGCAGCGCATAGCGATATGTGATGAAGGAGTCGTCCATGGTATAGGCAAGTATCTCGTGCACCCTGAACAGGAAGAGCCAGAGCGACCCCAGCATCGCAATCAGTGCGACGAGAGCAATGGGCCTCCGCGCAAAGGGCATCTCGACCAGCATACCGAATTCTTGTCCGTTTGAAGCCTCCAGGGGATTGTGCCAACGCACCCGAGGAGGAGTCTATGAGAACCGGATTCGTGCGCTTCATCCTGTCAGCCGCGGCCTGCCTGTTGACGCTGGGCGTCTCCTGGACGGCACCACAGCCACAGAAGAAGGCGAGGAGACAGAACCTGGACGACATGACCAACGTGCTGTCGATCCAGCACCTGCCCGACGGCACCGTGCTGCGCAAGCGTTCCTTCAACCATGCCGTCCCGTGGGACGAGTACATCGCGGCGGTGGCCGCCGAGACGCCGGGCATGGCGCCGTCCTCGACGTTCGACGAAGCGACCTCGGAGGCGACCACGCAGTGCCTTCCGGCGCCAACCAACGACTATGACGCCGACGGGTTCACCCTCGCGACGACTCCCGCCGACGGACCGCCGCTGCTCTTCGGCGAATTCATCGCCGATCGGCCGCGCATCACCGCCGAGTTCCGCTCCACCATCGAGCCCAGCATCGTGGTGCTGTACTCGGGCGACACCAACTACACCATCGAGACCGAGACCTTCCAGAAGCAGGATCTCGTCGAGACCACCACCGCCAGCGACACGCTGGAATTCAAGAGCACCTTCAACAGTCCCGGCGGCATCAAGCTGAATTTCGGCTTTGCCGGTCTGAAGCCGACTTTCAAGGTGAGCGATTTCAGCCTCGGCTACGAGTTCGAGAAGAAGCGCACCTATACCTGGTCCCGGGTGAAGACGCGCACCACCGAGGATCGCTGGTCCGTCATGCGCAACCGGAAAGAGCAGGGCACCGTCTCGTTCGCCGCCGACGCCGGCAAGGTCTCCGGTGACGTCATCATCAAGAACGTCTCGGACTACTCGCTGCTCATGCGTCTTTCGAGCGTGAGGATCGCCGTGGTGGCCTACAGTCCGGCCACCGGCGCGCGCGACGTCATCGGCCAGATCGAGATCACATCGTCGTTCGATCTGAACTGGGGAGAGAACAACAACTTTTACTGGCTTCCGCTGGTCATCGAGCATCTCAACACGGCCGACATGATGGACAAGCTGGCCGAGGGTTGGGTCTTCGACTTCGAGGTGGCCTCGCCGCCCACCGCGGTGGACCGCACGACGAACAACGATGTGGGGGCGCTGATCTCCACCATCAACCAGAACAACGCCCGCATCTCGATCCACTACGGCGACACCACGACACGACAGTTCGGCCAGGTCTCGGTCTACCAGCCCGGAAGCCCGAACGGCTGTCTGACCGTGAAGGACATGCTGACGACGTTCGTGGGCGCCTCCAACGTCGAGTTCGACCGGATGCCCGACGGCACCTTGATCGTCAAGCGGATCAACCACCGCACCAACCGCTTCGCCGATCGCGACTTCGACTCGCTGACTCCCGACGAGCAGAACCAGTACGGCCGCTGGGTCGTGGGGTTCAATTTCTTCAACTCTCCCCTCACGCAGCTCGACCTGGAGACCACCGCGCTGCGCCCCGAGGATAAGGTGTTCTTCTATTTCGTCACCGCCAGCGACTACCGGGAGTCGTCACGCCCCGAGGATTTCAACCTGGTCTCCACCGTGGCCAACGACGGCTCGTACCCGGCAAGCGCGGTGGCGGCGCCCGGCGTCTCGACGAACGACCTGGTCGAGATCACCGTGAGGAACACCTTCCAGATCGAGTCGGCCTACACGCAGCCCGCCGGCACCGTGGCAGGCTGCGGCGTGATGATGTACAACTCGACGTATCACGGCCACCGCGTAACCACCGATTCTCTCAACGACAGCACTCCGATCCCCGACGCAGACTATTACGGCGTCCAGGTCAAGTTCGGAGGCATGCCCTGGCTGAGCATCGCCGCCATCATGGCAGAGCCGACGGCGAAGGCGCAGATGACGTCGTTCCGTGGATTCCCCTACTACGATTACACGCTGCAGTTCCGCGCCAGCCCCGCATTGCTGGGCAGCTACCCCACCCGCAACCTGCAGGTGCAGACGGTGAAACCGCGCCAGTCGTTCTATCCCGTCGGATATGAAGGCACCGACATCGGCAATCATCACCGGACCTGCTACCACACCGAGATCGGGGGGTTCTTCAGGAGCGCGGCCACCGTGAAGGTCTGGTACAAGCTGGACAACGTGGACATCGACCTCGACGGT
The DNA here is from genome assembly GCA_035646975.1 of Patescibacteria group bacterium. GTDB lineage: Bacteria > Acidobacteriota > Polarisedimenticolia > JACPZX01 > DASXTC01 > DASROJ01. The sequence continues at coordinate 9,244 of DASROJ010000077.1, forward strand.
TTCTACACGCAGAACCGAACCGGGCTGGATTTCGACGACGGCAACGACCGCCGCTTCCCGTTCGCTCCCGAGTACCTGGACGGAGTGGACAACGACAACAAGAACGGAGTGGACGACAACCCGCTGATCTGCCCGGATTCGCTGCAGAGCTACCAGAGCGGCACCTGCACCCTCAATAACCGGATGGGTTGGTACGGCCCGTCTCCC
>DASROJ010000078.1:0-2243 GCA_035646975.1 Patescibacteria group bacterium
CATCTTTCTCTCGGTGGCCGCCGGGCGCGACACGCGCAATGACACCTGGCATTCACAGGCTCACCCGCTTGCCGGCTCCGGCGCCGTCTCGGGACGCGCGTTTCTCGATTCGAACGGAAACGGGGTGAAGGAGAAGGACGAGAATCCGATCCCCGGAGTGGGCTTCCTTCTCAACAGCGGCGGATCCCTTGCGCGCACGGACGAGGCCGGTGAGGTGTTCCTCCCGAACCTCGCCCCGGACCAACCGCTCGATCTCTCCCTTGCGACCTCGACTCTCGAAGACCCGTTCTGGAAGCCGGAGCGCGACGGCGTCCGTATCGTGCCGCGGCCCGGCAAGGTGGCGCTCATCGACTTTCCCGTCCAGGTCACCGGCGAGATCACCGGCACTGTCCGCGTGCGACGGGATGGCACGAGCCGCGTCGCGAGCGGCGTGGAAGTCCAGCTCCTCGACGCGGCAGGCGCCGTGGTCATGGCGGCCCGAAGCGAATATGACGGCTTCTACGATCTCGTCATGATCCGCCCCGGCCGCTATACGCTGCGAATCGGCCCCGAGGAAATCAATCGCCACCACCTCACCGTGCTTCCCGGGCAACGCGAGGTCGGGATGGCTCCCGCCGGTCCGGTGCTCGACGGCGTGGACTTCGAGCTCGAAGGAGAGCCCACCGTCACACCGCCGATTACTTCTTTGTATAGGTGATCTCCATCATCTTCATTTCCTTGCCGTCGCGGCCCGGGCCGTACATCTCGAAGACCTCGGTGGTCGGGCTCGTCCACTGCGTGGTCATCCTCGCCTTGACCGGCGTCTTCTTGATCGGATCGACCCAGCTGCCGGTCATGGTGCAGCGCTTCATCTGAGCGTCGCAGGTGCCATGGCTCACCATCAAGCCGGTGGACATCGAGTCGTTCCAGGTGGACCAGTACTTGCCGGTCACGTTGTCGTAGCCGAACATGCCATGACCTGTGTAGGGCATGCCCATCATCGAGGAGCTGATGTCTTCCACGAGCACACGTCCATCGAGCGCCATCATGCGTGTCGCCGTTCCTGTATCTTCCATCGCCGGTGCGCCAGCCTCGTGCCAGGTCTTGACCTTCAGGTCATAGCTGCCGACGGAGGCTGCCATCGCCTGGTGGGGCGCGCCCGGCGTGCCGGCCTTCTGGTACGCTTCCATTTCAGCCTTCTGCTTCGGAGTCATCTCCGGTTGCTTGCTGCCGGTCTGCGCCGTCGACAGCACCGGCGCGGCGAGCAGCGCGATCGAGACGGCGGCAAACGTTCTGATGACAGACTTTCGCATTTCAAATCCTCCATCGATCAAGAGTGATTGCGGCGCGGGCCCGCGCCTCGCGGCAGTATACCCTCCGCGTTCAAGTGTCCGGCGAGCGCCGCCACCTCAGCGCGGATTCTCCAGGTCGATCCGCCGCATCCAGACGCCCGTTACCGTTTCCGAACGCGAGGCGAGCCGCTCCGCCATGTCGAACAGCCGCTGGGCGGATTCGCCGGTGACGGGCGAAGGGGCCTGCTCCAGGCCGCCGATGCCACGCAGTCGGACCTTCGCCCGTTCGGGGATCGGCACCGCCATCTGGCCCGGCTTCGCCAGGGAGTTCATCTCGGCTTCGAACTCGATGAGCCGGGTGGGGCTGGCGACGACCATCAGGTGTTCGCGACCACCCGGCGAGTCCACCGTCCAGGAGAGGTCGCTGCCGTCGCGCGCGCCCGGCAGCCGATGCGTGGCGCCCGGCGGCAAAGGGTTCTGCAGCTGAAGCCCCGGAAGAGGGAACAATGCGTAGGAGTGGCCAGCCTCGTCTTCGTTGATGACGTAGACATGAAGCGGCGTGGAGGCCTTCATCTCAAGCGTCAGGCGGTCCCCGAGCGCGAGCTGCGCGCCCGAATCGAGCCGTTCGCGCCGGGAGGAGTTCGCCGCAACGCGATACAGGGCGGCTTCGACGGTGTAGGCGGCAGGGGTCGCCGCGGCTCCAGTGAGAAGGCCCGGGCCGTTGGCCGGGAAAGGAGCGGCAGGCGGGTCGGGTGGCGCTACGATCGTCGATGAGTCCGCCGTCCTGCCCGAAAGACGCGGAGCCACCAGCAGACCGATGACCACCACTGCGGCCGCCAGCGCCGCGACGGCTCCGATGGCCCCGACAACGATGGCTCGCCGTCGCGGCGCTGGCGGCCGCAGTGGTGGTCATCGGTCTGCTGGTGGCTCCGCGTCTTTCGGGCAGGACGGCGGACTCATCGACGATCGTAG
>DASROJ010000079.1:0-5463 GCA_035646975.1 Patescibacteria group bacterium
TTGAGAAACACGTAGGGCAGCTCGGGAAACAGATAGATGCCCGCGAAGGCGCTGAGCCCCGCGCCGAGCTCGATCAACGTGAAGACCAGCAGCGGCCGGCTGATTTTCTTCAGCCAGCGGGTGGCCACGGCGCTGCCCAGCGCCAGCCCCGTGAGAAAGGTCGTCAGCATGATCGAAAAGGCCTGTGTCGATGAGCCGAGTATGAGCGACAGGATGCGGGTCCAGACCACCTCGAACATCAACGCTCCGGCTCCCGAGGCGGCAAAGACGAGCAGCAGCAGAGCCGGGCTCACCGCGCCTTCGGCCGGCTCGGACTGCGCCGGCGCGTCCTGCGTGATCGCCAGTGTCGAAGGAACCGCCTGGGCTGCCTGCGCCGCCCTGGCCGCGGGGAGAGACCGCGACAGACGCATCGCCGATGCGGCGGCGATCAGGTTGGCGGCGGCGGCCAGCAGCGCCGCCCGCGTGACACCGAGCGCCGGCAGCAGGAGGAATCCCGATGTCGCGGCGCCGGCCACCGCGCCGAAGGTGTTGAAGGTATAGAGCGCGCCGGCGCTCGAGCCGGCGCCCGAGGTCGTCGACGTCGCGGAGGCCCGCTCCAGGTAAGCGCTGAGTATCGGCAGCGTCGCGCCCATCAGGGTGGTGGGGGGCAGCAGGATCAGCGACGCCAGGAAGAACCGCAGCACGTTGAGCGCCGCCGGTGAGGCGCCGGCGACATGCCAGGCCAGCCGGTAGACGGGCACCATCGCGGGCAGAGCCACCAGCACCGCGAGCGCCAGAACCGCGATGGCGACTTCGAGCAGGGCATAGACCTTGAGCGGATCGCCGAACCGGTCGCCCCGCCGGCCCACGAGATAGCTCCCCAGCGCCAGACCGCCCATGAAGGCGGCCAGCACGGTGCTGATCGCGTGTGTGGTGGATCCGAATACCAGGACGAGCGACCTGCTCCAGACGACCTCGTAGATCAGGCCGCTGGCGCCGGAGAGAAAGAAGATGACGAGCAGCGGGAGCCGACCGGTGCGCGCGTTGCTGGCCTCCGGTGCGTCATATGACATCGGGCTAACATAAAGACGGCACGCGGACCGGTCAAGGGCATCTCTTTCACCAAATCCCCTCACGCCAGTGCGCCCGGGGGCCGCCGGCAGGCGAATGGCGTGCCCGCGGTCATGGTGTATGGTGTCATGGGACCGGCCGGCAATGCGCTTTCGGTGCCGTCCGCGATGATTGCCAGCACCGCCATCGGGATGACAGTGGACAATACGATTCATCTGCTGAGCCCCTTTCGCGAGGATCTCCGCGAAGGGGATGACAGTGAATCCGGTCTGTTGAGCGAAGCCGTTCTGCTTCCGCGCACGTCGATCCTGTTCAAGCCGCTCGAGATCGGACGAGTGAAAGCCCGCTCGGCGGCGGTCGCGCTCACGCTCGCCGTCGTGTCGGCGGCCTTCGTCCCCCGGTGCAATGCCGCGGGCGTCATGAAGGCCGCAGGCGCCATACAGGCCGCAGGCGTCGTACAGGCCGCAGGCGCTGAGCCGGCCGCGGCGCCGGCCGCGGCGCCTCTGAAGGACCAGTACGGGAAGGCCGACTCACCGAGCCTCCATCGTGGACGAACCATCGTGCTCATCCAGGGGAAACCTTCGGCCCTTCGCCGGATGAAGGCATGGGAGGTGAAGCTGAAACATGGAGCCGAAGCGGCTGGTCTCGGGTATGATGTCCTGCGCGCGGTTGACGCGCGCGATGTGAAAGGGAAGAAGACAGAATCAGAGGTCGACAATCGGCTGCAACAATATGTCCCGTCCGATATCCCAATCCTGGTCGACTGGAGCGGTGACCTGATCCGGCAGTACGGTCTTCCGGCCGCCGAGGTCACGGTGACCATCATCGATCAGAAAGGCAAGTCCTGCGGCACGACCGCGGGGCCCGTGAACGACGACTCGCTGGCAAAGACGCTCGAACTCCTCATGCGCGCAATGCGAAAAGGGAGCTGCTCTTGAAGATACTGCTCGTGGCGATGCCCGACTCGGCGTCCTGTTTCGATCACATCATGGAGCTGCCCAACCTGGCGCTCTGCTGCCTGGCGGGAAACCTGGACGGCGGGCACGAGGTGCGAATCCTCGACCTGGTCAAGCACCGTCGCCGGGCGTCCCAGGCGCTGGAGAAACAGATGCGCGAGTTCGAGCCCGACCTGGTCGGCATCTCCGCGATGTCGTTCCAGATCGGCTCGGCCCGAAAGACCGCGGCGGTGTGCCGCGCGATGAAGCCCGACGTCATCACGGTGCTTGGCGGGTACCACGCCACGATCATGTGGCAGGAGATTGGCGAGGGGCCTGACCGCAAGTACTTCGACTACGTCGTGCGGGGCGAGGGCGAGGCGATCTTCAACGCGCTCGTCAACACGCTCGAGTCGCATGGCGACCTCGACGCGATCGCCGGTCTTTCCTATCGCAAGGGGGACAGCTTCGTCCACAATGTCCCCGCGCCGCTGCTCGACCTCGAATCGGTGCGCCCGCCAGACCGCAACCCGCGTGTGGCGTCCGACTTTCTCTGGATGGGGCGATCGTTCGACGTGGCCGAGACCAGCCGCGGCTGCACGATGCCGTGCGGCTTCTGCAGCATCCGGCGGATGTACGGCAAGACGTTCCGCCTCTACCCGGACGACCAGGTGATTGCCGATCTGCGGGCGATCAAGGCGCGCGGCGTCCAGGGCGCTCTTTTCGTCGACGACAACATCACGCTGGACGGTCCGCGTCTCAAGCAGCTTTGCCTGCGGTTCGAGGCGGAGAAGGTCAACGACCTGTTCATCGTGATGCAGGCGAGCGTCTTTCCGATCGCGGCCGATCTCGGGATGGCCGAGATCATGGCGCGCGGTGGCGTCCGGATGGTCTTTCTGGGCATCGAGAACGGCGACGAGCGCAATCTCAAGGTGCTCGGCAAGAAAGGGCAGGCCTGTCGCACCGAGAAGGTGGTCAAGGCGCTCAGGGACGCCGGCATCATCGTCATTGGTGGCTTCATCGTGGGCAACCCGGACGACCGCGAGGAGGATGTCCGCGCGACCTACCGCTACGTGAGGCAGGTCGGCGTCGATCACGGCATCGTGCAGTGCCTCACTCCGTACCCCAAGACCGAGCTGCGCAAGCAGCTCATCGAGCGCGGGCTGGTGACCAACGCCGACGATCTCGATCGCTACAACGGCTTCATCCCCAACGTGCGCACGGAGCATCTGGGCGAAAAGGATCTGGCGCGCATCATGACGAGCGCAGGCATCCGTCTTTACTGGAACCCGCGATACATCATCCAGAACGGCATCTGGAAGGCCTCGCCCGGACAGAGCCTCTGGCTGCTCTGGAACAACATCAAGTACATCTTCACGGGGTACGCCGGAAGGATGTACCTTTCGCGGCACCGCTTCGAGCCCTCCATGCCGATCGACCTCCAGGAAGGGATGCGCACGCCATCGCGCACCGAGATCCTGACGCCGGGCAAGGACCCTGTCCCCGGACGCTATCCCGGCGAGCGCGACGTCAATGTCACGGCGCAGGCAGGATGAATCCGGCGGAGGTGCACCGATGACGATGGCCTGGACCCGCCGGGCCGAAGAAGTCGAGATCATGGACGCCGGCGGATACGACGGCGCGGAAATCCGCTCGAATCTCGCCGACCTGCGTTTCTTCAACCGCTGGTTCGGCGGGTCACGACTCGCGGCGATGGGGTTGGACGAGATCATCCGGCCGACGGCGGCAGCCACACCACCGCGGCAGCTCACCCTGCTGGACGTTGCCACCGCCACCGGCGACATCCCCGTCTACCTGGCAGGATGGTGCGCCGCGCGCGGCATCGAGGCGCTGGTGGAGGGAATCGACTCCAACGCGGACATCCTGGATGAAGCGCGCCGCTACCAGGCCGGGTTCAAGGGAAAGGCCGCAAATTCCGCGCGGGCCGTCACCCTGCTGCACGCCGATGCGTGCCGCCTGCCGCACGCCGATCAATCGATCGATGTCACCCTCTGCTCGAACTTCCTGCACCACCTCGAAAGCGCCCACGCGGTTGAGGCGCTGCGCGAGATGCGGCGCGTCTCCAGGAAAGGTGTCGTGATCGTCGACCTGACACGCGGGCCGATCGCCTATGCCGGCGTCTGGCTCCTGACTCATCTGACCACGAGGAACCGCGTCACGCGCAACGATGGACCGCTGTCCGTGCAGCGGGCGTTCACCCCGGACGAAATGATGTCGATGGCGCGCAAGGCGGGGTTGGAGCAGGCCGAGATGCGCAAGACGGGACCGGTGCGGATGCTGATGACCTGGAAGCGGCGTTGAGATGAAAGAGCCCGTCTCCACGGAGGTCGATGTCGCGATCGTGGGCGCCGGCCCGGCAGGCTGCGCCGCGGCCATGGCGCTGCGCCGGCAGGGCAGGACGGTGGCGCTGCTGGAAAAGGCGCGGTTCCCGCGCGACAAGATCTGCGGGGACTTCCTCACGCCGGGGTGCGTGGCGCGGCTGCAGGAGCTTGGCTCGGAGGAGGTGGAGGCCGTGACGCCCACCAGGCTCCGTGGCATGCGCATCACCTTCGACGGGACCGAGGTGCTGTCCGACTTTCCCCCGGCGCGTCATGGCTGGAGCATGAGCCGTCGCAGCCTCGACGCCGCCCTGGCGCGCCGCGCGTCCATGATGGGGGCTTGCCTGGTGGAAGAGCTGCGAGTGGAGAACTTCGGACGCGAGGAAGATGGCTGGCAGTGGATCGAGGGGTCCCATCCCGACGGCGCCCGGCGGCGCTGGCGGGCGCGCCTGCTGGTGGAGGCGGGCGGACGCCATGGGCTGATCGGAAGACGGCTGGGTTGGCGAAACGACGACCCGCGGTTGACGCGATACGCGCTCTGGTCCCACATGGAGAACATGCGCGGACTGGGCGACCGCGGCGAGATGCATGTCTTCGACGGCGGGTATGTCGGCGTGGCTCCACTGCAGGGCGCGGCAGACCGCGGACTCGCCAACGTGACGATGGTGCTCACCGCGTCGCGCTGGTCGCGGGCCCGCGCGGACATCCGCGGCTACTTCCTCGACCTGCTGCGAAGTCACCCCGAGCTGGGCCGGCGCGTCGCCGACGCCGGTCTGGTCACCCCGCTGCGCGGCATCGGGCCGCTGGCCTGCTCGGCCAGCCGACTGACCGGCGACGGGCTCGCGATGGTGGGCGACGCGTGCGGTTTCGTCGACCCCTTCACCGGAGAGGGAATCTTCATGGCGCTCGAGTCGGCGCGCCTGATGGCCGAGGCGGTGGCTGCCGGAAGTCTCGATCGATACGAGAGCGCCTGGCGTGCCGCCTTTTCGTCCAAGCTCAGGCTCTGCCGGCTCCTGCAGATCGTCATCGCCAGGCCGTGGCTGGCGCGTTACGTCGCGCGGGCGCTCGGTTCGCGCAAGGACCTTGCCGACAGGATGGTGGGCGCCACGGGCGATCTGTTCCCGGCCTCGAGCGTGCTC
>DASROJ010000080.1:0-12397 GCA_035646975.1 Patescibacteria group bacterium
TGGTCAGGCCGCTGGCGAAGCAGGAATGGTCGTAGCCGCCGGCTCCGAACAGCGAGGCGAGGGTGCCGCGGTAGACGTTGTAGGTCGCGGGTTGCAGACTCGAATCGATCGGGCTCCACGAAAGCTGGAGCATCCCCGGACTGGAGCTCACCAGCAGTCCCGCGGTCCCCGAGCTTCCGTCAGCCACGGTCGGGGTGCCCACCGTCAGCGAGCCTCCCGTGGCCAGCAGGTTGAAATCGGCCGGCCGCTCCACCTTGGTGCCCGTGTCGTTGCGCAGCCCGCTGCGTGTGCCGTCGAAGCCGATCGGGATCGAGCCGGCGGCCGCGCCCGGCTCGATGGTGAAGACGAGAAAGCCGATCTGATCGCCCGGGGCCGGCGGGTTGATCGAAAGCGGAATCGGGGCGTCGAACACCACCGAGTAGTCCTTGCGGCCGGCCACCAGGTCCGCGGGCGGGTCGTTAAGGCTCGCGATGCCGAGCGCCGCCGCCGGTCCCGCAGGCTCCACCGTCACCGCCGAGATGCCGGCCGGCGGGAAGGTCAGCCTCAGGTCGAATCCCCAGATCCGGTTGCCCGGCATCGAATCGGTCGCGTTGATCCGCGTCAGGGAGATGTCGCGCGTGAACAACGGCAGGCGCACCGTGCCGGGAAGTCCGGTGGCCGCGCCGGCCGACATCTCGTCGCGGTCGTTGTCCAGCTGCAGCATGTAGGCGATGAGGGACTGCCGCTGCGCCGGTGTCAGGTTCGAGGTCACGCCGTGGCGATCCGCCTGGTTGCGCGTCGTCAGCACGTCGAGAAGCGTGGGGGCGCTGCCGTCGTGCAGGTAGGGCGCCGTGTCGAACAGATGCAGCAACGACGGCGTGTCGAAGCCGCTCTGCCCGTTGACGTCGCCCGGCGCCAGCGTGCCGACATCGTGGCGCGTCAGCAGGGCGCGGTCGCTGTCGTTGAACGAGGAACCCTTGTGGCACGATGCGCACCCGGTGGCGGCGGACTCGAACAGCGTCTTGCCCTGGGCGGCCTGCGGGGTCAGACCGCCTGCCGGCGCGCGGTTCGGATTGCTCCTGACGGGCTTGAGGATCGAATCCATGAACGCGGCGAAGTCGTCGAGATCCTGCGAGAGCCCCGCGTTGGAAGCGCCGAACGGGTCATTGGGGGTGCCGTTGATCAGCCCGGCGCCGAACTGCAGTTTCCGGATGTTGAACTCGAGGTCCTGCAGCTCGTCCATGTTGGCGGTCCAGTGGACCGCGCCCGAATCGTGGATGCCGCGGATGTCTGTGGTGTTCCTGATTCCCTCGTCGACTCGCGTGAAATTCCAGTCGCGGCCGTCCGAGGCCCCGCCCGCGTGGCAGGAGATGCAGGCGATCCAGTTGTCGGTCGACATCCTGCCGCGCGAGGTGAAGAACAGCTTCTTTCCGTTGAGAATGCCGGGCGCCAGCGGTTCCGGCGTGACGGTGACCGTGCGGAGGACCGCCGCGAGCGCCGGGTTGGCCACCGACACCACCGACACGCTGCGTCCGAGATAGTTCGAGACGTAGGCCTTCGTCCCGTCGGGGGTCACCGCCACTCCCTGCGGCGCATCGCCGACATCCACCAGCGAGATCTGCGCGCGCGTGCCTGCGTTGAGGATCGCCAGGTCGTTGCTGGCCTGGTTCGCGATGAGGGCCACCGCGCCGTTGGGGCTGAAGTCGATCGCCACCGGCTGGCTCACCGGCCGCGACAGCACCCGCTCGAGATGCGTCCGGAGCGGGGCCAGCTCCTGCCGCAGGTTGACATCGATGACCGCGAACGCCGCGTGCACGGTCGTGGTGAGCTGGATGTTCGGGTTGCCCGTCTCCATCTGAACCATCGGCAGCCAGACCACCGGGGCGCCGGGCCGGAACACCGCCTGCTCCAGGAAGTTCGCCACCCCCGGAAGCCCGGGCGGCACCGGCAGGGCGACGGTGCCCAGCACCGCGTTGGTGGTCGTGTCGACGATCGAGACCGTCGCATTGAGCTGCGGCACCGGGGTGAGGTAATGCGTCACCGCGAGTCGCGTGCTGTCGGCCGATATGGCGAGGCCCCTCGGTCGCGGCGCGGTGGGTATCTGGGCGACGACACCGAGGGTGGCGGCATCCAGGACCGTGACGCGGCCCTGCGATGTATTGGCGACGTAGAGACGGGTCCCGTCAGGGCTGGCCGCCACGCCGGTGGGCTGAGCGCCGATCGGAACGCGGGTCAACTCCGCCAGCGCGGTGGTGTCGATGACACTGAGGTCGTTGGAGTCGGAGTTGGCGACGTAGACCCGGGTTCCGTCGGGGGAGACCGCGACGGTGCATGGAAACGCCCCCACCGGGATCTCGGCAACCACGGTGTCGCCCGCTGTCTCGAGCACCGTGACCGATCCCGAGTCGGGGTTCACCACCCAGACCCGTGTGCCGTCCGGGGTGACGGCGATGGCGGCGCTTCGCGCCGGACGCGCCGCTTGAGCGAAGACAAGTCCTGACAACGCAAAGAGATTCAGTGCAAGTGCGATCCCGACGCGCCTGCTGGCCGGCATGATGCGTCCCCCCATTCCCCAGTCCCGGAACTCCGCAAGGTACGGCTCCCACCGCGAGTAGACAGCCACTTGGCGAATGGGTTGAAGAAAAATCAAACTAATTGCAACTCAGCGGTGTCTGATGGATGCACCACACCGCACTGTGCTGGAGGGCCGATGTGAGGCTGCCGAAGCTGACCGTTTCCATCGCGCTGGCCAGTCTGTTCCTGGCCAGAGGAGCATCGGACACCGTCACGGCCTGCACCACCTTCTGCCTGCGCGACGCAGATCACGTCCTGTTCGGGCGCAACTACGACTTCGGCATCGGCGAGGGGCTCGTGCTGGTCAACAAGCGCGGTGTCGCCAAGACCTCGGCGGTGTCCGGTGACGTGCCCGCCAGCTGGACCTCGAGGCATGGCAGCCTGACCTTCAACCAGTTCGGCCGGGAGTTTCCCACGGGAGGCATCAACGAGAAAGGACTCACCGTCGAGCTGATGATGCTCGACGGGTCGCAGTACCCGGCCCGGGACTCCAGACCCGCGGTCGGTGTGCTCGAATGGATCCAGTATCAGCTCGACAACCGCGCGAGTGTCGCCGAGCTGATCGCGCACGCCGACGAGATCCGGATACATGGCGGCGCCCCGTTGCACTACCTGGTGGCCGATCGAACCGGGGCGGCGGCGACCGTCGAGTTCCTCGCGGGCCGGCTGGTGATCCACACCGCCGCATCGCTCGAAGTCCCGGTGCTGACCAACGACACTTATGAATCCAGCATCGGTTTCATGAAAACGCACCCTGGAGCCACCGGGTCGTCGTCCCTGGCGCGGTTCGCGCGGGCCGCCGCTCTGATAGGAGAGTACGGCGCCGCCCGCCCGGCACCACCGGTGGAATACGCCTTCCGCGTCCTCGACGAGGTCTCCCAGGGCGGGGCGACGCGCTGGAGCATCGTGTACGACCTGACCGACATGGTCGTACGTTTCCGCACGGCGAGCCACCGTCCGGTCCGCAGCATCCGCTTGAAAGCGTTCGATTACTCCTGCGCCACGCCCGTCAGGATGCTCGACCTGGACGCGCCGCTCGAAGGGGATGTCACGGCAGCTTTTTCCGAGTACACGTCGAAGGCCAACCTCGATCTGGTCGTTTCCTCCTACGCGCGTGTCCCGTTTCTGGCTGCGGTGCCCGAGGAGCAGGTCAGGCAGGCCGCCCACCATCCAGAAACCACCCGCTGTCTGCCCTGAATTCGCGAACTTCTTCCCCGCGGGTCCGTACACAGGGTGCCTGATATAAGATGACAGGGTCATGAGAAACCATATCTCGTCGATCCTTCAGCTCTTCAGGAGGCCCACGATGCTCAACGTCGGAGACATGGCTCCGGATTTCACCGTCCAGGATCACATGGACCGCACCGTCACGCTCTCGCAGCTGCGGGGCAGGAACGTCGTTCTCTGGTTCTATCCGAAGGCCGACACCCCCGGGTGAACGCTCGAGGGTTGCGGGTTCCGCGACCTCAATGCGCAGTACAAGGAGATGAACACGGAGATCCTGGGCATCAGCTTCGACAACGTGGCCGACAACCGCGCGTTTGCCGAAAAATTCCATTACCCGTTTCCGATGCTCTGTGACGTCGATCGGAAGATCGGACTGGCCTACGGCGCGTGCGACACGGCAACCGCGGAGTACGCGCGGCGTATCTCCTATGTGATCGGGCCCGACGGCAGGATCCTGCAGGCCCACGCCAAGGTGAGCGCGGCAAGTCATCCGAAGGAAATTCTCGCGACGCTCTGAGGACCGAACCAGGGCAAGGAGGGGGATCTCATGGCGCCCAGAAGGCTGTACCGCTCGCCCACCGACAAGAAAATCGCGGGGGTGTGCGGCGGGGTTGCGGAGTATCTCGACATCGATCCCGCAGTGGCGCGCATCGCGGCGGTGATCCTCTTTCTGCTGCATGGCGTGGGGCTGATCGCCTATCTGATCGCCTGGGTCGCCATCCCCGTCAGGCAAACCGAGCCGGGCGTCTCCCCACCGGGGGACGACCCGCAGGCACAGCCCCTCGGGTCGTCCGCCGGGACGGCATCACCCGCGCACGGTTCGGGCGATCGGCCGTTTCCGCGCAATCTCGACGTCGTCGCGGGCGGCCTGTTCATCATCGCCGGCATCCTCTTCCTGTTGCTGAATCTCGATATCCTGAGCTGGGAGATGTTCCGGTTCTGGCGATGGCGCGTCGTCTGGCCGGTGGCCCTCATGGCTCTCGGATTGTACGTGGTGATTTCGTCGCTTCGGGCACAACACCGCACCCGGGAGCACTGACATGGCCACCGCACCCGCAGCCGCCAGGCCCGCGATCGACCCGCTCCGCAACCGCCGGCGCGCCTACCGCGGGATTTCCGCCGGCATCACGCTCATCTGTGTCGGCGCAGTGCTCCTGCTCAACACGCTCGGCATGGTGGGGTGGGGTGTCTGGTTCGATCTGCTGAAACTCTGGCCGCTCGTGCTCATCTCGATCGGCGTCCGGTGGATATTCGTCAACAGCCGGGCGCACGCGTTCTGCCTGATCGGTCCGGCGCTGGTCGCGCTGGGCACCGTGTGGGTCGTCTCGAGCTATGACAGCGCCGCGGAAAAGGGACCCGCGGCGATATCAGGAGGCGAGACCATCGACGTCGATTGCCCGGCTCCTGCCCCCGGCGACACCGCGCACCTCGATCTGGAGTTTGCCGCCGGCAGCCTGCGTCTCTACTCGGAGAAAGGCCCCGCCACCGTGGGGGCGGCCTCGTCGCTGGTGGCGACCGGTTTTCACGGCACGCTGCTCTATTCGGGACGCGAGCCGCGTCACACCTGCGGCGGCTCGGGGTCCCTGCACCTGGGGCACGACACCTGGGACGACGGGGTCCACATCGCGCTGCCGTTCGGTGACTGGGAGAGCCGATGGGAGGCGCGTCTTTACACCTCCTCTCCGGTCTTCCTCGAGATGAAGCTGGCCGCTTCCAACGCCGAGCTCGACCTGCGCGCCTTCACGCTGGACCGGGTGGAGGTGGATGTGGCCGCCTCGCGACTGGAGCTGCAGCTGGGGCAGGCTCGCGGCCGCGTGCCGGTGCGCATTCACGGCGCGGTGGACGACCTTCGCCTGGTGATTCCCGAGGGCACCTGCTACACCGTCTCGCGGGAGCGGATCCTCAGCGTCCTGGATATCGACGACAGGGTGAGCAAGGACAGGCGGTGGAAGCACCTCACCTCCGATGCCTGCGCTTCGGCGGCCCCTGATGCGCCGCGCTACGAGATACGCTACGAGCTTCCGGTCTCCAGCGTCACGATCGAGACCGAGGGACGCCGTACCTGAGGCCAGGCTCCTAGAGCTTCTCCAGCTCCTGCCTCGCCAGCCGTGTGACTTCGTCGCCGGCCGACAGCCTGATGACGGCGTCATACTCCGTGCGCGCCAGGAGCAGGTCGCCGGTGGCCGCCGCGATCCGTGCCTTGTACAGATGGCAGAAGGCGATGACGATCGGTTCGCGTGGTTGCAGCGCCAGGGCGGCCTCCACCTCGCGACGGGCGGCGGCGTAATCGCCCCGCAGCATGGACGCCTTGCAGACCAGCAGATGCGGCATCGGCTGATCGACACCCGGCTCGATCGGGCCGGACTGCGACATCCAGAAGTCTTCATCGTCATCGGGCAGGGATTCGGCCAGACGCAGCTCGGTGCGTCCTTTCTGGGCAAGGAACCGATACACCTCCGGGTCAGCCTGCGAGTCGCCGGGAAACAGCTCACGGTCGAGCAGCATGTAGTCGTACCAGTATTGATATCGCGACAGGTACACCTGGCCGAGCGCCACGTGCGCCGCGCCGTTGAGCGGGTCGGTGGCCAGGACCGCGCGCAGTTCGGTCTCGGCGGCGTCCCAGTCGAAGTTCATCAGGTCGGCATCGGCCCGCTGCATGCGGAGCTGGTTGGCGGCCCGTCCGTTGAGCGACATACCGAGATGCTCGAGCCAGTAGTCGGCGATGACGTGCACCTGGTCGGGGCCGTTGCGGATCTCCGCAGCCCGGAGGTCCGCTCCCGCCGCCACCAGCAGTCCTTTCATCGCGCGGGCCCGGCCCAGGCACAGCCGGGCCCAGGCCTTGTCTTCCGCCGAGCCGCCCTGCGCGGCGATCGATTCTTCGGCCTCGGCGATCGCTTCGTCGAATTTTCCGCCGCGGAAATCCAGACGCGCCCTCAACGCGAGCACGGCCGCGGTCGGCTCGAGCCGGCGCAGCAATCGTTCCGCCTCGCGGTCGTCGCGGCGCCGCAGGGCGTCGAGAGCCGGCGCGATGTCAGGTCCGGGGTGCGTTCCGAGGCCCGGCTGCGCGCCAGCGAGCGCCGCCTGCCGGGGAGCGGCGCTCTGGCCGAGGCTCCTGAGCCAGCGGGCCTCCGTCTGGCTGATCGAGGCGCCGAAGATCTCCTTGAACCTGTCGTGGAAATCGGATCTCCGGGCTGTGTGGTAGAAGAGGGCCACCTTCTGCGTTCCCTCGCGAAGGATCAGATCCCGCACGAACGCTGCGGCGTCCAGGGCCGAGAGGTCGCCCGATTCGAACTGCTTCGGGGCGCGGGCGAAAAGCAGGTCCATCGGCTCATAACCCGTGTCCCGGGTGGATCGCGCGGCCCAGACGCCCAGCGGGATGGTCTGGAACCGGTCGCGGCAGGCAAGACTCACGGCCATCGCGAACCCGGGCAGCTCCCGCTCCGCCGCGTCGCCCCAGAGCTTCGCGTCGCGCCGCAGCAGGATCCGCGCAGCCAGTGAAGGCTCCCATCCTTGGAACCCTTCGCCGAACCCCCCGCGGCGCTCGCCCGCCTCGACACCAACGCGAGCCTCGTCACTATTGCGACCAAGCCCCGGCCAGACGACATGCAGGCTCTCGTCGGCGGAGCTGACATGCGCCGGGCGCGGATCTCCGGTCTGAGTCAACTTCTCATCCAGGGTGTCGTAGAGATAGAGGTCGATCTTGCCGGGTGCCGGCTCGCTGATGCCATAGAACCCCGCGGTTTCCTCCAGCCCGGCGTCGATCATTCCGCCCAGACGATCCACCTCTCCCGTGGAAGCGCGCGCGGGATCGAAATGAATCCTGAATCGTGCGGAAGCGCGCTCGGCCCAGTTGAAGTGCTCGGCGAACGACCGGGCCCCCGTCAGGGTGTCCCGGCCGGGCCTTCCGGCCGTCCAGTCGAAGAAGCCGCGTTCGATCTGTTTCCGGCCGCGAAAGACGACGTAGTCGGTCTCGCCGTAGGGTACCTGGCTTGCCTCGAGTATCGCGGACCAGGACGACCCGGTGATCACCAGCGCATAATGTCCCGGGTCGATCGGATTGGGAGTGATGGCGATGAGGAGCAGCCCGTCTCCTTCGATCCGGCGGCCACGCAACGACAGGTATCCGCGCCCGACCCTCAGCGGGGTCGGCTCCAGCGCCCGCGCAACCAGCTTGTTATCCTCGGGCGTTCCCAGAAGGATGATGTTCTGTCGCAGCGCCTGCATCCGCGACAGGTCGCGTCGAGAGATGTCCGCGTAGCGGTCCTTCGTGACCTGCGCGCGGACCCAGCGTTTCGCCTCCCGCTTCTGGAGCGTGCCGGCGATTCTTTCCGCCGCCTCGGGATCGGGTCCGTCCCAGATCATCGCGACCCAGATGGCGGTCTGCAGCGGGCCATGGTTGAGGCCGACCAGGCGAACGCTCCAGTCCCGTTTGACCCGTTGCCAGAAGTCGGACAGGGGGCCGTGAAGATCGGGGGCGGGGGCCGCCCCCAGCATGGCCGCGGCGGCCGCCATGCAGGCTGCCGCGCGCAGGCGCCGCATCAGTGACCCAGACCCCTGGGGGCCACGAGCCGAATCGTGTCGACCCTTCCCAGTCCCTCACGCGCGAGCGCGCCGACCTTGCCCTGGTCGGCCTGCGCCAACGCGCGCTCGAAGTCGCGCCGCGCGCCGGCGAGATCGTCGGACTGCAGCGCGATGTAACCGAGATAGGTGTGGGTCCAGGCCGCCACCAGCTTGTCGGTGGGTTTGCGTCTGAGCACTTCCTCGAACGAGCGTCTGGCCTCCTCGTAGTGATCCATGAGGAAATAGCAGCGACCCACGAGGAAGTGCGACAGGAAGAAGTCGGGGTTCAGCTCGAGCGCCCGTTTGTACATTCGCAGAGCCTCGGGGATGTCGCGTCGTTCGAGCAGGAACCGGTCTCCTTCTGCGTGAAGGTTCTGGATTTCCACGGCATACAGCGACTGCGCCTTGAGCAGCTCGACGTTGCCCCGCAGGACGAGATCGTTGAACGAGTCGATGGAGTGCAGTTGCTCCACGCGGGCCGCGAACGGCGCCTCGGACTTCGGCACGAAGATGCCGCTCAGCACGTTGTAGTCCGGGTGGATCTCGTTGAGATAGCGGATCTGCCAGGCCCAGTACTCGTGCTCCTTGTGGTAGACCTCGCTCAGAAGCTTGTGCGCCTCGCCGTCGGTGGGATCGATCTCCAGCGCGCGCTTCAGACCGGCCTCCGCCTCCCGCCAGTCGAGGTTTCTCAGTGAGACGCGCGCCTCGCGCTTGATGTGCGAGATGACGGTGAGCTGGTTGCGCGACTGTCCCATGGTGAAGAGCCAGTAATCCGCCAGGGTCGGCACGGGCAGCGGCCCACCCGTGACCGCCGGATGCGTCAGCTCGATCCTCGCGGTGATGTAGCGGCCCCGCACCGCTTCGGCCCGGCCCAGCGTCAAATGACTCCATGCCTCGGCCTCGGCGCACTCGGGGTTCGACGCGGCGTCCTTAGCACAGGACGCGAGCGCCTCCTGGGCCCGTTTTTCCGCGGCGTCGAACTCGCCATGACGGAACTTCAGGCGGGCCAGCGCGCAGAGCACCGTCGGGCTGCCGGGAACTTTCCCGAGGGCCTCCTCCAGCACCCGCGTCGCCTCGACGTCCTGTCGCCGCAGCATCAGGCCGAGACCGTTCGCGATCAGCGGGTCCTGCGCAACAGGTGTCGTCGCGCCGGCCGCCAGCCGGCCGCTGGAGAGACGTGCCGAAGGCGCAGACTCCGGTTTCATCGTCGAGGCCCAGGTGGCAAGGGCCCTGGACAGGTCGAGACGGTAGACCTGCTGGAAAACCCCGTCGAGCCGGCCTGGCGACGCGCGCGCGACGAACTCGAACGCCTGCTCGCGGCCGTGTCTGCGCACCAGGTCCTTCATGAACGCCGCCAGCAGCAGGTCATGGGACGACGGGGGACCATCCGCCGGCGTGATGACATCCTGATCGCGCAGCGCCTCGATCACGGCCGACTCGCGCCCCTTCATGTCCTGGAACAGACGGGCGGCCATCGGGTCGATGTCGCGGCCCTGGAAATCGGGCGCCAGCGCGATAGCCAGCGCTCTTTCGAGCTGGGGGACGCGCGTGGGGCCGATCGACCGGTGAAGCATGACCATGATGTCCAGGTAGGGCTCCATCACCCGCTCGAGCCGCGAGTAGACGGTGTGGATCTCGCCGGTGGCGAGATCGACATGGACGACCTCGTCGCGCGCCGTCTCGTCGATCTTCCGATCGACGGTGGGATACAGGTAATAGGTGATCCGTCCGGGGTCATGACCCGTCGGGGTCAGCGATTTCAAGGACGGGTAGGCCGCCTCCCTGGCGTTGGCCAGAGCGTCGAGTTCCTCCCGTGTCAGCCGATCGGGCTCGTAGAAAAAAGTGTAGTTCGCGGATTCCCGGATGGAGAAGCCATGATGGGTGCCGCTCGACTGCCAGGACTCGGGGGGTCCCCAGTGCGTCGAGGCCACCGCCGCGGCAGGCGACGCGGGTTTTGCCGGCGCGGAGCCCGGCGCCGGTCGCGGTTTGGCGGGCTTTGCGAGCTGCCCCGATTCGAGGGTTCGCCGGCCACGGAACAGGACGTAGTCGGTGTCGCCGTAGGGCAGGTGGCCGGCCTGCATCAGCGCCTCGTCGTTGGTGCCGGTGATCACCAGCGCGTATTTCTCGGGGTTGAACGGGTTGGGGGCGATGAAGATGAGGATGAGATTGTCCCCGCGATACTTGCGCTTGCCGATGTCGATCCGCCCCGGGGCGATGCTGAATCCGAGGCTTTCCGCCAGCGGCCCGACGGGGGGCAGCGACCAGGGCGTGCCGATCATGATGATGTCCTGCGCGCGCCCCTGCGGGCTCATCTTCTCCCACGGGCGGTCGAAGATCTGCGCGTAGGGCCAGTTGCGTCCCTCGGCCTGCTTGTACTCCGTGATGAATTCGTCGAACAGGTAGGCCAGAGGCTGGGGCTTCCCGTCCGAGAACATGTCGCCGTAGACCAGCGACACCCAGACACGATTGGGCGGAGGGTTGACCAGGGACCGTTCGCGCAGCGGCCCGCTGCCGTCGGCCAGCGCGCCGCTGCTCGTCTGGAGATAGCCGGACCATTCACTGCGGACCTTGAGCCAGAAATCCGAGATCGG
Source organism: Patescibacteria group bacterium (assembly GCA_035646975.1). GTDB lineage: Bacteria > Acidobacteriota > Polarisedimenticolia > JACPZX01 > DASXTC01 > DASROJ01. Next base: position 10,932 of record DASROJ010000080.1, read on the forward strand.
GCCGCGCACCTCGCCGACGCTGTCCATCTCGTCGCGCGATGGCTCGGCACCTGCCTGCGGCGCGGCTAGCGGGGCCGATGACCAGGTCGCCGCGGCGATGAAGGCGATGACACCGAGTGCCAGCAGGTTTCCCGCGCGCATCCGTGGCTACCTCTCGAGGACTCCGGTGAGACCCTTGCCGTTGTCGAACTTGATGACGCCGCCTCGCGCCGTCACCCAGATGGTGTAGCCGATCTCCGGGATGCTGCAGCGGAAGGCGGGGATATCGACGGAGAACACCGACACGTTTTCGAGGGCCTCGACCTTGAGCCTGGCAACCTTCAGGCTCGGCGAGATCGGGCGGAAATCCTTCACCGGAAGATGATAGTCGTAGACGACCGGCTCGGAGGGAACCATCATCGGGATGTCCTTCTCCTCTCCAAGCGCCCAGGTGTCGAAGAGGAACAGCCGTTCCCAGTGCCCGATGATCTCGAGATCCACCAGCACGCTGTGATCGAGCCCGTCGGGCGTCACCGTCACGGGAACCCCCCTGGGCGCCGGGTCGTCCTTGCCGTTGCGGATCGTGACAGCCGCGCCATCGCGTCCCCTGTCGATGTCCACCGTGCGGTCCCGCATCCGTCCGGCGGGCTCGTAGGTGGTGTAGCCGGCCCACGACTTGAGAACTTCCTCGAACTTGTAATGACGGAACATCTTGCCCCGGGCATAGCGCACGGTGCCGAAGTTGTACAACGAGCCTTCCTGTCCCAGGGCGCGCAGATCCAGGTGGAGCATCTGGGAGAATTCGAGCACCTTCTCGCCGTTTTCTTCCGTCACCCGATCCAGGCGAATCGTCTGACGTCCGAACGGGGCGTAGTCGAATATCAACGAGTAGGTCTTGACGTCTCCGACCTTCCAGGGCTCTTCGAGGACCTGGATCCGCTCCTCGACGTTCGAGCGCTGTGGCTCGGCGTTCTCCTGCTGCGCGGTGGCGCTGAGCGCGGGCCATGCGATCGCTGCCATCGCCAGCAGTGCCACCGTCGTTCTCACGATGCGGCCCTCACCTCGAGCACCTTGCGAAGATAGTGCCCTGTGTGCGACCCGGTCTGGTCCGCCGATCCGGCCAGCTTCTCCGGCGTGCCTTCCGCCACGATGCGCCCGCCGGCGTCTCCGCCCTCCGGGCCGAGATCGATGATGTGATCGGCTGTCTTGATCACGTCGAGATTGTGTTCGATTACCAGCAGCGAGCCGCCCGCGTCAATCAACGCTCGAAACGCGGAGAGCAGTTTGTTGATGTCGTCGAAGTGCAAACCGGTAGTTGGCTCGTCGAAGATGTAGAGCGTTTTCGCGCCCGTGCGCTTGAGCAAGTGGGCCGCCAGTTTGATTCGCTGTGCTTCACCGCCCGAGAGTGTGGTGGCTGATTGCCCCAATCGCAAATATCCGAGTCCAACATCGTCCAGCACGCGCAAGCGGTTCGTGATCTTCTGCAC
>DASROJ010000081.1:0-12937 GCA_035646975.1 Patescibacteria group bacterium
GGATTGGGCCCTGCGGCGCTCCCCGGCCACGGCGGACGATGCCGCGCCCGGAGCGCGCTGGGTGCTCGCGATTCCCGATGGGCTGACTCTTTCTTCCGCCGAGTTTCCGCAGCTCGCCCTGTCCCAGGACGGGAAGAGCCAGGTCGTCGTTGTCGTCGATCAGGCCTCCACGCCGCGGCTGCTCGTCCGGCGCACCGACGAGTTCGAACCCCGTCTGCTGCCCGACTCCGAACGAGCGACCTCTCCGTTCCTCTCGCCCGACGGCGCCTGGGTCGCGTTCTTCCGGGACAATGCTCTGCTCAAGATTCCCATTGGCGGCGGCCCGCCGATTCGTCTGGCTTCCACGTCGGGGCAGGTCCGCGGCGGCACCTGGAGCCGGGACGGCTTCATCTATTTCACGCCCGATACGAACGTGGGGCTTTCGAGGGTGGCCGAAAGCGGCGGGGAGCCGCAGCCGGTCACCCGCCTCGAGGAGGTGCGCGCGGAACGCACGCATCGCTGGCCCCAGGCTCTTCCCGATGGCGACGCGGTGCTGTTCACGTGCGACACCGAGGCCTCCACGGAGTATTACGACGATGCCCGCATCGAGGCGGTGCGTCCGAAGACCGGAGAACGCAAGGTCCTGGTGGAAGGCTCCAGCCAGGCCTGGTACTCGCCGAGCGGTCACCTGATCTTCGCCAGGGGGGGATCGCTCTACGCGATCGGTTTCGACACCCGCACGCTCGTGGTGCATGGCAGCCCGGTCCAGGTCGCCCAGGGAGTCGCCACCGACGTCGGGGCCGGGGCGGTGCAGTTCGCGGTGGCGCAGAGCGGCGCGGCGGTCTGGACGCCGGGCGGCACGACGGCTTCGTATCACCTGGCGTGGGTCGACAGGAACCGCGCCGAGACGATCGCGCCGATTCCACCCGCGCCCTACAACGAGCTGTCGCTCTCGCCCGACGGCAAGCGGGTGGCGCTGGTGGGAGGCCAGGGGGGCGTGTCGGACCTCTGGGTGGCCGACCTCGAGCGAGGCGGATTGACCCGGCTCACCTTCGGCGAGTATGTCGCCAGCCCTGTCTGGACACCGGATGGATCGCACATCGCGTATGGAACGCGGGTGCAGGGGACAAAAGACAACAGCTGGTTGATTTACTGGAAGTCGGCCGATGGCAGCCGTGAGGCGGAGGTGCTGGTGCAGGGGCAACGGTCCCACACACCGAGCGCATTCACACCCGACGGGCGCACGCTGATCTTCGACGCCCTCACCGCCGATGCGCGCGCGAAGGATATCTGGACTGTCTCCCTCGACGGCTCGCGACAGCCGCAACCGCTCGTCATCGGGGCGTTCTTGAAGAGCAACGGAGTGCTGTCGCCTGACGGCCGCTGGCTCGCCTATGTATCGAACGAAGGGGGCCAGGAGAGCGTCTTCGTGCGACCCTTTCCCTCCGGCGACGGCCGGTGGCAGATTTCCACTCCACGTGGAGTCGAGCCCCGCTGGAGCCGCGATGGCCGGGAGCTTTTCTACCGGGTCGACGCGGCGATCTACCGGGTGCAGGTGGAAACGATGAAGATCTTCTCCGCCGGCAAGCCGGAGCGGCTGTTCGATCGGGTGGCCTCCGGAAACCAGGCCTATACCTTCTCACCGACACCCGACGGCTCGAGGTTCCTGACCTTCCGGTCACCGGAGGGCGGGGGCCTGCAGCGCACGCTCAATCTCGATCTGGGGTTCGCGGCGCGGCTGAAAACCAATCCGCTGGCCAACCGGTAGCGCGCGTTCCCGGTGGCGAAAACCTAGGGCGAGTCCATCCCGAGCTGCCAGGTGAGGAACGCCGCCTCCAGCGACAGATCCTCGACCACCTTGGCGAACGGCTTGCCGCCCGCGTGGCCGGAGCGGGTGTCGTAAAGCAGCGCGACGGGGCGACCCGAGGTGGTGGCCCACTGGAGCGCTGCGGTCATCTTGCGCGCCTGCAGCGGAGGCACCCGGGTGTCCTGGTCTCCGCTCGTCAGCAGCACCGCGGGATAGGAGACTCCCTTGCTCACCTTCTGGTACGGCGAATAGGCACTGAGGAATCTGAACTGATCGGCGACACGCGCATCGCCGTACTCCAGCAGCGCCGGTGGATTGTTGTTCTCGAAGAGGGGATAGCGGATCATGTCCAGGTCGGGATACTCGCATAGCACCGCGGCGAACAGATCCGGGCGCTGCGTCAGGGCGGCCGCGACGAGCAGGCCGCCATTGCTGCCTCCACGGATCGCCAGTCGCGCGGGCTTCGTATAGCGGTTGGCGACGAGCCACTCCGCCGCGGCCAGAAAATCGTCGAAGACGTTCTGCTTGGCGCCGAGCATCCCGGCTCGATGCCACTCCTCGCCGAACTCGCCGCCGCCGCGGATGTTCGCCACCGCGTACACGCCGCCCTGCTCGGCCCACCAGACGGCCGTCGGGTTGAACGATGGAGCGAGACTCACGTCGAATCCACCGTAGCCGTACAACAGCGTCGGGCGGTTGCCGTCCAGGGCGAGCCCCTTGCGATGGATGAGGAACATCGGGACTCGGGTGGCGTCCTTCGATCGGTACCAGACCTGCCGGACCTCGAACCGTTCCGGGTCGACCGGCACGACATCCCTGGCCCAGGGGCGGCTCTTGCCCGAGGCCGTATCATATATATATGTGGTCCTGGGCACGGTGAACGAGGTGAACCCGTAAAACGCCTCATGGCCGCGCCAGCTTCCGGCAGGCGCCCCCGCCGTTCCAAGCCCCGGCAGCCGCAGCGGCTCGAGCCTCTTCCCATCGGCAGCGAACACTTCCACCCTCGACGAGACATCGTGCAGGTAGTGCACGAAGAGCCTGCCACCGGCGAGCGAAATCTCCTGGATGGCGTCGGCGCCCTGCGCGACGATCTCTTTCCACTTGTCGCGTCCCGGGTGGGCCAGATCGACGGCGACGACGCGGCCTCGCGGCGCGTCCAGGTCCGTCTTCATGAACAGAACGTCATCGGCGATCCAGGGCTCGAAGAGCGAACCCACACCCTCGACGATCGGCGTGATCGCGCCGTCGGTCTGCAAGTCCTTGATGTACACATCGCTGCTGGCCCAACCGTGCTGCACGGTGATGACGAGGTGGCGGCCGTCCTCGGCGACGTTGGCGCCGATCCAGTCGCCCGGTCCGTGCCCTTCGCCGAACAGCTCCCGGTCGGTCGCAGGAGAAGTCCCCACCGCGTGATACCGGATGCGGGCCCCGGCGGCCCGGGTCCGCCAGGTGTAATAGAACCCCGAACCATCGGGGGTGAGAGAGACCCCGTCATACAGGGCCCTTGGAAAGCTGTCCGGCAGATCCGCGCGACGATCGACGTTCATGACGCGCATCTCGACTTCGTCTCCGCCGCCGCGTCTGATCCCGTAGACAAGGGTTCTCCCGTTTGCCGCGACGTCCATCAGGATCGCGCTTGTCGTGTGATCTTCGCTCAGCAGGAGCGGATTGAGCAGGACCTGGTCCGCTGCGTCAAGGCTCGTCCGGGTGTAGAGGATGGGGAGATCGTCTTCGGCTTTCTTTTTCCAGAGGAAGTACCGGCCGCCACGTTCAATGGGGGCCTGGACATGATCGACGCGCATCAGTTCGGCCAGCCGGGCCTGGATCGCTTTTCTCGCGGGGCGGTTCTCCAGCAGGGACCGCGTGTAACCGTTCTGGGCGTCGATCCAGTCCCGCGTCTGCGGGCTGTTCTGATCCTCGAGCCATCGGTACGAGTCGATGAACTCCACCCCGTGCATCGTCTCGTGGACGTCCTGTCTGAGAGTGGCAGGGGCGGCAGGGGCGCCCGTGGATGGCGCGTCCGCCACCGTGCCGGCGAGCGCCGTGCAGATGGCCGCGGATGCGATCAGAGCGTCGAAGATCATGGTGTTCCTCCTCGGTCTCAGGATCGTCGAAGAGTCCCGTCGAGTATACCGCGAGGATCCGATCGAGGCGCGCAAGGATGAAAGAGGCCCGTGCGCGGGCATCGCCGGTTCAGCGAAGACGACCGACCGGTGGCAGCTGTCGACGCGGGTGTCCGTCGACCATCAGCAGGATGTCGCCGCCGTCGCGGGCGCGCTGGGCGATCCGCTCATCGTACCCCGGATCGGTGGGGCTCATCAGCAGCACTCGCTGATCGAAAAAGGTCATCGACGACAGCACGACGGCATTGCCTCGGCGCTCCGAGACCAGGCCGACGAGCAGCACCTCGGGGGCCTGCGACTGCTCGTGGATCTCCTCCGAGAGGCGGTAGAGCGGGTCGGTGTGCGCGTCGGTATAGGGGAGGATCCCCTCGACGATCCCGACAAGGATCAGAACGCCCGCCAGGACGATCGCACCCGTCCTGAACGCGCGGGGCAGTCGATCCCGGGTCAGCGCATGGATCGATACGACCAGCAGCAGCACCATCGGGATGAGCGCGACCTTGTGCTCGAGGTTCGAAGGGTCCCACTGGCTCACCAGCGCGCCGAACACCGCGATCCAGCTGGCCAGGAACAACAGCCAGACCCGGCCCCGCAGGAGGCGCCAGTGCCGGGCCGCAAAAATCCCGTAGGCCGCGATGGGAACGAGCATCCAGGGGCCGAACCGGCCCAGCACCGACTCGAGGGTCGTGCGAAGAGCGACCTGGAGATTTCCCGGCAGATCGGTGGACAGATAGACGTTTCTCGCACTCCAGTAACCGAACAGGGAACGCAGGGCAGCGGTGGGTTCCGACGACGCGAGCGCCGACATCCCCAGGATCATCGCGCCGAGCATTGAAGCCACCGACAGCGCATAGACACCCGCGGGACGAAGCCCTTTGCGAACGCCACCCGCGCACAGGACCACCGCCACCGGCACCACCAGCAGAAGATTCGCGATGTGGGCGGCGACGGCCAGTCCGGTGAGCATCCCCATCGCCAGCGCCTGGCCGGTGCGAGGCGTCGAGGTCCCGGCCAGGGTCGCCTCATGGACATACCACATGAGGATCATCAGCATGAGAGCACTCAGCGAGTAGACCTCCACCGACAGGAATTCCCTCAGGCAGGCATGGCTGAAGGCCAGCGCGATCGTCGCCCAGGCGGCGGTTGACTCGCCGGCCAGGGACCGCACCAGCCTCATGAAGACGAAGATCGATCCCAGGGCAAGAGCGATGTTGGCGGCGCGCAGGATGTAAAGCGACTGCTCCGGTGAGGCGGGTCTGAACACCCGCAGCAGTCCCAGGCTCATCAGGTGCCAGAGAAAGTGAGCGGGCACGGAATGATCGCGAAACAGGGCGGAGGGCCGCACCGTGGAGAGATACGCGATCAGGTTGTAGTGCAGACCATCTGCGTTGAAGTGGTTCGACGGAAACGCGATGTACAGGAAGCAGATGTAGAGAAAAACGATGTGCGGCCGCAGGAAGTCGCGCGGACTTCCCGCCCTTCCCGGCCAGGTCATCCTCTTGCCCCGTCCGGGAGACGGGCGGGGGTCCAGATCGGCCCGGACGCTGGTCGCCGGCTGTTGCGTGTCCGTGGAAATCATGCCCGCGCAATATGGCGCCCGGTATCGGCACGATCAACCGGTTGCCCGGGACGCGGCCCAGCCCTAGCTTTTCAGTCATTCATGGAAGGATGGGCGGGCCGGCGGACCAGGATGGCAGCGTGAGAGGAAACGTCTTCAAGGGGCCGGAAGGGTGGGACCTTCCGTTGATCGCCCTGTTCGTGGCGATGCACGGAATCATTCTGTTCAACGCTATCTGTCACGAGCCCGGCATCGGCTACGACGCCTTGGAACACCTCCGGTACATCGAGTCGTTTTCAACCTACCAGCTGCCGACACCTGCCCAGACCGCAGAGTTCTTTTCGCCGCCGTTGCCCTACCTGCTGCCGGCCACGCTGCGTCATTACGGCGTGAGCCTCTGGGGGGCGGCCAAGTCCGCGCAGCTCTTCAACGTCGGCTACTCGCTCCTGCTCGCCTGGGTCCTGCTGATGATCTGCGAAGAGATGCGGCCAGGCGAACGACGGCTCAAGTGGTTCGCCCTCGCGCTGCTCGCGATGCTGCCCGTCTACTACAGGAGCTTTGCCTTCGTGCGCGGCGAACCGCTGCTGGCGGCGATGGGCGTCCTGGTCATGCACCGCACGCTGCGGCTTGCGCGCACGGACGGCGCCACCGCGGGCAACGCGCTGGCGCTGGGTCTTGCCCTGGGGCTCCTGGTCCTGTCTCGTCAGTGGGGACTCCTGATCGTCCCACCGGTGGTGCTGTTCCTGATCTATCAGTCATGGGCAGGAGGCGGCGGCATGCGTCTGGCGGGGGCCGCCGCGGCGGCGCTGTCGATCGGGGCACTGCTGGGAGGATGGTTCTACCTGATCCTCCTGATCGATCATGGCCGCATCACCGCGTTCAACCGCGATGACCGGGTGAGCTTCTCGCTGGCCAATCAACCGGCCGAGTTCTATTTCGGAACGGGAGGCGATGCGCTGTTCGCGCATCCGGTTCGCAGCGCGTTTCCCAACCAGCTTTTCCCGATGTTCTACTCGGACGTCTGGGGAGACTACTGGTGCTATTTCGACGTCTACGGGCGTCTGCGTGATCCGCGGAGGCTCATCTCGGGTCCCGCGCTCACGGCGGCGGTGACCGATCCCGCCGCAAACAGCACGCTCGAGACAAACCTGCCCGGGATGTCCCGTTACCTGGGACGCGTCAACCTGGTCTCGCTGCCGTCCAGCGCCCTGCTGCTCGCCGGCATGTCCCTGGGCGCCATCTACTGCTTCCGGCTCGCCCGCTCCTCGGCGCCCCGGCATGTGACCGGTGGGGCGCTGCTGTTCCTCGCGGTGCTCTGGACGATGGCCGGCTACTTCTGGTTCATGCTCGTCTTTCTCTCGCACGGGAAAGGCGAAGCCATCAAAGGGACCTACGTCCTGCAGATTTTTCCGTTCGTCGCCATCCTGGGCGCCGAGCAGCTGGTGGAGATCTGGCAGCGACACGCGCGGGCCGCGCGCGCGCTCACGTTCATGCTGGCCGTCACGGCGGCGCACAATCTGCCGGTGCTGTTCACGCGAATGACGCTGCGCTGAGCTGCAGGCGTCCGGTTCGCGCGGCGCGGAAAACCTGTTCGGCCGGTGGCTTTGGATGATATTCTGCGGGCCGTCGGGATGGGCTGGTCATCTCGGGTGATCGCTGGTCAACACTGGTCATCGCTGGTCAACGCGGAAAGTCTGCTGAATCCGGGGGGTGTGGCATGCTCGGTGTCGGTTTGAAGATTGGTCAAAGTGCGTTGCTGGTCCTCGTGGGAATGGTCGCGATGAACGGCGCCCGGGCGGCGGACGACAAGAAGAAGGAGGCCGAGATTCCGACCTGTGACGCGAAGATCGGCACTCTGTCCGTCATCGAGCCTGAAAACAAATGGTGGAGAGCCTATGAGCTGGAATCGCCCGAGGCGCTGATCAAGGTCTACGTGTCGCAGTCAAAGTGCTTCACGCTGGTGGATCGCGGCAAGGGGCTGGCCGCGGCCCAGCAGGAGCGAGCGCTGGCCTCGAGCGGCGAAGTGCGCGGCGGCTCCAACGTCGGCAAGGGACAGATGAAGGCGGCCGACTACGTCCTTGTTCCCGACCTGGTCAACAAGAACGCCCACGCGGGAGGCAAGAGAATCGGCGGCATCCTGGGCGGAATGGTCGGCGGAGTGGCGGGCGCTGCGGTGGGCGGCGTCAATCTGAAGAGCAAGACCGCCGACGTGGTGCTGACGCTGACGGATGTGCGCTCCACCGAACAGGTGGCCCTTTCGGAGGGGCACGCCAAGAAGACCGACCTGGGTTGGAGCGGTGGCGGTGGAGCGTTCTTCGGCGGGTTCGCGGCAGGCGGTGCCAGCAGCTACGCCAACACGGAGATCGGTCAGGTGATCAGCATGGCTTACCTGGACGCGTTCACCAAGCTGGTCGCCGAGGTCAAGGCCAACAAGCCGGATGCCAAGGCGGACAACGTCGCGCAGGCCGTCACGATGGCCAAGCCTGGCCGTATGTATGAGAAACCCGACTTGAAGGCGAAGATCGTGCGCGACCTCGATCCCGGCATGATGCTCTACCCTTCGGGAACCAAGGAAGGGATCTGGTGGAAGGTCAGCGACGAGCTGGGAAACGAAGGGTGGGTGCCGTCGACGCTTTTCAACCTGGCGAAATAATCGGAAAATGCCCCCGATGCGTGTGATTTGATTTGTCATCCAGTATTTCGACTGGTCGGGAGTGCAGACACATTATGGATGTACCCACGCACCGGGGGCATTTTCCCGCATACACCTCGTCGGTAGGCGGCGTCGGCAGGCCAACCGGTCCCGCTACCTGCGCTTCTCCTCGAGCTCGGCCCACCTGGCGTAGAGCCGATCGATTTTGAGCTGCAGGTCCGCGAGATCCGCGTGCCGCCGCTGCAGCAAGGAGGCATCCGACGCGATCGCCGGATCCTCCGCGAGCCGTCGCGCTTCGGCTGCCTTCGATTCGGCCTCGAGCACCGCCGCTTCGAGGCCGTCCCACTCGCGCTGCTCGAGATAGGTCAGCCGCCGACCGGCCGGCTTCGCGGTCTGCGTGGACGGTGCGGTCTGCGCGGACTGCACGATGCTCGCGGGAGTTCTGACTCTTTTTGCCTGCGCCGGATTGCGGCGATTGGCCTCCCACTGGTCGTAGTCGGCAAAATGCCGGGCCTCTCCCTGGCCATCGGAACCACGGCCGCCACCCTCGCCACCGCCACCGGTTCGGCTCAGGGCGAGTATCTGCGTGGAGACGCGGTCGATCAGATAACGGTCGTGGGTGACGAGCACGAGCGCTCCGGGGAAATCCAGCAGCGATTCTTCCAGGACGTCGAGAGCGGGTATGTCGAGATCGTTGGTCGGTTCGTCGAGCACGAGCAGGTCGGCGGGCTGGAGCATCATCCGGGCGATCACGATCCTCGCCCGCTCGCCGCCCGACAGGCTGCCCACGGGAGTTTCGAGCTGCTCGGGGCGGAAGAGAAATCGCTTCGCCCACGAGGCGACGTGCAGCGGGCGATCCCTGTAGATGACGCTGTCGGCCTCCGGTGCCAGCGCTCTTTTGAGCGACAGGGACGGGTCGAGCGACTCACGATGCTGGTCGAAGTAGACGACACGCAGATTCTCGGCGCGCTGGATCGATCCCGACGTTGGCCGGGATTCCCCCACGATGATGCGCAGCAGCGTCGTCTTGCCCGAGCCGTTGGGCCCCAGCACCCCCAGACGCGACCCCGGACCCAGCTGGAGATCGAGACCCGTGAAGAGGCTCGACTCGCCGAACGACATGCCCAGGTTCCTGCAGCCCCACAGCTCCTTCGTCCTGCGGCCGGATGCGCTGAATTCGATGGCCGCCGTTCGAACGGCGGTTCTTGCCCGGCTCTGGTCGAGCTGCTCGATGCTGCGCTCGGCCGACTGGATGCGCGCTTTCGACTTCGTCGTGCGGGCCTTGGCTCCACGGCGCAGCCAGGTCACCTCGCGGCGCACGAGGCCGGCAAGCGAATCCTGGTAGGCCGCCTGGTTGCGCAGCTGCTCGTCGCGCGCTTCGAGGAAGTCGGCGTAGCTGCCGTTTGCCTGGAACAGCCCGGACGGATGAAGGCGATTCACCTCGAGCATCCGGTTGGCGATGTTGTCGAGAAAGTAGCGGTCATGGCTCACCGCCACGAAGGCCACCATGTCGTTGCGCAGCAGCTCCTCGAGCCACAGGATCGATTCGATGTCGAGATGGTTCGTCGGTTCGTCCAGCAGCAGGATGTCGGGTGACAGCGCCAGCTCGCGGGCGATGGCGAGCCTGGCGCGCCAGCCGCCCGACAGCACATCGGTCTTCACCCCGGGGTCGGTGAATCCCGTCCTGCTGAGAGCCTCGCGCACCCGCTGGTGGCGCTCGTACTCATCGGAAATGTTGCCGAACGAACCCTCGACGACCTGCTCGGCGGACAGCCCGGCGGGGAATGCGGGCGACTGCGGCACGTAGCCGACGCGTATCCCTTTGCGGCGAGAGCAGGAGCCGGTGTCCGGCTCTTCGAGGCCTGCGAGCAGCTTGAGCAGCGTCGACTTGCCGGCGCCATTCGGACCCACCAGACCGACGTGATCCCCTTCGTGCACCGAAAAGGTCAGGCCGTCGAACAGCGCGGCCGCGCCGAACGATTTGGAGAGTTTTTCACAGCTCAGCACGGCGGGACGAGGCATCAGTGACCAGGTGGAAGAGTAGAAGGCGGAAGTGTGGGCCGCAGTATACAACGGCGTTCGCCGCCGGTCCCAGCGGTCTCGACGGTCCCGGCAGTGATACTATTTCCGGCGCGATGGTGGACAGGCCGCGGCACCGCGGCGCATCGAGACCCCGACGGGCTTTCGGGCTTCGTCCGGGAATTCACCTGGAGGGCTGATGACCCGGTTGATCGGCGTTGCACGAACCAGACTTGCCTTGATGGTGGTTCTCGCACTTGCTTCCGGCATGCTGCCCGCGTTGTCTGCCGCGCCGGCGCCCGAGTCGGCCTACAGCGACATGCGCTGGCGCCTCGTGGGTCCGTTTCGCGGTGGATGGGCGACGACGGCGGCCGGCGTCCCCCGCGATCCTGCAACGTATTACTTCGGGTCGGCCGATGGCGGCGTCTGGAGAACCACCGACGCAGGCGTGACCTGGCAGCCGCTGTTCAACGACCAGGGCAGCGCTTCGATCGGGGCTCTCGCCGTGGCGCCGGGCGACCCGAAGGTGATCTGGGTCGGTACCGGGCAGGTGCAGCAGCGATGGGACATCGTCGATGGCGACGGGGTGTACCGCTCTACCGACGGCGGCGCCACCTGGAAGAAGCTCGGCCTGGCCGGGACGAAACACATCGGGGCGATCTGGGTCGATCCGAAGAACGCCGATACCGCCGTGGTGGCGGCGATGGGGCACATGTTCGGCCCCAACGCCGAACGCGGTCTGTACCGCACCACGGACGGCGGCCGCAGCTGGAACAAGGTTCTCGATCGCGGTGCCGACGTCGGCGCTGTCGATCTGGCGGGAGACCCGGCGCAGCCGGGAATTCTGTTCGCCTCGCTCTGGCAGGTCCGGCGCCATCCCTGGCTCGACTATTTCCAGCCGCCGGTCGGACCCGGCAGCGGCATCGTCAAGTCGATCGACGGCGGCGCGACCTGGAGTCCCGTGGGAGGCAAAGACCTGCCCACCGGGGACCTCGGCCGCATCGAGCTGGCCGTGGCGCGCGGCACGTCATCCCGGCGCGTCTTTGCCGCGATCCAGTCCGAAGGCGGCAAGGGAGGGCTCTACCGATCGGAGAACGGCGGTGACAGCTGGCAGCGTGTCAACGCCGACGCGAGTCTGGCCACCGCGTACACGAGCAACCTGACACCCGACCCGAAGGATCCGGAAATTCTCTGGGCGATGGGCCGGTCGTTGCGAGTCTCGAAAGACGGGGGACGGACGTTTCATATTGCCAGGGGATCGCCTGGCGGCGACGATTACCACTTCCTCTGGATCGATCCGGCCGATACGCGCAGGATGATCACGGCAGCCGATCAGGGCGCGGTGGTGACGCTGAACGGCGGCGAGACCTGGAGCAGCTGGTACAACCAGCCGACCGGCCAGTTCTACCGGCTCGGTCTGGACGACCGGTTCCCTTACTGGATCTACGGCGGGCAGCAGGATTCAGGCACGGTGTCGATCGCGTCGCGCAGCGACTACGGGCAGATCACGTTTCGCGACTGGCGGCCCGTCGGCGGCGAAGAGCGCGACGGAGACGTGCCCGATCCCGCAAACCCCGACATCGTCTATGGTGCCGGTCTGGGCGGCCGGATCACGAAATGGAACGCGCAGACGGGGCAACGTCAGAACGTCGCGCCGTGGCCGGTGTCGACCTACGGTGCCCGGCCCGGCACGGGCCGCTATCGATACGACTGGATCACGCCGCTGGCGATTTCTCCGCGGCCACCGCACGCGATCTACGTCGGCGCGCAGGTGCTCTTTCGCTCGCTCGACGCCGGGGCGAGCTGGCAGACCGTGAGCCCCGACCTTACCGGCGCGATTACGGGGGCGGCGCACTGCGACGGCGACGTGCCGATGGAGCGGGCCACCGCCTGCGGCTTCGGGACCATCTTTGCGATTTCGCCGTCTCCGGCCGCCGATGGACTGGTCTGGATGGGAACCGACAACGGCAGGATTCTGCTGACGCGGGACGACACTCGGACCTGGACCGACGTGACGCCCCGAGGGCTCGCCGACTGGACGAAGATCAACCATGTCGATGCGTCGCCGACCGATCCGGCCACCGCATATGTCGCCGCCGATGCGCATCGCAGGGACGACTTCCGTCCCACCGCGTGGCGGACCCACGATTTCGGTTCTGGCTGGACCGAGATCGGCCACGGGTTGCCCGACGGCGCCTGGGTTGGCGTGGTGCGTCAGGATCCGAAACGCGCCGGTCTCCTCTACGCCGGCACGAGCCGGGGAATCTGGGTCTCGTTCGACGATGGCGAGCACTGGCAAAGCCTGCAGCTCAATCTGCCCACCACGGGCATCAACGATCTTCGCGTGCACGGCGACGATCTGATCGTGGCCACGCAGGGGCGGGCGATCTGGATTCTGGATCAGCTCGCGCCGCTGCGAGCCGCCGTGGCCTCCGCACAGATTCCGGCGGGTCCCGCGCTGATCCCGCCGGGACGCGCCTACCGCCTGCGCGGCAACCAGAACAACGACACGCCGTTGCCGCCCGAGGAGCCCCATGGAGACAACCCGCCCGCCGGGGCAATCCTCGACTACGTCCTGCCTCCTGGCGTCCCGTCGCCGGTCACGCTCGAGATTCTCGATCCATCCGGAAGGACGGTTCGCCGGTTCTCCACCGACGATGAGCACCGGCGTCCAGAGGCCGACCTCTACTTCTCGGAGCGGTACCTGGGGACGGCCCAGAAGCTTCCGGCCTCGCCGGGGCATCACCGGTTCGTGTGGAACTTGCGGTACGAGCCGCCGGCCGCGCTGGAATACGAAT
>DASROJ010000082.1:0-5472 GCA_035646975.1 Patescibacteria group bacterium
GCCGCCGCCATCCTCGTCGCGCTGGCCGGCGCCGTGGTGATCGGCACAGGAGATTACGATCCGTCCGGCCGGAGGCTGCTCGGAGATCTGCTGGCGCTGGCCGGGGCGTTCTTCGCCGCGGCCTACCTCTTGATCGGTCGCTGGCTCAGAGACCAGCGAAGCCTGGTGACCTACCTCGCCTGGGTGTACGGCTCTTCGGCCTTCTTCCTGCTCGTCATGGCGTTGTCGGTCGGCGCTTCGCTGGGTCCGTATCCGGCCTCGAGCTACCTGTGGCTTTTTCTTATGGCGCTCGGACCCAGCGTCATCGGGCACAGCCTGCTCAACTACGCGGTGCGTCACGTGCGCGCCTACGTGGTCAACACGACGGGGCTGGGCGAGCCGATCCTCGCCACCGTCTACGCGTTTCTCATCTTCGGCGAGAGGCCCGGGTGGCACCTGGTCGCCGGCGGACTGCTCGTGGTGGCGGGGCTCGTCAGGGTGCTGCTGGATGAGCGGCGTCGTCTGGCCGCTCTTTGACAGCCTGCGCGGGGGGAAGATAGAATCGGGCATCGTGAGCCTCTCGATAATCGTCCTCGCAGCGGGCGCTTCCAGCAGGATGGGAACGCCAAAACCTCTGGTGAAGTTCGACGCGGAGACATGCCTTTCCCTGGTGCTGAAGGCCTGCCTTCAATCGCTGGCGGACGAGGTCGTGCTCGTCATCGGCGCCGAAGCGGAAGCGGTCCGGGCCGAGGCGATCGCAAGCGTTGGAAAGACGCCTGCGAAGACGTTCGATATCGTTCTCAACGAGCGGTTCGACCGTGGCCAGACGTCGTCGTTGAAGACGGGGCTGGAGGGGGCCTCGCCACGAAGCGATGCCTTCGTCATCTTTCCGGTGGACCACCCCCTGGTGACCGCCGTGGAGATCGACGCGCTCGTCAACAGGTTCGCCGCGCACCCGAGGGGACGCACGATCTTCATCGCGGCGCACGCCGGGGTTCGCGGGCATCCGGCGCTCTTCTCGGCGACCCACCGCGCGGCGATGCTGGGGCTGGAAGACGACGAGCCACTGCACAACTACATCCGGATGCACGACGGAGAGACCGAGCAAGTGCCGATGGAAAACCCGGGTGTCGTCTCGGGGATGAACACCCCCGAGGAGTACAAGCTTCTGCTCGAGATCTACAGGAGCACACGTTCCGGGTCGGCGGCCTCGGGCAGTCCAGGCCCCCAGGGTTCACATGGTCCACAGGGTCCGCATGGTCCACAGGGTCCAAATGGTCCGAAGGGTCAGACGGGGGGCCGGCTGCCGTGAGTCCGACGCCTGAAACACCAGGGATGAAGGACACGCTGCTCCGGATCGCCCCTGCCCAGCGGGCGGGGCGCGCCGAGCGGGTCATGACGACGCTGAATGTCAACGGCGCGGAGCGCCGGCTCGCCGTGCGCCCCTATGATGTCCTGCTCGATGTCCTGCGCGAGCAGCTCAACCTGACCGGCACGCGGCGCGGCTGTGACATGGGAACCTGCGGTTGCTGCACCGTGCTGATCGACGGACGTCCGATACTGTCCTGCCTCACCCTGGCGCTGGAGGCGGAAGGCGCCTCGATACGCACCATCGAGAGCGTTGCCACCGGCTCCGGGCTTCATCCTGTGCAGGAAGCGTTCGTTCAGACGGGCGGAAGCCAGTGCGGCTTCTGCACGCCCGGGTTCATCATGACCGCGGTCGGCCTGCTGGAGAAGAACCCCGATCCGTCCGAAGAAGAGATTCGCGAGGCGATATCGGGAAACATGTGCCGCTGCACCGGGTACATCGCCATCATCGAGGCGATCCGGATGGCCGCCAGGCGACTCCGAAACGAGCCGGCCGAGGTCGGGCGATGAGCGTGGTGGGCAAGCCCACGCCACTGGTGGACGCGCGGGCCAAGGTGACCGGGCAGGGTGTCTACACCGACGACATCAAGCTGCCCGGCATGCTGGTGGGGAAGATCCTCAGAAGCCCGCTGGCGCACGCCCGGATCCTTTCCATCGAGACGTCGAAGGCCGAGTCGCTGCCGGGTGTCCGCGCCGTGGTGACCGGCCGCGAATCCACGGTGAGGTTCGGTGTGCTTCCCGTGAGCCGGGACGAAACCGCGATGGCGGTTGATCGCGTGCTTTACATCGGCGATTGCGTGGCGGGGGTGGCGGCCGACGACGAGGAGACCGCGCTGGATGCCCTTCGCCTCATCGACGTGCGGTACGAGGCGCTCGACCCGGTGCTCACCATCGACGATGCGCTCAAGCCCTCGAGCCTGCCGATCCATGACAAGACGGTGGGTGGGACGAACATCCAGAAGGCGGTGGACCAGGACTTCGGCGACGTCGAGGCGGCGTTTGCCTCCTCCGCCTTCGTCGAGCGCCACGAATTCAAGTTCGCGGCCGTGACGCACGCCTTCACCGAGCCGCATTGCGTCATCGCCCAGTTCGACCATGATGGCCGCCTCACGGTCTGGTCGGCCACCCAGGTGCCGCACTACCTGCACCGCGCCCTTTCGGAGGTCATGGGCCTGGAGATGCATCGCATCCGGGTCATCCGTCCGATGGTCGGCGGGGCCTTCGGCGGCAAGAGCGATCCATTCCCCCACGAGATGATCGCCTCGCTGTTGTCGCGCCGGACCATGCGCCCGGTGAAGATCCTCTTCGACCGGGAAGAGGTGTTCATCACCAACCATGGCCGGCACCCGACCCGGACCAGCATGGCGATGGGGGTCTCGAAGGAAGGGCTGATCACGGGGCTCGATCTCAAGGCGCTGATCGATGGCGGGGCTTGGGGGAGCTTCGGCGTGGTGACCACCTATTACAATGGTGTTCTCTGCATGGGGCCGTACCGGGTCGACAACTTCCGCTACTCGGGCAAGCGCGTCTACACGAACAAGCCGCCGAGCGGGGCGATGCGCGGGCACGGCGCGGTGAACTCGCGCTTCGCGATGGAGGTGCTCGTCGACATGCTGGCCGAAAACGTCGGCCTCGACCCGCTGGAGTTCCGTCTCAGGAACCTCCTGCCGCCCATGACAAAGACCATCAACGAATTCCGCATCACGAGCAACGGCACGAAAGAGGCGCTCGAGACGGTCAGAGGCGCTTCAGATTGGGACAATCTGCACGGCAGGCTCCCGTACGGCGAAGGGATCGGCGTAGCCTGCGGCTTCTACATCAGCGGGTCGGCGCTGCCGATCCACTGGACCAAGACCCCGCAGTCCACCGTCCATATCAAGATCGACAGCGACGGGGGAATCACGGTTCATTCCCTGGCCGCCGAGATCGGGCAGGGCAGCGACACGATGCTGGCCCAGTGCGTGGCCGAGCCGCTGGGCGTCGCGCTGAGCCGCGTGAGGGTCTTCTCGTCCGACAGCGACACCGCGCCGATCGATCTCGGCTCCTACTCGAGCCGCGTCACGTTCATGGCGGGCAACGCCGCGCGCCGGGCGGCCGAGGAGATCCGCAAGGACCTGGTGGGGGCGGCCTCGGTCCTGACCGGTTACCCGGCCGAGGGGTTCGTGCCCACCGACGAGAAGCTCGTTTACGCTCCCGACCCCGCGATTACCGTCACCTTCATGGATGCGCTGGCCGAGGCGATCAAGGGAAAAGGAGCGTTGATCGCGCGAGGCTGTTACGCGGCCGCGCCGCCGATGGGGGGGAAGTTCAAGGGCGCCGCCGCCGGACTGTCCCCTTCCTACACCTTCCAGGCCTACGTGGCGCGTGTCGGCGTGGACGCAGAGACCGGCTTCGTGACGGTGAAGAAAATCTGGGCCGCTCACGACTGCGGCAGGGCGCTCAATCCAATCGCCGTGCGGGGGCAGATACAGGGCTGCGTGCACATGGGCCTTGGACAAACGTTGTCCGAGGACTTCCGCTACAACCGGGGCAACATCCTCGATGCCAACTTGCTCGACTACAGGACATTGACGCCCAAGCAGATGCCGCCGGTGGATGTCTTCATCATCGAGAGCAACGATCCGGAAGGACCATACGGGGCGAAGGAGGCGGGGGAGGGACCGATCCTGCCGGTGGCTCCCGCGGTGGCCAACGCCATCTACGATGCGGTCGGCGTCCGCCCGAAGGAGCTGCCGATCACACCGGACCGCCTGCTCGACGCGATCGCCGGTGTCCGCCGAGGCGGGACGAAACAGGCTGCGCGAACCTCCACGGCGCGGCGACCGGCAAAGGTCGGCGCATGATCCTCCCTTCGTTCCGGCTGCATCGGCCCGTCACGATCGAAGAGGCGCTTTCGATCGCGGGGGACTGCGGGAACGATTTCGACTACATCGGCGGCGGCACCGACCTGCTGCCGAACTACAAGAACCGCCTGAATCCCCGCCGCAACGTCATCGCCCTGTGGCGGGTGCCGGAGCTGAACGCGGTGGGCGATCGATCCATCGGCGCGATGACCCGGCTCGCGAGACTCGAGCAGGACGCACCGACGCGCCGCAGGTTTCCCGGCCTCATCGAGGCGGTCAGCCAGGTGGCCACGCCGCTCGTGCGCCAGCAGGCATCCCTGGGCGGCAACGTCCTGGTGGAGACACGCTGCTACTACTTCAACCAGTCGGTGGACTGGCGCGCTTCGAAAGGCTACTGCATGAAGGCCGACGGCGACGTCTGCCTCGTGGTGCCGCAGAAAGAGGTCTGCTACGCCGTTTATTCAGGCGACACCGCGGCGATACTGCTGGCCCTCGACGCCCTGTTCACGCTCCATGGCTTTTCCGGCGCGCGTGAGGTGAAGGCGCGGGAGTTCTTCCAGCCGGACGGGATCCGCAAGAACGTCATGAGCCGAGGCGACATCATCACCCGCATCACGCTTCCCGCGGAGGCCGCGCGCTGCCGTTCCGGTTACCTCAAGCTGCGTCTGCGGGATTCGTTCGACTTCCCGGACGCCGGAGTGGCCGCCGCGCTCAGGCTGGACGGCGATGTGGTGGAGGATCTCCAGGTCGTGGTCAACGCCGTGTCGATGACCCCTCTGATGTTTCCCGAGGTCACCGACAAGGCGCGGGGCGAACGGATCACGCCGGATCTCATCGAGCAGATTTCCTCCGCGATCGCGGCAAGGACACAGCCCGTGCGCAACGTGATGTTCCCGCCGCAGTACCGCAAGAAGATGGTGGGTTTGTTCGCGCGCCGCCTGCTGACGCGGCTCGCCTCGGCGGACCAGGCCGCAGCCTGAATCCCGGATGATCCGGCAAAACCGAACAGGAGAATCGATGCAAGCCTTCCCGAACCGTTTCACTCTTCGGCTCACCGCGGGCGCGGTATCCCTCGTCGCGGGGCTGATGACCACGCCGCTGCCCGCCCAGTCGGCCACCCCCGCGGCGGGCGCCGCTTCGCCGGGCGTCCCTTCTCCGGGCGCGGCATTGCCAAAGGACGTCGATGCCGCGATGAAGTCGATCAGCGCGCCGCGGATCAAGGTGCACCTGCGATTCCTGGCCGACGATCTGCTCGAAGGCCGGGGCACGGGTCAGCGGGGCG
>DASROJ010000083.1:0-2923 GCA_035646975.1 Patescibacteria group bacterium
GGCGAGATGTAGCCGGATCAGTCGCTCTATCCGGTCAATTCGGTGCCGCTCGTCGTGCGCCGCATCAACAACGCGCTCATGCGCGCCGACCAGATCGCCCGGGCCGAGGGCGACGACTCGATCGACTGGTACGCCCCGATCGTGGCCGATGCCGAGGCCGGCTTCGGCGGGCCATTGCACGCGTTCGAGATCATGAAGGACATGATCGAGGATGGCGCCGCCGGCGTGCACTTCGAAGATCAGCTCGCCTCGGTGAAGAAGTGCGGGCATCTCGGCGGCAAGGTGCTGGTGCCCACCCGCGAGTTCATCACCAAGCTGGTGGCCGCGCGGCTCGCCGCCGACGTGTGCGGCGTGGACACCGTCCTGATCGCGCGCACCGACGCCAACAGCGCGTCGCTGCTGACCAGTGACATCGACCCGTACGACCATGCGTCGCTCACCGGCACGCGGACGCACGAAGGGTTCTATGGCGTGAAGAGCGGCGTGGAGTCGGCGATCACCCGGGCCCTCGCCTATGTCCCCTACGCCGACCTTCTCTGGTTCGAGACGTCGAAGCCCGACCTCAAGGAGGCCAGGCAGTTCGCCGACGCGATCCACAAGAAGTACCCGGGCAAGCTACTGGCCTACAACTGCTCTCCGTCGTTCAACTGGAAGAAGCATCTCGACGACGCCACCATCGCGAAGTTCCAGAAAGAGCTCGGCAAGATGGGATTCAAGTTCCAGTTCATCACCCTGTCGGCCTTCCACGCGCTGAACTACAGCATGTTCACCCTGGCGCGCGACTACAAGGACCAGGGGATGTCGGCCTTCACCCGGCTGCAGCAGCAGGAGTTCGACGCCGAGAAGGAAGGGTACGAGGCGATACGGCACCAGGAATTCGTCGGCACCGGCTACTTCGACGAGGTCACGCAGGTGGCCACCGGCGGCCTGTCGTCGATCCTCAGCATGGACGGCTCCACCGAGCAGGAACAGTTCAAGAAGAAGTAGGCGGGGCCTCGATTCTCATCACGCTCCTCGTCTCGCTGCTGATCGTCGTGGGCGCCGCCGTGGCGGCGCCGCCCCCCCTGAAGACCACCCTGGTCGAACAGGGATACGATTTCTCCATTCACGTGATTTCACCGCCGGGCGACACGCACAGGCTGTTCGTGGTGGAGCGGGGCGGGAAGATTTTCCTGCGCAAGGACGGCGTGCGGCTCAAGCAGCCGTTTCTCGATCTCACCGAGCAGACCGGTAAGGGACACGAGTACGGGCTGTACAGCCTCGCGCTGCACCCGAACTCCGCGGTCAACCGCCGGCTGTTCGTCTACTACGTGGACAACAAGGCCGATACGCGGGTGGTGGAGTACCGGGCCACCCAGGATCTCGACCACTGCGACCCGGCGCCGGTGCGCACGATACTCGCCCAGACCCAGGCGGGTTACGCGTTGCACTACGGCGGGTTCATCGCGTTCGGCCCGGACGGCTTTCTTTACATCGGACTCGGTGACGGCCAGACGGGCCACAAGCCCGCGAGCCCGGCGCAGGACAAGACATCACTGCTGGGCAAGATGCTCCGGCTGGATGTCGACCATGCCGCGCCGGACCAGCCGTACGCGATTCCGCCCGACAACCCGTTGGTCGCCGAAACGGGCGCGCGCGGCGAAATCTGGATGCTGGGCCTGAGGAATCCCTGGCGATGGAGCTTCGACCGGCTGACCGGCGACATCTGGCTCGGCGATGTCGGGGAGGACGCACGGGAGGAAGTCACGGTTGTTCCTCGAGCAAAGCAACGCGGCGCCAACCTCGGCTGGCCGATCGTCGAAGGAACCCTCTGCTACCGCCCCGCCGACGGATGTGTGAAGGACGGCCTGACGCTGCCCGCGCTCGAGTACGACCATACCCAGGGCTGCTCGGTGACCGGCGGGTTCATCTACCGGGGCAGGAACATCCCCGAGCTGCAAGGCACCTACTTCTACGGCGATTATTGCGGAGGATGGGTGCGCAGCTTCCGGCTCGATGCACAAGGCCGCGCAGCGGAGCAGACAGCCTGGACCAGCTTCGCCCCGGAGGACAACCCGGCGTCGTTTGGCGAGGACGCGCAGGGTGAGGTCTACCTGGTGATGGCCTCGGGCAGGATCTACCGCATCGACCGCCAGTGAGCCGCACCCCGCGCATTGAAGTGAAGGCTACTTGCCTCCCTTGGTTCCTTCGAAACTGTAATTCAGAACGGTGCCGTCCTTCTTCGTCGCGGTCATCGCTCCCTTGATCTTTCCCGCCAGGATGTCGCCGCTCCAGACCGACTTGCCCTCCTTCTCGCTGACCTGCTCGGTGCTGAACGTCCAGCCCTCGCCGTTCTTCTGCGTCGTGTAACTGGACGGTTTGAATCCGACTTTCACGCACTCGCTCATGGCGACCTTGCCGCCGTTGAACATGATGACGTCGTCGAACACCTTTTCCCCCTTCTTCATCGCCGCCGCGTCGGGCGTCACCTTGACCGCCCACGCGGTGCCGTCAAGCGATGAGGCGGGCGCCGTCTGTGTCGCGGCGAATGACGGTATCAGCAACAGCAGAACAAGCCCCAGCGGAACCATTATTTGTCGCATCGATGACCCTCCTTGTGCAGGATTCTAGCAGGCTGCCGGCCCCGGCTGTCCGAGGCGACAACGGGAATCCTCACTCTCAGGACAACACCGTCCATTTCTTGCGACGGCGCATCCCGGTCTGCCCCGGGATCGGACCGGTTTTTCGGGGGAATCGGCTGGCACCGCAATTGCTTTTGAGGTTGCTCTCGAATGCTTCATATCACCTCCAGGGCATGATGGGACCAGCAGCAGGAGGACGTGACCCGGAAGAACGCTGATGAACATCGACGACCCTGGCGTCGTTTTGGCCCACCCCCGGGGATCCACGAGGCGGGCCAATACCTCTCCCACCCCCCGGCACT
>DASROJ010000084.1:0-2394 GCA_035646975.1 Patescibacteria group bacterium
TAGTCGTACTGCTCGAGCTTGATCATGATCAGCAGCGGCGTGATCTCGGAGCGCATCGGCAGGTTGCCGGCGATGAAGATGACCGACCCGTATTCGCCCAGAGCGCGCGCGAAGGCCAGCACGACGCCGGTGACCGCGGCGGGCAGCAGCTCGGGCAGGATGACGCGCGCGATCGTCTGGGTTCTGCCCGAACCCAGGCTCGCCGCCGCCTCCTCCACCTGGGGGTCGAGCTCGCGCAGCACCGGCTGCACTGTGCGCACGACGAACGGCATCCCGATGAACGTCAGCGCCACCACGACGCCCAAAGGTGTGTAGGCGACTTTCAGGCCGTGGGATTCGAGAAAGTGTCCCACCAGGCCGCTGTTCGCGTAGAGACCCGACAGGGCGATGCCGGCCACCGCAGTGGGCAGGGCGAACGGCAGATCGACCAGACCGTCGACGATCCGCTTTCCCGGAAAGGTATAGCGCTCCAGGACCCAGGCCACGATCAGTCCGAACACACCGTTGATCAGCGCGGCCGCCAGGGCGGCGGAGAAGCTGAGCCGATACGCGGCCAGGGTGCGTGGCGCGGTCACCGCGCTCCAGAAACCGCTCAAGGTCATCGTGGCGGCCTTCAGGAACAACGTGGAGATCGGTATCAGGATGATCAGCGTCAGGTAGGTGAGGGTGAGCCCCATCGCCAGACCGAACCCTGGCATCACGCCGCGTCGTGCCGGTGTCATCGGTGCCGACTCCTATCGATCGCCCGTGTAAATCTGATCGAAGCACCCACCGTCGGCGAAGTGCGTCTTCTGCGCCTTCGCCCAGCCGCCGAACACCTCGTCGATCGTGAACAGTTTCATCGAGGGCGTGCGGCTGGCGTAGCGGGCTGCCACCGAGGCCAGGCGGGGGCGGTAGTAGTGCTTTGCCGCGATCTCCTGGCCTTCCGGCGTGTAGAGAAACTCGAGGTAGGCCTGGGCGGCCGCCCTGGTTCCGCGCCGCGCGGCCACTTTGTCGACGACCGCAACGGGTGGCTCGGCCAGGATGCTGTCGGACGGAACGACGATCTCGAACTGGCCCTGTTTGAGATCCCTCACGGCCAGCAAGGCCTCGTTCTCCCAGGCCAGCAGGACATCGCCGATGCCGCGCTCCACGAAGGTCACCGTGCTGCCGCGCGCGCCGGTGTCGAGGATCGGGACGTTCTTGTAGAGGCGGCCGACGAACTCGCGCGCCCTGGCGTCACTGCCTCCCGGCTTTCTGAGCGCCTGGCCCCAGGCCGCCAGGTAGTTCCATCGCGCTCCGCCCGAGGTCTTGGGATTGGGTGTGATCACCGAGATGCCCGGCTTCACCAGGTCGTCCCAGTCGAGGATCTTCTTCGGATTGCCCTTCCGCACAAGGAAGACGATGGTGGATGTGTAGGGAGCGCTGTTATCCGGCAGACGGCTCTGCCAGTTGCGCGAGATGAGTCCCGACTCGGCGATCGCGTCGATGTCATAGGCCAGCGCGAGGGTGACCACGCTCGCCTCCAGGCCGTCGATCACCGCGCGTGCCTGCTTGCCCGAGCCGCCGTGCGACTGCTGGATCGTGATGGTTTCGCCGGTCTTTTCCTTCCAGTGCTTCGCGAACGCCGTGTTGATCTCCTGGTACAGCTCGCGTGTCGGATCGTAGGAGACGTTCAGCATCGTGATGTCGGCAAGGGCCGCCGAAGTGAAGAGCAGGGCGGCCAGCGCCACCACGAGACTCGATTTGATGAAGCTGAAGGACATGTCGTCGCTCCTTGTCGTGTCGGGCTTCAAAACGCGATCTGGAAGCGGCCCAGCAGGGCCTTTTCGTCCTCGCGGTCCGGTCCGGCGGTCCCGCCGCCTCCGTCGAAGGTGGTCCAGGCCTCATCGATCATGAGCCGCACGCCCCTGTTCAGGTACCAGTTGAACCCGACCGATCGCTCGAAGGCTTCGCGCGCGAACTTTGCCGGGTCGGCGAAAACGGGAAACGCGCCCCGGTCGATCGACAGCCGGCCGGCCCGCGCCGTCACTTCGAAGGCGCCGAAGCAACGTGTCGCCGGGTCGAAAGGCTTGTCCGGCTCCACGCCGTTCCAGCGAGCCTTGTCCGCCGTGAGCATGAACGACGTGGAGACCTGCCATGCCGAGTGGGTCAGCTTCCGGGTCGCCGCGCCGAGGCTGACGGTCTGCGACGAGGAGACCTGTTCGGCTTGAAGACCGAACCGCCCGATGTAGTAGTAGAACTGTGGCGACAGGCGGATGCGGTGTCCGTCGGCGATCGTCGTGCCGGCCGGCGTGCCGTCGGACAGGTAGTTGAAAAAAGTCTGCTGGCCCGCGGTCTTGAATCCTGCAAGGCTCGTCGACGTCACGGTGCCATGATTGACGCCGCGGGTCCCTGCCAATCCGATCCCCAGGC
>DASROJ010000085.1:0-9804 GCA_035646975.1 Patescibacteria group bacterium
TGGAATGAGCATCGGATGGAGGATTCCGGTTCGGGATTTTGAAGAGCTGCTCGTATCCCGTTTGAAATGAGCCGGTTATGAGCTCACCTTCACACGCATCGGGGGCATTTTCTTTCGTCAAGAGGCGACCCCGTCGTGAGCCCTGAGGAACCGGTCGGAGGCGGCAACCGCTTCCCCACCACACGCTGGTCCGCGATCACCGGGTTTCACAGCGACGACCCGAAGATCCGGGCGCGATCCTTCGAGACGCTGGTCGCGGCCTACTGGAAGCCCGTCTACAAGTACGTCCGCGTCAAATGGCGACGCTCCATCGAGGACGCCCAGGACATCACGCAGGCTTTTTTCCTCCGCGCGATGGAAAAGGAGTTCTTCGCCGGCTATGACGCGGACAAGGGTCGCTTCAGGACATGGGTGCGGGTCTGCCTGGACGGATTCATCGCCAACGAAGACAAGGCAGCGCGGCGTCTCAAGCGCGGGGGCGACATCGTGATGATCCCCCTGGAGTTCCAGACTGCCGAAGGAGAGATGGTCACCGCCGAGATACCGTCGGCTGACGATCTCGATCGATACTTCGACGCCGAATGGACGCGAAGCCTTTTCGGCCTGGCCGTCGCGGCGCTGCGCGAGGAGTGCGACCGCCGCGGCAGGAGCATCGCCTACCAGCTCTTCGAGCGGTATGACCTCGATCCACCCGGCGATGCCCGAGTGACCTACGACGACCTCGCCACCGCGTTGGGCATCCCGATCACCCAGGTGACCAACCACCTGTCCTACGCGCGCCGGGAGTTCCGACGTCTGCTGCTGGAAAAGCTGCAGGAGATCACCGTGAACGACGCGGAGTTCCGCAGGGAAGCCAGGGCGCTGCTCGGGAGCGACCCCGCGTGAGCGCGCTCAACGACGACGTGGTCGAACATCTGCGGGCCGTGGCCGACCTGCCCGATCTCACCGAGACGAGATACCAGGTCGTCCGCAAGCTGGACCGAGGCGGCATGGGGACGGTGTATCTCGTCAAGGACGCCGAGCTGGGACGCGAGCTGGCGCTCAAGGTGCTCAGCGCGCCCGATCCTTCCGGCGACCTGGCCGCCCGGCTGGTGGCGGAGGCCCGACACCTCGCCCGGCTGGAGCACCCGAACATCGTGCCGGTGCATGACGTGGGCCGGCTGCCCGACGGCCGCGCACCAGCTTCATCGCGTAGTAGACGCGGCCGGCGGCTCGATGCCTGGCGGGCCGAAGAGCCGGGGCGTCCGGCGATGCTGCGGCTGTTCCAGAAAATCTGCGGCGCGGTGGCGTTCGCGCATTCACAGGGTGTCATCCATCGCGATCTCAAACCCGAGAACATCATGGTCGGCTCGTTCGGCGAGGCGCTCGTGCTGGACTGGGGGGTGGCGAAGCTCATGAACGAACCGCACCCGGAGGCGCCGAAGACCACGGGGGCGACGGGGACGACGCCGGCGGATGCGGGCTCGGCCGGGACGGTGGCGCTCGGCATGACCGCGCAGGGCGCGGTCATCGGGACACCCGCCTACATGCCACCGGAGCAGGCGTCGGGACAGGTCGACCGTGTCGATGCGCGCTCCGATGTCTACGCGCTCGGCGCCATCCTGTATTTCCTTCTTGCCGGGCGGCCGCCGTTCGAGGGCGACTCCCCGCGGCAAATCCTGGCCAGGGTCGTGGGCGAAGAGCCGGTTGCGCTGCGCAGGCTCGACGTCTCGATCCCCAGGCGTCTGGCGTCCATCTGCGCCAAGGCGATGGCCGCAGACCCAGAGGGCCGGTACGAGTCGGCGCAACAGATGTCGGATGATGTCGATCGACTGATGGACGGCTCCCCCGTGATGGCTCACCCCGAAACCCTGCTGGAACGCAGCGCCCGCATCCTCGATCGCAACAGACCGCTGGTCTGGCTGGTCGTCGCCTACGTCCTGATGAGGATGGCCGTGCTGGCTTTCTCGGGCAGATAATGGAACACCCGAATTCGTTTAATGGACAGGCAGAGGCCCGGTGGGCCCAACATACAGGAGGTTGGAATGTCAAAACCCTTGCTCGGCCTCGCGCTCGGCGCGGCGCTCGGCTGCGTCGATGGCGCTTCCGCGTACGCCTATCCCTACCCGGATGTCCGGGCCCAGATCATCGGCATCATCATCGGGTCGACCTTCAAGGGGTTGATCACGGGGATGCTGGCAGGATTTTTCGCGATGAAGCTTCGCTCGCTGCCTCTTGGTATCACGTTCGGGCTGATCGTCGGGCTGGTCCTGAGCTGGCTGGTGGCGATGGCGAATCCGAATCACTATTACTTCGAGATCATGCTGCCCGGCGGCATCCTGGGCGCCATCGTCGGGTTCGCAACGCAGAAATACGGACGCCCGGCCCAGCGGGCCGCAGTCTGAGCGGCCACGTTCGACAAGGCGCCGGGACGACGGGATGACTCGCGATGCTTTTCCAACCAACCCCGCCGGTTCGCCGGCAGGTCATACAGGAGGTCGATGATGAACATGGAAATGCCCACCGTGCAGGACCAGCACCGCAAGCTGCAGGCTCTGGCCGGCAGCTGGACCGCGGATGAAACCCTCAGCCCCTCCCCCTGGGACCCGAAGGGGGGCCCGGCCACCGCTCGCGTGGAAACACGCGTCGATCTCGATGGATTCTGGGCGCTGACCGATTACGTCCAGCAGCGTGGCGGCCAGGTCAGCTACCGGGGCCACGGCGTGTTCGGCTGGGATCCCTCGGAGAAGTGCTACACCATGCACTGGTTTGATTCGATGGGGATACCGGGCAACGCCCCGGCGCGCGGCCGCTGGGAAGGCAACACCCTGACGTTCGAGCAGCGCTCGCCGATGGGATACGGCCGTTACACCTACACGTTCGAGAAGGACGGGCAGTACCGCTTCCGGATCGACAATTCCCAGGACGGCAAGCAGTGGCAGCAGTTCATGGAAGGGCTCTACACCCGCAAGTAGCGCAACGCGGCGGTTTTCGCGCGCCGCATGCAAGCCCGCCCGGGCCGCTGCCCGGGCAGGCTCCTAGGTGAAGACGCGCGCCAGCGTGAAAGCCGCCGCCGCGGCCAGACCGCCCACCAGCGTGGTCTGAAGCGCGCTGCGGATCGGCGTGGTTCCCGTGAAGTGTCCCTTGATCCAGCCGAAGATCATCAAGGCGCTCAGCGTGAATCCGACCGACCCCCAGAGCGCCGAAGAAGCGTTCGCAAGAAAGAAGTAGGGAGCGATCGGGATCAGCCCGCCACCGATGTAGGCCCCCGCGATGGTCATCGCGCTGGTGAACGCCCGCCGCGGGTCGGGCTTCTCGAGGCCCAGCTCGAATCGCATCATGAAGTCGATCCAGGCGCGCGGCCGCACACGCAGTTTCTCGACGATGGGGGCGATCTCCGCGTCGGTGAGCCCGTACGACTTGAACACCTCGACGACCTCGATGACTTCGGCCTCGGGCTTCTGGTTCACCTCCTGCCGCTCCCGTTCTCTTTCGCTGGCGTAATGCTCCGCGTCGCTGCGCGCCGCCAGGTAGCCTCCCAGACCCATGGCGATGGACCCGGCGGCGATTTCGGCCATCCCGGCGGTCAGGATGATCGCGCTGGAATCGACGGCGCCGGTCAGCCCCGCCGCCAGGGCGAACGGCACCGTCAGCCCGTCGGACATGCCGATGACGATGTCGCGGATGACCTCGCTCGCGGTGAAGTGTTTTTCGCTGTGCGGAGTCTGTGGCATGGCCGGGCCAGAATAGCCCGAGGGGGACGTTTGGTGGGACGAAATCTTCCTGATTACCTGGTCATTACTTGGTCGACGGCCGGGCGCCGCGCAGCGCCGAGATCGTGAGCCAGCCCAGGGGCAGGATGACGAGCAGATAGCTGAGATACTGTCCGTAGATGCCGTCGGGCCCGTAAGGCTCGGTGGCCCAGTGCAACGCTTCGCTGTTTGCGAAGATGCCCGCTTCGGTCAGCTCGTGGAAGCCATAGATGAGCAGCTGCACCACGAAGACGAACAGGAAGACCGCCGTCACCTGGAAGAACCGGGCCAGGTTGACCCGGTGGCCGTAGCGCGACCAGAGCCATGAAAGACCGGCCGCGCACAACGTGCCGCCCAGAGCCCCGACGATGACCGCCAGCTTCCTGTTCTGGACGAGCACCACGTTCATGAGCAGCGCCGTCTCCATCCCCTCGCGGGTGATCATCAGCAGCGTGAAGAAGAACACTCCGGCGAACGCCGCACGGCCCACGCGCACCGCGGAGCGCTGGAGGCGGCCTTCGATCTCCGACTTCATCCGCCGCGCGGCGCGCCACATGTGCACGGTGAGCGTGCCGACGAGCAGGGCCGCGACGATCGCGAGCGAGCCTTCCCACAATGATTGATTGGCGACTTCCTGGAGCAGCACCCCTGCGCCGATGCTCAGCAGAACCGAGACGCCGATGCCCCAGTGCACCGCGGGGACGAGCTCGGAGCGTCCCGACTTCCGCAGGTAGGCCAGGCTGATCGCCACGATCAGGAAGGCCTCGAGGCCCTCGCGCAGCGTGATGACGAAAGTCGGAAACATCCCTCGAGCCGCTCCTGCCGCCTGTTGAACCGGGGGTGTGGCGCAAACCGCGAAGTTGAGAACGCGTCTCAGTTACATGGAAGAATAGTCGACACGCGCACGCGCGTCAAGCCCGTCCTGCGTCTCACTTGCGCGCCGCGCGCAGCTCCTCGATGGGACGCACCACACCGCCGCGCGCAACGAAGCGTGTCTGGCGCAGGTTGGCGATCGACGCGAGCGGATCGGCGCCGACCACCAGCAGGTCTGCGGCGCGGCCTGGCTCGATCGTGCCGAGGTCATCTCCTCGACCCATCGCGCGGGCCGCGTTGCGCGTGGAGGCCACCAGCACTTCCATGGGTGTCAGCCCGGCCGCCTGCATCGCCTCCATCTCCGCGAACACCGATACGCCGTGCAGCGTGAGCGGATTGCCCGCGTCGGTGCCCATCGCCACCGGGATCCCCGCATCGAGCACGCGCTTGAGGTTGGCCGCCATGATGCGGTGTCTTTCCTCGGCGCGCGCCGAGCGGCCCTCCCAGCTCTTCCTGTCGGAGGCGCTCGCTTCCAGACGCGCCGTCTCCGCGAGGTGATCGAGGGTCTCCGTGTCGACGCACCCCTGGGGGTCGTCCACCACCGGCGGCGTGCCCTTCGACGCCGACGCGTACATGCGCGCGTACCCGTCGATCACCGTCAGGGTCGGGCAGTAGATCGTCCCCTGGCTCTTCGCCAGCGTGATGAACTCCTCGTCCACCGGCTGGTCCCAGACGCTGTGCACCAGCATGGAAGCGCCGGCCCGAAGGGCGGTCTTCGCCTCGGCCAGCCCGGTGGCGTGCACGATGACACGCAGTTTCAGCCGGCGCGCCTCCTCGCCTGCCGCGGCCACCAGCGGCGACAGATCCTCGATCTTTCGATCGGGTGGAGTGATGAGCCAGACCTTCACCGCGCTGGCGCCGTGAGAGGCGAGGTAGCGCACCCCTTCGCGCGCGGTGGCTTCATCCTTGAGATAGATGAACTGCCGCTCGGCGGGAAGGTTGAGCCAGTGGTCGAGGGTCGACAGCAGCGGGCCCGCCGCGGCGACATGCGGCGCGAACGAGTCGGCCTCCGCGCGGGATCTCAGGTCCCACGTCCACGGGTAGCCGCCCACATCGAAGACCGCCGTGACGCCCGAGCAGAGATAGCTTCGATAGAACCTCTCCGGATGCGCGCGCAGTCCGGCTTCCACCTTTTCATAGGGATGGCCGGCACGCAGGTCGATCGAATCGGGCCGGCCGTCGGCCCACCCGGTCTGCGAGAAGTGCACGTGCGAGTCGATGAGCCCCGGCACGAGGTACAGCCCCTTGAGATCCATCACACCGATCCCCTCCGGCACGGGGCAGACGTCTCGCCGTCCGGCGCAGTCAATCTTTCCGCCTCTCAGGATCACCACCGCGTCGCGCACGGCCGGAGCCCCGGTGCCGTCGATGAGCGTCGCGCCCACCAGCGCGCGCGGCGGCGCCGGTGTCCCCGGCGGCGCGTCGAACGCGCTGGTCATCGCGATGCGCCAGCCGGTGGGGGTCTCCACGAAGATCCTTTCGGACAATCCCGTGTGCTCGTCGATTCCGTAGGAGACGCGATACCGGTAGGTGCCGTAGACGAAACCCGGCCTGACCTCGACGAGACGGAGGTCCTGGGCCTCGAAGCGATCGGGCCACCCCGTCTCGGTACTCTGTGCGGCGTGAGCCTTGAAGCCGAGCTGGAACCCCTCCGGACCGGTGCGCGCCATCGACTCGGAGTCGAGGTAGCAGGCCAGGTACGCAGCCCGATCGCGGCGCCGTATCGCGTCGAGATTCGCCTCGAACAGCTTTCTCGCGGCGGAAAGATCCCGCGACGTGGCCTCTGCGGCGGTCCAGCCGGCCGCGGGCGCCCCCAGGGCGGTGAGCAACGCCAACATCAGGCCGAACACCGTTCGATATTTCAAGAGTCGCCTCCTCCGTGTTCGCGCCCCACGGGGCACGGGATGTTCGTTCCAGTCGCCTGGTGGTTCCGGTCCATCGTTCCGGTCTATCGATCCGGTCTATCGATCCGGACGACACTAAATGAGATTCAGGGATTCGGCAACTCGCGCGGCGCAGCGACGTCCGGCGCGCGCCTGGCTGCACGACTCTCGTTTGCATCTTGATGCCCGGCCGATCTGCCCGTATGATGTCCCGCATTCATGAATCCGGAGGTGCCCGAGTGCAGCGCAGAATGGGTCTTCTCGCGGCAGCGCCGTTGATGCTGATCCCCCTTTTCCCGGCGGCGGTGTTCGCCGACCAGGCCGCCAAGTCCGCTACGTCCGCTACGTCCGCGGTGGACCCCAATGCCGAGCGGGTCGAAATCACCGCGACGCGCATCCCCGAGGATGTCGACACGGTGGCCGGCTCGTTGACCATCGTGACGGGGGAGGATCTGCGAGGCCGCGGCGCGGTCGACCTGCGTTCGGCGCTCGGGCTGGCCGCGGGGATCGACATCGCTCCAGGCGGCGACGCCGGACCGTTCGCCTCCGTGCCCGAGCTCTGGGGGTTGAAGGAGTTCGATGCCTTCCTGCTGGTGGTGGACGGCGTTCCATGGGGAGGCGCCTTCGTCCCCGCGCTGGCCTCGGTCGACCTCACCGATGTCGAACGGATCGAGATACAGCGAGGACCGGCGCCGGTCATGTATGGCGCCACCTCCTTTGTCGGCGTCATCCATGTCATTCACAACCCGCCGGGACTCGGCGGCCCGGTGGTGGAGGCCAGCGGCGGGAGCTACGGCACCGGCGCGGTGGTAGGACGCGCACCGCTTCCGGCCTGGGGGTCGATGGGCTCGTCGGTGAGCGGCGGCGTGGAGCATCTCGGCTTTCGCGAGGACCGGACCGAAGCAGGACGTGGCAGGCTGACATGGCGCGCCTCTCTTCCCGCGGGAGCCGAAGGAACGCTGCGGCTCCTGGTTGGCGGCACCTGGATTAACCAGGATCCGGGCAGCCCGCACCCGCGAGTCGGAACGACATTGTCGCCGGACGTCCCGGTGGGAGCCAATCACAACCCCTCGGGCTCGCACCTGGATGAAAGCCGGCTGCAGGTTTCCGGTGTCTTCGATCGGAAGATGCGGTCGGCCCTCTGGTCCAGCACGCTGTCGGTGACCCGGTCGTCGCAGGACGCGTTACGCGGGTTTCTCACCGACGTGACCAATGTCGCGCCCAACGCCAACGGCTTCCGGCAGGACACGGACATCACCGACCTTTATTTCGACAGCCACCTCGCCTTTTCGAGCAGCACCCGATGGAAGGCGGTGGTCGGGCTCGATCACCTCAGCGGGCATGGCTTCGCCCACGGGGGCGACTTCGATTATTTCGTGAATCTCGATGGCCGGAATCCGCCTGACGAAGCCGGCCTGCCTTCGCAGTCCGACGTCAGGATCCGGGACGAGCGGGAGTTTTCCGGTTTGTATGGCCAGGTGGAATGGCTGCCCACCGATCGCTGGAGAATCGAGGTGGGCGGGCGGCTGAACCGCACCGCGGAGAGACGCACCGTTCGCAGCAACGAGTTCGCCGCGCCACCGGCCACCGAATCGTCCGACAGCACCACCGTGCTGCGCGGAACCGGCTCGGTCGGCCTCACCTGGACCGCGCGGCGCGCCGGTGCCGATGGCACCTGGCTCTATGCCGCCGGCAGTCTCACCTACAAGCCGGCCGCAATCGATTTCGGCATCGACAGCGAAGCGGAGATCCTCGCCCCGGAGACCGCCAACAGTTACCAGGCCGGTCTGAAGAACCGGCTGGCGGATGGACGCCTGGAGGTGGAGGCGGCCTTCTTCCAGATGGATTTCGAGAACCTCGTCGTGACGCAATCGGTCATGGGTCTTCCCGCGCTGGTCAACGGCGGCAGACAGCGCTTCCGCGGGGCGGAGGTCGACGCCGACTGGCGGATCCACAAGGACCTCCGTTGGCGCACTTCCTACTCCCTTCATGACGCCCGCTTCCGGGACTTCGTGACAGATTTCGGAGGCGTCGCCACACAGCTTGCGGGAAACCGGCTCGAGATGTCGGCGCGCAACATGGCCTCGACCGGATTGCTGTGGGCTCCGGAGCATGGTTGGCGCGCTTCGGCGCAGGCCAATTACGTCGGCAGCAGGTTTCTCAACAAGCGCAACACGGCGCTTGCGCCGGCCTACACCACCTGGTCCGCGGGGGCGGGCTACCGGCGGGACGCCTGGGAGATCCGTCTGGACGGCTACAACCTCAACAATCGTCGCCCCCCCGTGTCCGAGAGCGAGCTGGGCGACGCCCAGTACTACCGCCTTCCCGCACGCAGGCTGATCCTGAGCGCCGTCCTGCGTCTCAAATAGAGCCATAATGGGCGGGGCCGCCACGCCGGTGGCACAATCTTCTCGACCCATGGTTCCCCTGCCGGTATAGTCCGGTAGAGGCCATCGTCTCAATCCAGACCCATCCGGCACCCAGGGAATCAGGGAATCCGGGGATCAGGCGCTCAAGCTCTCAAGCTTTCAAGCCTTAGAGGATGACCAGACAATGACTCCATCGCAGCGATTCCTGCTCAGGCTTTCAATCGGGGCCGCGCTCGCCAGCTTCGGCATTCCGGGCCCGGGAAGCTTCGCCAAGGATCTCCCCGGCTACGACGAGCTGGACAAAGTCTCCCGGCACATGGCTTTCACGCCGCGCGCAAGCGAGCAGGCGTTGATCAGGACCGGCACCCTGGTTCAATCCGACGAACGGCTCGGTGTTCCGACCTTCGTCTGGGCGGCGCGAAGCAGCCCCGCCGCGGGGATGTCGCTGGTCAAGGGAATCCCGCGTGAGGAGCAGGTCGCCAGACGCCACCTGGGTGACTACGCATCACTTTACCGGCTTGGCCCGGACGACGTCGCCGGCGCGGTGGCTGCTTCGATCCACAACACCGGCAGCGGCGCCGTCATCGTGACCTTCCAGCAAAGAGTCGGCGGCATCGAGGTCTTCAGGGACGAGATGAAGATCATCATGGATCAGGATCTCGACCTCGTCGCCATTTCCGGCTATCTCCCCGGCCTGGGGATCGCCGGCCCGGCGGCGGGCCGGCAGGGTTTCGCGCTGGATGCCGGCGAGGCGATCGCGGCGGCGTTGAAGGACTACCTGGGCCCCGGTGGACAGTTCATCGCCGGCTCGGACCTGGTGCGCACTGGCGCGAAGCCTGGCGGCTACGACGACTTCGATCTCAGCGCCGCGGCGCAGGCGCAGACGTCGCTGCGCCTCACCGAGCCGGCGCGTATCAGGCAGGTGCTGTTCCATCTGCCCGAGACGCT
>DASROJ010000086.1:0-6010 GCA_035646975.1 Patescibacteria group bacterium
GACAGCTCCCTCTGGATGGAACGACTCGCGCCGACCGACGAAGCGACGATTCCGCTCGACCCGATCGACGCGGCCGCCGCCCTGGACAAGGCGCTCGTATCGCGACCGGAGCTGGAGATTGCCCGGGCCAGCATCGAGCGCCGGCGCGCGGAGTCGGCTTTCGCCACCGACACGGTCAGGCCGGCCCTCGACGCGGTGGTTTCGTACGACCGGTTCGGACTGGCGGGCATGCAGAATCCCGACGGATCGTTCGTGTTCGGCCTGTCGGGGCAGATTCCCGGCAAGCTCGAAGGCGGTCTGGGCAGCTCGTACAGCACGCTGGCCGATGGGGACTTCGAAGACACCCGGGTCGGTCTCGTCTTCAGCCTGCCTCTGGGCAATCGTGTCGCGCGCTCCGTGGCCGCCGCGGCGCGTCTCGCGGTGGAGCAGTCCGAAGAAGGGCTGGCCGGGGTTCGCAAGGCGATCCGGGCGGAGGTCCTCGACGCCGCCGCCGCGATGGAGACCTCGGGCCAGCGCATCGACGCCTCCCGATCCGCGCGGGAGGCCGCGGAGGTCCAGCTGTCGGCCGAGAAGGATCGGTACGCGGTGGGTCTTTCCACCAATTTCCTGGTGCTCACGCGTCAGAACGATTTGTCACGCGCCCGCCTGGCGGAGATCGAGGCGCTCACCGACTACCGGACGGCCCGCGCCGAGCTGGCCCGGTCCACCGGCTCGCTGCTCGACGAGCGCCGAATCGAGCTGGAGGCGCCGTCCTCCGGGAACGGCTCAAGATGAGCACGCCGAGCACGCTGAGCAAGCTGAGCAAGCTGAGCACCCTGTCTGGAGGACGGATCCCATGTCGATGATGTCCAGCATGGCAAGAAGAATGATCCTCATGCTCGTTGTCGTGGCCGTCCTGCTGACGGCTCTCGGCACGATGAAATACCGTCAGATCCAGGCGGCCATCGCCCAGGCGTCCGCGTTTCAGCCGCCGCCGGAAGCCGTCACCACCGTCGTCGCGAAGAAGGAGTCTTGGCCCGTGACGCTGGGCGCCATCGGCAATGTCACCGCCGTGCGCGGTGTCACCGTCAGCGCGGACCTGTCGGGCATCGTCGAGAAGATCGCGTTTGACTCGGGCAGGACGGTGCGGGAGGGGGATCTTCTCGTACAGCTCGACACCCGCCAGGAGAAGGCCCAGCTGTCTTCCGCGGAAGCCCGGCGGGATCTGGCCCGCGCGAACCTCGAGCGGATGGGCGGGCTGCTGAAGAAGAAGGTGACGTCGCAGGCGGAATACGATTCATCCTCCGCCGAGTGCAAGCAGGCCGAAGCGCAGGTCGAGGAGATTCGCGCCACGATCGAACGCAAGACCATTCGCGCCCCCTTTGCCGGGGTGCTGGGCATCCGGCAGGTGAACCGCGGCCAGTACCTGACCGACGGAGACCCCGTGGTGCCGCTGCAGGCGCTCGATCCGGTGCACGTGACCTTCTCGGTGCCGCAGCAGAACGTCGGCCTGTTGAAGGTGGGCCAGGAGGCGCACGTCTCCGTCGAAGGCATGCCCGAAGCGGACGCCACGGCGAAGATCACCGCGATCGACTCGGTGGTGGACGAGGCCACACGCAATATCCAGGTGCAAGCCACCCTCGCCAATCCGGGCATGCGGCTGCGCCCCGGGATGTTCGTCCAGGTGCGGCTCGGCATGGAGCAGACCGATCCGGTCATCGCGCTGCCGGCCACCGCGATCAGCCACGCGCCGTATGGAGATTCGGTGTTCGTCGTCAAGGAGATGCCGGGGCCAGATGGGAAGCCATCCCGGGTCGTGGCCCAGGTGTTCGTCAAGCTCGGTGGCGACCGCGGCGACCAGGTGGCCGTCATCTCCGGTCTCGAGCCGGGGCAGGAGGTGGTGACCTCCGGCGTGTTCAAGCTGCGTAACGGCGGTGCGGTGCAGGTCAACAACGGCATCCAGCCCGGCAACAACCCGACGCCCAAGCCGGAGGACAGCTGATGCGATTCACGGATCTCTTCATCCGCCGGCCCGTCCTGGCGATCGTGGTCAACCTCGTCATCCTCATCGCGGGGCTCCAGTCGATCCGCTCGCTCAGCGTGAGGCAGTACCCGCGCAGCGACATCGCCGTGATCAAGGTCACGACCGCCTACGTGGGCGCCAACGCCGATCTCGTCCGGGGATTCATCACGACGCCGCTCGAACGGGTCATCGCCAGCGCCGATGGCATCGACTTCATCGAGTCGTCGAGCGCGCAGGGTGTCTCCACGATCACCGTTCACCTGAAGCTCAACTACGATACCAACGCGGCGCTGACCCAGATGCAGGCGAAGGTCGCGCAGGTTCGAAACAACCTTCCCCCCGAGGCGGAAGCGCCCGTCATCGAGATCGAGACAGCCGACACACAGTTCGCCGCGATGTATCTCGGCTTCTCGTCCGACACCCTCGACCAGAACCAGATCAGCGACTACCTGCTCCGGGTCGTGCAGCCGAAGCTGAGCGCCATCAGCGGCGTGCAGCGCGCGGACATCCTGGGCGACCGCACCTTCGCCATGCGTGTCTGGCTCAAACCGGACCGGATGGCCGCCCTGGGGATATCGCCATCGGCGGTGAGCGACGCGCTCTCGCGCAACAACTATCTCTCCACCCTCGGCAGGACGAAGGGGAGCATGGTCTCCGTCAACCTCGTCGCCAACACCGACCTGCGCACCGTGGAGGAGTTCCGGCAGCTCGTCGTCAAGCAGGACAAGGGGGTCGTGGTCCGGCTGGAGGAGATCGCCGACGTGCAGCTTGGCGCGGAGAACTACGAACAGGACGTCCGGTTCAACGGCCAGACCGCCACATTCATGGGCATCTGGGTGCTGCCCACGGCCAATTCCCTCGATGTGATCCGACGCGTGCGCGCGGCCATCCCCGATATCCAGGCCCAGCTGCCCGTCGGGATGAAGGCGGCGATCCCGTACGACTCGACCACCTACATCCAGAGCGCGCTGCGCGACGTGCTGAAGACCCTCGGCGAAACCCTTCTCATCGTCATCATCGTCATCTACCTGTTCCTCGGCTCGGCACGCTCGGTCATCATCCCGGTGGTGGCCATCCCCATCTCGCTCATCGGGGCCGTGTTCCTGATGATGGTGGCCGGCTTCACCATCAACCTGCTGACATTGCTGGCCATCGTGCTGGCCGTGGGGCTGGTGGTCGACGACGCGATCGTCATCGTGGAGAACGTCGAGCGGCATCTGCACGCGGGTGAAGCCCCCATCCCCGCCGCGCTGCACGCCGCGCGCGAGCTGGTCGGGCCGATCATCGCGATGACCATCACGCTGGCCGCCGTCTACGCGCCGATCGGCATCCAGGGCGGGCTGACCGGCTCGCTGTTCCGCGAGTTCGCCTTCACGCTCGCCGGAGCGGTCATCGTCTCCGGTGTGGTGGCGCTCACGCTGTCGCCCATGATGGGCTCGAGGCTGCTGCGTCCGGGCGCATCTGAAAAGGGGTTCGCCGGCTGGATCAACCGGCGGTTCGACCGGATTCGAGCAGGCTACGAGAGCCTGCTCGCGGGCACGCTGGCCTACCGGCCCGTGGTGCTGGTGCTCTGGGTGATCGTGCTGGCGCTCATGGTGCCGTTCTACCTGCTCTCGCAGAAGGAGCTCGCCCCGGCCGAGGACCAGGGGGTCGTGTTCGGCATCGTCCAGGCGTCGGCGAACTCGACCCTCGATCAGACCCAGCTGTTCATGCCGAGCGTCAACGCGGTGTTCGAATCCTTTCCCGAGACAGGGGCCACCTTCCAGATCACATCGGCCACCGGTGGGTTCAGCGGCATGGTCACCAAGCCCTGGGACCAGCGCACGAAGACCTCCGCGCAGCTGCAGGTCGAGGTGGCCGGGAAGCTGTCGAAGATCCCGGGCGTCCGCGTCATCCCCCTGACTCCGCCGTCATTGCCGGGAGGCGGTGGCTTTCCCGTGGACTTCGTCGTCGCTTCCACCGCGGAGCCCAGACAGCTCGTCGAGTTCGCCGGCAAGCTGGTGCAGAAGGCGTTCGCCAGCGGACTGTTCATCTTCGCCGACTCGGACATCAAGTTCGACCAGCCGCAGGCCGAGGTGGTGTTCGATCGCGACAAGGTCCGCTCGCTGGGGGTCGACCTGAGCCAGGCCGGAAGGGATCTGTCGACGATGCTGGGAGGCAATTATGTAAACCGCTTCAGCATCCAGGGGCGCAGCTACAAGGTCATCCCGCAGATAAAGCGCGCCGAGCGTCTGACACCCGAGCAGCTCGAACAGATCTACGTCACCGGGCCTGGCAACCGGCTGGTCCCCCTGTCGACCTTCGCCTCGTTGCGCACCAGCACCGAGCCCCGCGAGCTCAAGCGGTTCCAGCAGCTCAACGCGGTTCGGATCCAGGGCGTGATCCCGCCGCAGATCACCCTGGACCAGGCGCTTCGCGTTCTGGAGGACGAAGCGCGCCGTATACTGCCCACCGGATTCACGGTCGACTATGCCGGCGAGTCCCGCCAGCTGCGCAACGAAGGAAGCACCTTCCTCGGCACGTTCCTGCTGTCGGGCATCCTGATTTACCTGGTGCTGGCCGCCCAGTTCGAGAGCTTCCGGGACCCGTTCATCATCCTGGCCGGCTCGGTGCCGCTCGCGATTTCCGGCGCGCTGCTTTTTTCCTTCCTGGGCCTCACCACG
Source organism: Patescibacteria group bacterium (assembly GCA_035646975.1). Taxonomy (GTDB): domain Bacteria; phylum Acidobacteriota; class Polarisedimenticolia; order JACPZX01; family DASXTC01; genus DASROJ01. Next base: position 4,666 of record DASROJ010000086.1, read on the forward strand.
CTGAACATCTACAGCCAGGTCGGTCTTGTCACCCTGGTGGGGCTGGTGTCGAAGAACGGCATCCTGATCGTCGAGTTCGCCAACCATCTCCAGGAACGGGGGCTGCCGAAAGTGCGGGCCGTCGTCGAGGCCGCCGGCACACGGCTGCGCCCTATCCTGATGACGAGCACCGCCACGGTGGTGGGACATTTCCCGCTCGTGCTCGCCACCGGGCCCGGCGCCGGCGCGCGAAACAGCATCGGCATCGTGCTGGTCAGCGGCATGATCATCGGAACGCTGTTCACGCTGTTCGTGGTGCCCTCCATCTACGTCCTGGTGGCGCGCAAGCATGCTTCGGACTCCTCGCTGAAGGAAGCGGAGGAGGCTGCCGGCGTGCCGGAATGGGCCGAGGCGTGAGACGCTGGCCGGGGTGATACACTCCCGACCGCTTTCGGAGGTGGAGCGTCCATGGCCGAGCCAGCCAGCCGATCGAATCGGCTTACCGTGACACAGTGGTTGATCTGCTTCATCGCGTCGGTCGGTTTCGCGTTCGACATCTACGAGCTGCTGGTGCTGCCGCTGATCGTCAAGCCGGCTCTCGGCGCCCTGGGGGGCGCGGCGCCCGGGGGCGGGCCGATGCTGGTGCCTGGCTCCCCGGAATTCACCTATTGGGCACGGCTGCTTTTCTTCGTTCCGGCGCTGGTCGGCGGCATCTTCGGGCTTCTTGGCGGCTATCTCACCGATCGACTGGGACGGCGCCGGGTGCTGGCCGTCAGCATCCTGCTTTACGCCGGCTCGGCGCTCGCGTCGGGTTTCGCCACCACGCTCATGCAGCTGCTCGTCCTGCGATGCCTCGTGTTCATCGGCGTCTGCGTGGAGTTCGTCGCGGCGGTGGCCTGGCTGGCCGAGCTGTTTCCCGAGGCCAGGCAGCGCGAGAAGGTGCTCGGCTACACCCAGGCCTTCTCTTCGCTGGGAGGCCTGATGGTCGCGCTGGCCAACAGGGGGTGCATCGCGCTGGCCGCGAGCCTGCCCGCGATACACGGCTCGCACGACGCCTGGCGCTATACGCTGATTTCCGGGCTGGTGCCGGCCATCCCGCTGATCCTGATCCGGCCCTTCCTGCCAGAATCGCCGGTCTGGCAGCAGCGGCGCGCCGCCGGCACGTTGAAGCGGCCGAGCCTCGGTGAGTTGTTCAAGCCCGAGTTCCGGCGCACGACGATCGTCACCACCGTGCTGTTCGCCTGCTCGTACGCCATCGCCTTCGGCGCGATTCAGCATCTTCCGCAGATGGTTCCCGGCATGGCCGACGTGAAGGCCGCCTCCACCGCGGCGAAGGAGGCGCTCCAGCAGGACGCCGCGGTGGAGG
>DASROJ010000087.1:0-3677 GCA_035646975.1 Patescibacteria group bacterium
TCGTCGCTTTGTCGGCGAGGCCATACGATGAATCGGCAGAGTTCGAGCGCGGAACTCAGCTCCGCTGCCGGACCGCGCGATTGACGTCCGCGCCGAGGGTCGACTAGCGTGGTGCGCGTGAATCAATCTGGTGATGCTGCACCGGCGATTACCGCGGCGGGCGACGGCGGGTCAGGCAGGCGGAACCGCATCGCGTCGCTCGACATCATCCGCGGCGCAATCATGGTGTTGATGGCCATCGATCACGTGCGGGTCTACTCGGGCCAGCCGGCCGGTGGCCCCTCCCCGGGCATCTTCTTCACACGATGGATCACCCATTTCTGCGCTCCGGGCTTCATCTTTCTCGCGGGAACCGGGGCCTTCCTGCGCGGCCGCAGACCCGGCGGGACCGGAGCGCTCTGCCGGGTTCTGTTCACGCGCGGCGTCTGGCTGATCCTGCTCGAGCTGACCCTGCTGCGAATCGGGTGGACCTTCAACCTCGACTTCCGCCATTACCTGCTGGCGGGAGTGATCTGGGTGATCGGATGGTGCATGGTCCTGATGAGCGCCCTGGTGTGGCTGCCCACCGGCGCGGTGGCCGCTATCGGCCTGACCCTCGTCGCGACGCACAACCTCGTGGACCCGTACCTGCCGCGGCTGATCCCGGCCCTGCAGCAGAGCCCGTGGGGATGGTTATGGCAGCTGCTCTATTTCGGCGGCCCGATACAGCTGGGCGGGGACGGGCCGCAGCTCTTCGTGCTGTATTCGATCGTCCCCTGGATCGGCGTCATGGCTGCCGGCTATTCGTTCGGACGGGTGATGCTGATGGAGCCGTCGAGGCGTCGCCGCTTCTGTCTCGGGCTTGGCGCCGGCGCCATCGCCTGCTTTCTCATCCTGCGTGGCCTGAACCTGTACGGCAACCCGAGTCCATGGGGAGGTCCGGCGTCACAATATCCGCCGCTTCTGTCGTTTCTCAATACGAACAAGTACCCGGCTTCGCTCCAGTTCCTGCTGATGACGCTGGGGCCGATCATCGCCCTCATCCCGCTGCTGGAGGGGGCCAGGGGGACCGTCGCGCGGCTGCTCGCCACCTACGGCAGAGTGCCTTTCTTCTTCTACCTTCTGCACATTCCGTTGATTCATGCCGCCGCGCTGCTCGTGTCGGCCGCTCGCACGGGTTCCGTCGACCCATGGTTGTTCGCCAATCATCCGGTCATGGTGCCGCCCGCCCCGGAGGGGTACCGATGGAGCCTCGGCCTGCTGTACCTCGTGTTCCTGGCCGTGGTGGCGGCGCTGTACCTGCCTTGCCGATGGTTCGCCGACCTGAAACGTCGGCGCCGCGATGAATGGCTCGACTACCTTTGACGGCGGCGAGCCTCTTCAGATCTTTCGGGTCTGCCACGCCTCGGAGACCGCTCGTCCTTTCACCGGGTCGTCCACCACGAGGATCAGCTGGTGATCGTGATCGCTGTAGATGGTCTCGATGTTGACGCCCGCTTCGGCCATCCGGCGCGCGATCTTGCCGAGCTGACCCGGCTCGGCCTGGTTCAGGCGTTGCACCAGCACTTCTTTGGCCTGCAGAACGCGGATGCCCGCCGCCTCGAGCGCCCTGCGTGCCGCGGCGCCATCCTCGAAGAGGAAGTGTGCGACCCCTCGGTCTTCGACGACCCAGGCGCCGCCGCCTTCCACGCTGACACCGGCGCGTCCCAGCGCCTCGCCCATGTCGGCAAGCGCGCCGGGCCGGTTTTCCAGGGCGATGGTCAAGTCCATCATGAACGTCTCCTCATGTTCGGGACACCAGGGTCGCCTCGTGACGAATCGGAACGCTGCACGAGTTGGCGATGAAGCAGCGCTCGTGGGCCGTGTCGTGCAGCCGCAGTGCGAGCGCCGCGTCCTGCCCTTCGGCGAGCGTGACCCTCGGGTGCAGCGTGACCTCCTCGAACTTCCCGCCGCCGTTCGGGGTGGTCCTCAGCGTGCCCCGGGCTTCATCCTCGTACGCCACCACGCGAACTCCCTCCAGGGCGCACAGCGCCAGGTAGGAGAGCATGTGGCAGGCCGAGATGGCGGTGAGGAAGAGATCCTCGGGATTGTGCTTGTCGGCCTCGCCCCGGAAGACCGTGTCCGCGCTGCCCAGGATGTCCGGTTTGCCCGGTACCGTGACTCGGTACGTCCGGCTGTACGTCCTGTAGCCGGCCGTGCCTTCCCCCGTGTTGCCTTCCCAGATCAGCCGGGCGGCGTAGGAATGAGACTTGCCGGTGACGGCCGCTGGAGACATCTTCAGTTCTTCACCGGCGGCGCGGGGCGCGGCGGCAGTGTGTGCGGTGTCGTCTTCATCATCTCGAGCACCACTTCGATCCCCTTTTCGAGCTGTGGGTCGTGCCCCTTCACCACCAGGTCGTCACGCTGATCGACCTCGATATCCGGGTCGACACCGTGCCCCTCGATGGACCAGCGTGATTCCAGATCGTACGTGCCGTACTCGGGCTCGGTGATGTAGCCGCCATCGAGCAGCGGCTTGCCGCCGCGGATGCCCACCACGCCGCCCCAGGTGCGCGTCCCGATGAGCGGACCGAGTTTGTACTTCTTGAAGTAGTAGGGGAAGATGTCGCCATCCGACGCGCTGTACTGATTGATGAGACAGACCATCGGCCCGTAGAAGACCTGCGCCGGATAGGTGCCGAGACCGGCGTTGCGCGAGTTGCCCATGCCTGCCAGCACGCGGCGCAGCCTCTCGAGGATCATCTCCGACACGAAGCCGCCGCCGTTGTTGCGCACATCGACGATCAACCCGTCCTTGCGGATTTGCGGGTAGAACTGCCGGACGAACTCGTTGAGCCCGTCGCCGCCCATGTTCGGAATATGCAGGTAGGCCACCTTGCCGCCGGTGGCGGATTCGACCTTGCGCCGGTTCGACTCGATCCTGTCGTAGTACCGCAGACTCTCCTCGTCGCCCAGCGGTCTCACCGTCAGCTCGCGCGCCCCGTCTTCGGAGCGATCCGTCGGGTGCGTGTTCACCAGCAGCGTGACGAGCGTGTCGGCCTTGTTCTCGAGAAGCTGGTCCGGTGTGGCCGGCGCCTTGAGATCCACTCCATCGATCTTCAGGATGTACGACCCCTCCGCCACCACCGAGCCGGGCTCGGTCAGCGGCGAGCGCCGGCGCTCGACCCAGTTCTGCCCCTCGAGCAGGTGCGCCACGCGGTATCGGCCCGAGCCGGTGTCCAGCTCGTAATCGACTCCGAGCAGCCCGATCGGGACCTTCTTCGCCGGCGGCGTCTCCCCTCCGCCGACGTAGAGATGCCCCGCGTTGAGCTCGGCGATCATTTCCCCGAGGATGTAGGTCAGGTCCGACCGGTGAGCCACGTAAGGCACCAGCGCCCCGTACCGGTTGCGCATCCCGGCCCAGTCCACCCCGTGCATATTGGGGACGTAGAAGAAGTCGCGCTCCAGCCGCCAGACTTCCTCGAAGATCTGCTTCCACTCGGCCCGGTGGTCCACCCTGGTCTGCATCCCGTCGAGGCTCAGCGCGCCGTCGCCCACCTTGACCGCGCCGGGCGCGGCCGGTGGTTTGGCGTCGACGATGCCGTACTTCTTCCCGGCGGCATAAACGATTTTCGTGCGGTCGGGCGACAGGCTGTAGCCGTCGATACCCGCCAGCAGCAGGTGCTCCTTTCGCTTGTCGAGGTCGTACAGTTTTAGAT
>DASROJ010000088.1:0-9475 GCA_035646975.1 Patescibacteria group bacterium
AACCACAAGAGGCGATCGCCGGGCTGGACGCGCAAGGGGGGGATCTCACGGTGGCCTATGCGCTCGATGCGCCGAAGTTCGCGGCCCCGGGTGCCGGCAAGTCGTTGCTGCTCAGCCTTCCGCTGCTGCACCCTTACGACCCGAGGAAGATTCCCGTTTCGCTGCTGCCGGTGAGCATCGATCACGACATCTCGATCGAGCTGCCTGCCGGGATGGTTCCGCTGGAGTTTCCCCCCGTGTTCAGCACCGTCACCCCCGGCGCCGGGCGATACGTCCTGTACCACGACGTCGAGCGGAAGGGCGGTCTCGTGCTGAAGGTGCGCCGGGAGCTGGAGATCATCGGCCCGCCATCTGCCGCCCTCGAGGAGCTTCTCGATGGCGTCTCCGCGCACGACTCACCCACCTTGTCCCTGCTCGTGGCGCCGTCCAGACCCGCTTCCAGGTAACTGTTTTCTTCGTGCTAACATGGCGCGGGGATTTCGAGAATCGAGGAGCCTGCCTTGCGTCTGACAGATGACGTCGCGAATCGTGCCCGCCGCGTGAAGATGATCCTGATGGACGTCGACGGCGTGCTGACCGACCGGCGCATCATCTACCAGGCGCAGCTCGACGAGGCCAAGGCCTTCGACGCGCACGACGGAGTGGCCCTGAAGCTGGCGCAGCGCGCCGGCCTTCTCACCGGCATCATCACGGGTCGGTTGAGCATCGCCACCAGCCGGCGGGCCCGCGAGCTCAAGATGGTGGAATTCCACCAGAAGGTCTTCACGAAGATCGAAGTGCTCGATTCCATACTCAAGGCGCGGCGCCTGTCGCCCGAATCGATCTGCTTCATCGGCGACGACCTCGTCGATATTCCCGTGCTCAGGAAGGTCGGATTCGCGGCGGCCCCAGCCGACGCCAGAGCCGAAGCGCAGCGTGTGGCCCATTTCGTCACCGAGTCGGAAGGGGGGCGCGGCGCAGTTCGCGATGTCGTGGATTTCATCCTGAAGGTGCAGGGGCGCTGGGCGAAGGTCGCCGGCGCCTACCTCTAGAGGAGCGGCCGGCAGACCATGCGATTCCTCGCGCTCATCCTGATCATCGTGGTGTTTTGCGCGGCTCTGATATTCACCTATCAGAACAAGGACCAGACCGCGACGCTCGCGTTCGGGTCGTACCGCACCGAGGCGATGCCCATCTTCATGATCATCCTGGGCGCGTTTCTCATCGGCGCCGTATTCACCAGCATCATCGGGATCATCGAAGGCATGAAAATGCGCGTGGGCAACACCCGGCTCAAGCGCAAGATCAAGAAGCTGCAGTCCGAGCTGGACAACCTGCGAAACCTGCCGCTGACCGGACCCGTCGAAGGCGACCGCTCTCCCGTGGCGCCCACCTATTCAGACGAGGACAGCGCCCTCTGAGATGGAGCCGCTCCTGTCGTCCTTCAACCTGACGCTCGCCGGCGCCGCCGTGGCCCTGCTGGCCGCCGGCGCGGTGGCCGGCTGGGGCGCGGCGCGGCTGTTTCGCTGGTGGAACCGCGACGAGGCCGAGATCAACGAGGATTTCGCGCGGCTCTACTCCGAGGGGATCGCGCATTTCATCGCGGGGCGGCGCGAAGAGGCGATCGAAGAGCTGACCCGCGCCGCCAGGCTGCGCACCGACGTGGTGGGCCTCTACCTGATCCTCGGCGACCTGTACCGCTCCAAGGGACTGTTCGATCGCGCGATCCGCGTGCACTCAGGTCTGCTCACCCGCCAGGAGCTCACACGCGCCGAGCGGGCGCAGGCCCACGCCAGCCTCGGGGAGGATTTCAGGACCGCCGGGCTGGTGGACAGGGCCCGTGAGTCCTACGGCAAGGCGCTCGACCTGGATTCCCGCAACCTCCAGGCGCTGCAGGCGATCTCCAGGTTCTGCATCGAGGAGCGGCAGTGGGATCGGGCCCTCGAGCTGGAAGAGCAGATCATCCGGCTCGACCGGACCCGCAAGAGCCGGCCGCTGGCCTTTATTTATAACGAGATCGGGCGTGAATTCATGCGCCAGGACAACGAGCGGCTGGCCATGCGGCACTTCCAGAAAGCCATCGCGGTTGACGATCGTACCTATCCGGCACATATCTTCCTGGGAGACCTGTACTACAAGGAAGGCAAGCTCAGAAAGGCGGTCGAGCACTGGGAGCGGGTCGTCGATCTGGAACCGCGTCACCTTCACCTGGTCTTCGACCGGCTCGAGCAGGCGTACAAGGAGCTCGAGATGGGCCGGAACCTCGAGGAGGTCTGCCGGCGCGTCGCCGAGCGGGATGAAAACGACTGGAGGGCGAGGGTCCTGCTGGCGCGCATCGAGATCGATCGCAGCGACTACGAATCGGCCTACCGGTACCTGCTGGAGGCGGCGCGCGTGTTTCCGCAGTCGCTCACCGTTCAGCAGGAGCTCTGGAAGCTGACGCTGTCGCGCGGCCTCGATCGAAGACACATCCAGAGCTATCTCGACCTGGTCAAGGGGGTCAACGAGTTCGCCGATCCGTTCATCTGCTCGACCTGCCGCTTCCGCTCGCTCGAGTACCTGTGGCGGTGCCCGCAGTGCTACGAATGGGACACGTTCATGGAGGAGCGTCCGAGGATGGAGACCTGGCAGTGACCACCGACCGGGGACCCGTCGGCCCGCTCACGCTTCCCTTCCTGATCCAGGACCTGTGCGGACGCCTCAAGACCGGCACGCTCGCCCTGAAGGATGAAACCGGCACCAAGACCCTCTACCTGGACAGCGGGCGCGTCGTCTTCGCCGCCTCCAGCGATACCAACGATCGGCTGGGACAGCTCTTTCTCCGCCGCAAGATGATCCGGCTCAAGACGCTGATGGACGCCGCCTCCACCGCGGCCGAGCAGAATCGCCGCATCGGCGCGGTGCTGGTGCAGATGAAGGCGATCAGGCCGCAGGATCTGATCTGGGGCGTCACCGAGCAGGTGCGCCAGATGGTGGTCGGGCTGTTCCAGTGGACCCGGGGCGAATACGCCTTCAGCGAGGGAATCCTGCCGTCCGACGAGGTCATCACGCTCAAGATGCACACGGGCGATCTGATCATGAGCGGGATCAAGAGCATCGAGTCCTGGTCCCGCATCGAGGCGGCGGTGGGCGATCTCGACACGCGATACGCCGCCAGCCCGCGGCAGCAGGACCTGGCAAAGGAGCTGACGCTGTCCCTGGAGGAGTGGACGCTGCTGTCGCAATGCGAGTCCGGTGCGACCCTCGGCGAGATCGCCGAGCAATCGTCGCTGGGCGATTTCGAAGTCTGCCGGCTCATCTGGGCTTTCATGGTTGTCGGGTTGCTGGTCACCGAGCAGGGAGCAGCCGTGGCAACGGCGGCCCGCTAGATCGAGCCACCGCCATCGCGCTGACGGTCGCAAGCAGGCAGCGCCAGGCCCCGGCAGTTGCACAATGCCCGCGGAAGACCGATCCTTTATTTTGAAACCGGATGCGGGCGCCGCGCATATCAGGTGTGACCGCTTCGATCCGAACATCAAGGTGGACGGAAACGACGCAGACCGCTATGGTCCTGTCGTGCGCAATGAGGGAGATTTCCCGCCCGAAGCGTTCAAACCGACCGAGGCCGACCGGGACGGCCGGTTTCCTTGACTGTGCCGGGAACCGATGGTAGCTTAAGGCTTTACGACGATGGAGCTGGCTGAAATGTCGCAGACTGATGCCTCAACGCTCTCAAAAAAAATCAAATTCCTCCTACTGACTTTCGTGGTCTCGGGCGCTGTCATCTTCGGCATGGTCGCCGTGGGGGGCAGGGCCGACGGGCAGGACTCCCGGACGCTGCAGGCCACCACCTCGCCGAGCCCGGCGGACGCCGGTCCCGACAGGACAGGGACGCCGTCCGGCCAAAAGGACGATCGGGTGGTGAACGCCCAGCGCACCGATGAGCGCGAGCTCGCGCTGCCGCCCGGCAAGAAGGGGCCCGACGCCAGTCTTTATCTTCCCAACATCGCCGACATCGCGGAGCGGGCCAATCCGGCGGTGGTGAACATCCGTGCGACCGAGATCATCAGGCCCGGTTCCAAGAAGCGCCGCGCCAGCCCGCACGATCCTTTCGAGTTCTTCTTCCCGCGCCCCGACGGACGGTCGCCACACGGCGACGAGGGAGAAGGCCCCGACGACGACCAGCGCCAGGACAGCGGCGGCTCCGGGTTCATCGTGACGGAGGACGGCTACCTGCTGACCAATTTTCACGTCATCGAGGATGCCGACAAGATCGTCGTGCAGCTCGCCGATGACAACAACGAATACGAAGCCAGGGTCATCGGCACCGACCCGCAGACCGACCTGGCGCTGCTGAAGCTCGACGCGCGCCGCAAGCTGCCCACTGTGCCGATGGGCGATTCCGAGCGGCTGCGTGTCGGCGAGTGGGTCATCGCGATCGGCAATCCGCTCGCCTATGACCATACCGTGACGGTCGGCGTGGTTTCCGCCAAAGGGCGCAAGCTCAACGGCCTGTCCCGCGACGTCTCGCTGGACAACTACATCCAGACAGACGCGGCCATCAACCGGGGCAATTCCGGCGGCCCGCTCCTGAACCTCAAGGGCGAGGTCATCGGCATCAACTCGGCCATCAGCGTGGCCGGCCAGGGAATCTCGTTCGCCATTCCGATCAACATGGCGCGCGATGTCATGATGCAGCTGCGCGAGAAGGGAAAGGTGTCGCGCGGCTACCTGGGCGTCACCATCCAGGATATCCAGAGCGAGATGAGGCCTGAGGACCGCGAGGTCTTCGGGCTGGAAGGCAAGCGCGGCGCATTCATCCAATCGGTGGTGCCCGAGCTTCCCGCCGCCCGCGCCGGGATCAAACCGGGCGATGCCATTATCACCGTGGACGGTCAGCAGATCTCCGGCAGCGACGATCTGATTCGCACGATCTCCTCGAAGGCGCCCGGCGCGCAGGTGGCGCTCGGTGTCATCCGGGACGGCAAGGATCGCAAGCTGATCGCCGAGCTGGCTGACAGGCCCGATCAGGTGGCGCGCGCCAACCGCGACGAGCCGGAGGAAACGCCCGACAAGCCGACCGGCTCGGACAAGCGCCTCGGCATGACCGTGGAGGATATTTCCTCGGATGCGCGCCGCGAGTTCCGCATCAGCAGCGACGTCAATGGCGTGGTGGTGACACGCGTCTCGCAGGTGAGCGATGCCTGGGAGCGCGGCGTTCGCGAAGGCGATGTCATCGTGCAGGTCAACCGGCATCCGGTCACGTCGCTCGACGAGTACCGCGCCACCGTCCAGAAGCTCAAGCCCGGTGAAATCCTTTCGCTGTACGTGATGACACCTGGCGTGACGGCCGGCCGGTTCGTGAACCTTCGAGTCGGAGCGGAATGATCGGCAGCTCATAGAACGCAGGAGTCGGGCAGGAGAAGGGCGGCCATCCTTCCTCCTGCCCTTTTTTTTCGCAGGCTGATTCCAGGGACCGGCCTCATGAAACAACGCGTCTTGGTTGTCGATGACGAGTCGTCGATCCGCTCCAGCCTCAGGATGATCCTGCAGCACGCCGGCTACCAGTTCCTCGAGGCCGCGTCGGGCCAGGAAGGTCTCGACAGGATCGCCTCGGACGACCCCGATGTCGTCATCCTCGACATCAAGATGCCGGGCATGGACGGGCTGGAAGTCCTGGAAAGGCTGCACCAGCAGGTCAACGATGTCCCGGTGATCGTGGTGTCGGGCCACGGCGACATCGATACCGCGGTGCGGGCCACGAAGCTGGGCGCGTTCAACTTCATGGAAAAGCCGTTCGGCGAGGAGCGGGTGCTCGTCGAGATCCGCAACGCGCTCGAGCAGGTGCGGCTGAAACGCCGCGCCGACGTGCTGGAGCTGGAGTACGAAAAGCAGTTCGAGATGGTCGGCGGGGCCAAGGGGATGCAGGCGCTGCGCGGCTGGATACAGAAGGCCGCGCCGACCAGCGCCACGGTGCTGATCACGGGAGAGAGCGGCACCGGCAAGGAGCTCGTGGCGCGCGCGATTCACCGCAACAGCAGCCGGCGGGACGCCCCCTTCATCCGCGTCAACTGCGCCGCCATCCCCGAGGATCTGATCGAGAGCGAGCTGTTCGGCCACGAGCGCGGCTCGTTCACCGGCGCCACCGCCAGGCAGATGGGCAAGTTCCTGCAGGCCGACCATGGGACGATCTTCCTCGACGAGGTGGGCGACATGAGCCCTCGCACCCAGGCCAAGGTGCTTCGCGCGCTGGAGACCGGTGAGATCGAGCCGGTGGGCTCGGCCAAGGTCATCACCGTGGACGTGCGGGTGATTGCCGCCACCAACAAGGATCTCGTGGCGGAAATCGCCAGGGGCGCCTTTCGCGAGGACCTCTACTTCAGGCTCAACGTGCTGCCGATCCACTGCCCTCCTCTCAGGGAGCGGGCGGAGGACATCCCCCACCTGGTGGAGCACTTCTCCGCGGGAACGCCGCACCGGTTCACACCGGCGGCGATGCAGACGCTGGCGCATCATTCCTGGAAGGGAAACGTCCGCGAGCTGAGAAACCTGGTGGAGCGCCTGCTCATCATGTCGCCCAGGGAGATGATCGATGTGGCCGATCTGCCCGTCGAGCTGCGCGAGCCGACCCGGGCCTCGGAGCCGGCGGGATCCCCAGGCGGGGCGCTGCCCCGGTCCGGCTCGCCTTCGGGCATGCCGGCCACGCTGAAGGATTTCAAGGAAGCCGCCGAGAAGGAGTTCATCCTCTCGATGCTGGAAAAGCACGGCTGGAACATCTCCCGCACGGCCAAGGAGATCGACACGCCGCGCAGCAATCTCTACAAGAAGCTCGAACAGTACGGCATCGCCAAGGACAAGGTTTCCATCGGCGACGCGGACGACGCCGAGATCGTCGAAGACGAATGACTCTCGCCGACCTGTTCGATCGCTCGGTGGCCGCCCACTCCCGCCAGACAGCCCTGACGCTGTGGAGCCCGACCGTCGTGGGCAACTTCTCCACCGCGGAGGTCAGAAGGCAGGTCGCGAGGTTCGCCGCGGGTCTGATCGCGCTGGGCGTCAAGAAGGCCGACCGGGTGCTGCTGATCTCCGAGAACCGTCCCGAATGGGCCATCGTCGACTACGCGACGATCTTCTCCGGTGGAATCCTCGTGCCGGTCTACACCAGCCTGACCGTGGAGCAGCTGCGGTACATCCTGGACAACTCCGGCGCGACCATCGCGGTGGCTTCAACCCAGGAGCTGCTCGACAAGCTGATCGCCGCCGCCGACGGTCTCGGCACGGTCAAACAGGCCGTCGTGATCGAGCAGGGGGCCGCGGCGGAAGACGTCATGCACTTCAGCTCGGTCTGCGCGATGGGCGATGACCTGCTGGCCGGCTCCGCCAACGCGTGGCGCGAGCCCGCCTCCCGGCTGCGCGCGGACGACATCGCCACGATCATCTACACCTCCGGCACGACGGGCCAGCCCAAGGGAGTCATGCTGTCGCACGGCAACCTGATGTCCAACATCACCGTGCTGGGAGAGGTTCTCGACTTTCGTGCCGACGACACCGCGTTGTCATTCCTTCCCTTGTGCCACATCACCCAGCGCCTTGCCGACTACTGCTACTTCTCCCACGGTGTCCATGTCGTCTACGTGAAGATCGACGACATCGCCCCGGCGCTCGCCACCGTGCAGCCCACGACGTTTCCCGGCGTGCCGCGCGTCTTCGAAAAAGCGCGCGACCGGATTCTCGCACGGGTCGCGGGGCGGCCGGCGCCGGTGCGCGCGCTGCTGCACTGGGCGATCGGCGTGGGACGCGAGATGGGCCGATGCCGCATCGGAGCGGTCGCGCCGACGGCATGGCTGCGGCTTCGGCACGCTCTTGCCGATCGGCTGGCGTTGTCCCGCGTGCGGCGGGGCCTGGGCGGGCGGCTTCGCTACACCGTGTCCGGCGGCGCGCCGCTCAACGCGGAGGTGATGGAGTTCTTTCTCGCCATGGGGCTTCCGATCCTCGAAGGCTACGGCCTGACCGAGACGACGGTGCTCTCCATCAACCGCCCCGACCGGTTCAGGCCGGGCACGGTCGGACCGCCGCTGCCCGGCGTCGAGCTGCGAATGGAAGCCGACGGGGAAATCCTCGTGCGCGGGCCCGGCGTGGCGCGCGGCTACTACCTCGACGTCAAGCGCACCGAACAGTCCTTCGTGGATGGCTGGTTCCGCACCGGCGACCTCGGCCGGCTCGACGAGCATGGCCACCTGGTCATCACGGGGCGCAAGAAGGACATCCTGGTGACCTCGGGCGGAAAGAAAGTCTCCCCCGCGATGATCGAGCAGAGCATGCTCCAGGAAAACCTCGTCTCGCAGGTCGTGCTGGTGGGCGATGGCCGGAAGTACGTCTCGGCGCTGCTGGTGCCCGACCGCAACCGGCTGCTGGCCTGGTGCCGCGAGCGGGGTCTTGCCGCGGAGACACCGGAAAACAGCGTTGCCTTCGAGCGGCTTCTCGAAAACGACGAGGTGCGCCGCATCTACCAGGAAATCGTCGAGCGGAGCAACCGGCCGCTGGCCCGCTACGAACAGATCAAGAAGTTCTCCCTGCTGCCGAAGGAATTCACGCTGGAAGGGGGCGAGCTGACCCCGACGCTGAAGATCAAGCGGCAGGTGATCGAGGAGAAGTACCGGCCTGTCATCGAGTCGATGTACACCGAGATGAAGGAGGCCTGAGCATGCCCTCCGAAGTCATCATCGCCGGCGGGGCCAGGACCCCGTTCGCCAAGGCGGGCGGCGCGCTGCGTCGCGTCACGGCGCGCGAGCTGGGCATCGCCGCGGTCCGTGAAGCGCTGGCGCGCTCGGGGTTTCTGCCCACCGACGTCGACATGGTCATCTTCGGCAACGTCGCCTCACCGGCCGATTCGGCCAACATCTCCCGCGTCGTGGCGCTTGGCGCCGGCATGCCCGACCGCGTTCCCGCGCACACCGTCAACCGCAACTGCGCCTCCGGCATGGAGGCGATCGGCCAGGCGGCGCACCTGGTGGCCACCCACCAGGCCCGAGTGGTGGTGGCGGGCGGCGTGGAGTCGATGTCGAACATCCCGCTGCTTTTCACCGAGGAGTTCAAGGACATCCTGTTCGCGGCGATGCGGGCCCGGTCCACCGGGGCGCGTCTGGCCGCCTACGCGAGGCTGCGGCCGCGCCACTTCAAGCCGATCATCGGCATCGAGGCCGGCCTGACCGACCCTCTCTGCGGGTTGAACATGGGACAGACCGCCGAGGTGCTGGCCTCAGAGTTCGGCATCACGCGCGAGGAACAGGATCGCTTCGCCCTGGAGAGTCACCAGCGGGCCACCGCGGCCGCGGCGCGGTTGCGTGAAGAAATGACACCTGTCTTTGCCCCGGGCCGTGGCGGCGATGTCACCCCGGTGCACGACGATGTCGGTCCGCGCGCCGGCCAGACCCTCGCCGCGCTGGCGAAGCTGAAGCCCTACTTCGACAAGCTGCGCGGCACGATTACCGCGGGCAACTCCTCCCCGATCACGGAC
>DASROJ010000089.1:0-3135 GCA_035646975.1 Patescibacteria group bacterium
GAGCTGGAATCCGTGCATCCTTCCATCAGGATCCCCCTTCGGCATCTCCTGGTGGATGATTCCGCTGCCTGCGGTCATCCACTGGACATCGCCGGCCGCGATGACGCCGCTGTTGCCAATGCTGTCGCCATGCTCGACCTTGCCCGCCAGCACGTAGGTGATGGTCTCGATGCCGCGGTGCGGGTGCCACGGGAAGCCGGCCAGGTAATCCTCCGGCCGATCGTTGCGGAAGTCGTCGAGCAGCAGAAATGGGTCAAAGTCGGAAGTGTTGCCGAATCCGAAAGCTCGCTGCAGATGCACGCCGGCGCCTTCGAGAGTCGGCCTGGCCTTGACGAGCCGTCTGACGGGTCGAATGGACATCGAGCCTCCATCGGTGAGGGTCAGCGTCCCCGGATAACATTTTATCCTAGCTGATCATTCCCGGTCCCCGCCCGCGGAAGGTCCTGGCGCGGAAATCGACTCTTGCCGGCCTTTTTACGCTGTTTTTATGTCGTGGCCAGTACCTTCGCAGGCACGAGCCTTGAGGCCACGCCGTATGACCGTGATGGAGGCTGTCGTGATGCTCCCGGGAATGATCCTGCTCGGCCTGGCGATGTTCGCCGGGATGCTCGCGTTCATCCGGTTCTGCGATGGAGCGTGAATGACTTCGAATGCCCTGCTCCTGATCCTGAGCGTGCTGGCGGGGGCGTATCTGTTTTACGCGATGCTGCACCCCGAGCGCTTCTGAGGAGAATCCGGTGCAGCTGGAGATGACAGCCGTAGGCTTCACGCTGCTGCTGGCTCTTGCCACCAGCCTGCCCATCGGACGTTACATGGCGAAGGTCTTCTCGGGCGAGCGGACCTGGCTCGACGCGTTGCTGGGGCCCGTCGAGCGCCTCGTGCTGCGGCTGTCCCTGGTGGATGCCGGTCAGAAGCAGGATTGGAAGGCCTACGCGCAATCCCTTGTCGTCTCCAACATCTGGATGTGGCTTGCCGCCTTCGCCATCCTCTCGCTCCAGGCGGTCCTGCCGCTCAATCCCGACGGCATCGCCGGCATGGAGCCGACGCTGGCCTTCAATACCGCCTCGAGCTTCGTCACCAACACCGATCTCCAGCATTACAGCGGCGAGACGGGGCTTTCCTATCTCACGCAGATGTTCGTCATCACGTTTCTCCAGTTCGTGACGGCGGCCACCGGCATGGCCGCCCTTGTCGCGATCATCCGGGCGCTTGGCGGTAGCCGCCTGAGCGACCTGGGGAACTTCCATGTCGACTGCACGCGCGCGGCGGTCCGGGTGCTGCTGCCGCTGTCGCTGCTGGTGGCCACGATCCTGATCTGGCAGGGGGTCCCCGTGACTCTCGAGGCGGCCGCCCGGGCAACGACGCTCGAAGGCGCGCAACAGACGATCGCACGCGGGGTGGTCGCCCCCGTGGTGGCCATCAAACAGCTGGGAACAAATGGCGGAGGGTATTTCGGCTCCAATTCCTCGCATCCGTACGAAAACCCCACGCCCCTCACGAATCTCGTGGAGACCTGGTCGATCCTGATCCTTCCGATGGGAATGGTCTGGACGGTCGGCGCGATGCTCAAGCGGATGCGCTTCGCGGTCGTTGTCTTCGTGACGATGCTCGCGCTCTACCTGCCTCTGCTGGGGTTGGCTCTCCGGCAGGAGTCGAGGGGAAACCCCGCGATCGGGGCGATGGGCGTCGACCAGACAACCGGCTCGATGGAGGGGAAGGAAGTCCGTTTCGGGGCGGGACTGTCGGCGCTGTGGGCCGTCTCCACCACCGTGACCTCGAACGGGTCGGTGAACAGCATGCACGATTCGATGACTCCGCTCGGCGGGCTCGTGCCCATGACCGGCATGTGGCTCAACAGCGTCTTCGGCGGTGTGGGCGTCGGATTCATCAACATGCTGATCTACATCGTCATCACGGTGTTCGTTGCGGGGATGATGATCGGACGCACACCGGAGTTTCTCGGCAAGAAGGTGGAGGCCAGGGAGATCAAGCTGGCGAGCCTGGCGCTGCTTCTGCACCCGGTGCTCATACTCGGCGCCACGGCGATTGCCTGCCGCGTCTGGTCCACGACGGTTGAGCCGGGCGCGACGCTGGGCTGGCTGAAGAACCCGGGCCCGCACGGTTTTTCCGAGATGCTGTACGAGTTTTCCTCGGCCTGCGCGAACAACGGATCGGGTTTCGAGGGGCTGGGCGACAACACGCCGTTCTGGAACATCGCAACCGGGCTGGTCATGCTGCTCGGCAGGTATGTCCCGATCATCGCGCCGCTGGCGCTGGCGGGATTCCTCGCCGCAAAGCCGTCCGCACCCGGGACGGCCGGGTCGCTGCGCGCCGACACGGCGCTGTTCGGCTTCATGCTGGGGGCCGTCATCATCGTGCTCGGCCTTCTCATGTTCATGCCGGTGGCCGTGCTCGGCCCGATCGCCGAGCAGCTGACACCCGGATGAGGAACCGATGCTTCAGGATGTGAAACGAGGACTGCTCTTCACGATGGTCACGATGGTGCTGTTTGGAGGCCTGTATCCGATGGCGCTCTGGGCGGTCGGCCGCGTTGTCTTTCCCGCCCAGGCCGAGGGCAGCCTGATCCGGAGCACCGAAGGCAAGGTGCTGGGATCGACTCTGATCGCGCAGAGGTTCGACCAGCCGGGCTACTTTCATCCGCGCCCCTCGGGTGTCGACTTCAACGCCGCGTCGAGCGGTGGCACCAACGACGGCCCCTCGAATCCCGAACATCTGAAGGCAGTCCGGCAGCGGCTCGACGCGCTGGTCGCGGCCGAAGGAGTGCCCGCCTCCCGCGTGCCCTCCGAGATGGTCACCGCCAGCGGAGGCGGTCTCGACCCGCACATTCCCCCGGACGCGGCCGAGCTTCAGATCAACCGTGTGGCCGCCGCGCGCGGCGCCGAGCCGTCGCGGGTACGCGAGCTCCTCGCGCGGCACATCGAGCCACCGACGCTCGGCTTCCTGGGCCGCGCCCGGGTGAACGTGCTCGAGCTCAACGTCGCGCTCGACCGCGAACTCGGGATATACAACGCGGCAACGCCCGCCGGGAAACGGTGACCAGACCCATGGCACGACACGCCCGGCAGGTATCGCTGTGGGATCGGGGAATCCTTCTGCAGGCGATCAAGGGATCGT
>DASROJ010000090.1:0-4877 GCA_035646975.1 Patescibacteria group bacterium
CGGCGGCAGGTGAGGCGGCGGGGGAGGGGGCAGTCGCCGCCCGAGGAGCACAAGGGCAAACCACCAAGCAAAGAGAACAGAGCAGCAGTCCGGCCCTGCGCATCGTAACGACCTCCTCGGATCGAAGCGGACCTCGGCGCACTGTATCGACCGATGCCGGGGCGCACAGTATAAGATGATCCGGGAGCGCCACGCATGAGCAACGGACATCTCATCTGCGCCATCATCCCCATTGCCGCCATCACGCCGATTGCCGCCGTCACCGCCACCGTGGCCATCGTGCTGGCGGTGATCGCGTTGTTCGCCATCGCCTGGCGGATGATTCGTCCACGGTACCTGCTCGCCACGCCAGCCGACGAGATCCATTTCGCCGCGACCCTCGACGGGTGGGACCTGGCGCTGTACCGGTACCGGCCCCAGTCGCTGGTGGCGGGGCGCGAGCCGATCGTGCTGTGCCACGGCATGCTGAGCAACCGGTTCAACGTGGACCTCGACGAGGAGGTCAGCCTGGCGCGGTTCCTTCGCCAGCGCGGGTTCGACGCCTGGGTGATGGAGCTGCGCGGGCATGGCGGCAGCCGGCGCTCGAAGGAGCGCGCGACGTCCACGCCGGGCAGCGGGGTGCGGGGCCGCTTCGACTGGAACATCGATGACTACATCCAGCGCGATCTTGCCGCGGTGATCGACCATGTCCGACGCGCCACCGGCGCCGACCAGGTGCACTGGTTCGGCCACAGCATGGGAGGGATGATCCTCTATGGCGCCTGCGCGCTGCCGGGGACGACGCGATCCATCAGGTCGGCCGTCCTGACCGACGCGCCGGCATCGTTCGCCACGCTGCGGGCGCGTGTTCCGCTGGGCCGCGCCTACGCGAGGCTGTTTCCCGCGGTTCCCCCCGCGCTGGTGATCCCGATCCTCGGCCCGCTGGTCTGGCTGCTGCCGGACCTCATGGGGCCACGCTACGGCATCCGGGACAGAAAGCTGATGGTGTCGCTGCTCGCCAACGCGATCATCCCCTGGGGGTCGTCACGCGCGTTGCTGCAGTTCTGCGACATGCTGGAGTCGGGGCGCTTCCGCTCGGATGGCGGCGGCGTGGATTACGAGCAGGGAGCCTCGCGGATGGACTTCCCGCTGCTGGTGCTCTCCTCGGCGCGCAAGATGCTCGACGAGAGGTCGATCCTGTTCGGCTACGAGAAATCGATCGCGGCGGACAAGCGGTACGTGCGGCTGAGTCGGGCCGAGGGCTATTCGACCGATTACACCCACTCCAACCTGCTGCTGTCAGCCAGCTCTCCGCGCGAAGTCTTCCCTTTGATCGCGCAGTGGTACGAGGATCACTCTTCGGCGTAGGCCATCGTCGGTCAGTGGTCGAGGTTGGCCGGCACGCGGGCGGGGCTTGGCACCGCGCCGGTGACGCCGCCCGGTGTCTTCAGCGCCGAGGGGAGCGGCGAGGAGGTGCCCGCGAGGATCCTGCGATCGTGCAGCCGGCGTGTCAGCGCGCCCTTCGAAGACCGCAACCCGAACACCAGCCGCAGCCAGGTGAGAAAGCCGAGAGAGATGTTGATCAGGCCATCCGGCACCTTGGTGCCCGCGCGGTAGTAGGGGACTTCGACGAGGTACGAGTTGTCGATCCGGTAGCGCAGGCTGGCCGCGATGATCCCGAGCTCCTGCTCGCACGAGTACTTGTAACCGTTGTAATAGGACAGCAGCTCGGCGATGCGGCCCACCCGGATGACCCGCAGCCCGCATTCCACGTCCTGGTAGCGATACCCGCCCAGCACCGAGGCGAACATCGACAGGCCCCAGTTGCCGAACTTCTTGAAACGGGGATAGTGCGAGAAATCTCTTCGCGTCAGCAGCATGTCGAGGTTGCCCGCGACGGTACGCTCGGCGAGCCGGTCGATCGAATCCACCGTGTGCTGCCCGTCCGCGTCGAACGTGTAGAGCAGGTCTTCAGGGCGCAGTGTCCCGTCATCGAGCAGCAGCGAGGCCAGCGCGAAGCCGTCCTTCAGGGCGGCGGCCTTGCCCCGGTTGACGTCGTTGTCGATGACGTAGGCGTGCGGCTGTGAGGCGATCCAGCCGGAGAGGATGTCCGAGCAGTTGTCCTTGGAGCCGTCGTTCACCGCGATGGTGATGTCCATGCGCGCGCTGAAGGTGTCGAGCACGCGCTGGAGGTTCCTGCTCTCGTTGTAGATCGGGACAACGGCTATCTTCTTCATCGGCCGGCGCTACACCCAGCGAAGGATATTGGAGACGGACTGTGGATTGAGATCGCCCAGGTAGTTGATCTCGATCGCCGAGTTGCAGCAGCACTCGGGGCAGCGCGCCTCGGTCATGTCGGGCAGCCCGTCGAACGCCTTTTTCACGCCATCGCGGACGCAGTTGCCGCCGCGGGCCTTCGGCCTGCCGCGCAGATCGAAACAGGAGTAGCAGTCGCCGTTGGTGTCGATGTAGCAGAACAGCTTGCCCGAGTAGCAGCGCGGGAACTTCTCGTACGGACCGTTGACGCGGTAGGTGTCGCGCACGAACTCCAGCGTTGCCACCGAGGCGCCGATGTGCTTGTTGCGCTGCTTTTCCTTCAGCAGCCAGTCGACCGTCTTGCGGTGCTCGTCTTTTTCGGGATACAGCGGGTCGAGCCGGTCGCCCGCGAGATAATGGTCGGAGAGGTTGCCGAAGTCGCAGAAGAAATCCAGCTCTTCGGCCTTGCGCACCACCCACTCGACGTGGGCGAGGTCTCCCTTGGTCAGGGGGGTGAAGGTCCAGACCTTGACCCCGAGATCGCGAAAAATCTTGATCGCCTCGAGCGCTTTTTCGAAGGCGTCCTTCATGTTGCGCTGGAGATCGTGGATTTCCTTCGGCCCATCGAGGCTGATGAACGCCAGGTCGAGCTTTGCCATCTCCTCGATCTTGCGCCGCGCCAGCAGCCCGTTGGTGTTCATGCTGGTGTAGATGCCGTGGGCCTTGGAGGTGTCGATGAGGGTGCCGATATCCGACCGCAGGGAGGCCTCGCCGCCGGTCATCACCAGGCGCTCGCAGCCCATCTCCCCCAGCTCGGCGATGATCTTGACGAGCTGGTCGGTGCTCAGGTCGCGCATGTTGCGCAAGGGGATGTCGCAATACTCGCAGCGCTGGTTGCAGCGATCCGTCACCGAGAGCGAAATCGCCAGAGGACGCTTGGTGCCGAATACATGCGTCTGGAAGATCTTCGCTCCGGTGGATATCTCGGAGATCAGATTCAAGATACACCTCTGTCTGTCAGTTGCAGGGTTATCACAAGGTGGGCCAGTGCGTCATCTTATACCGTGCAAAGGGTTAGCTGTCAAGGAGTTTCGGCCGATCGGCGGGGATTGTCACGTTTGTTCCCTGTGTCAGGTCAGCGTGCCGGGGGCCGCCAGAGCAGGCTGACGGACAGAATCGTACGCAGAATCCTCAGCCCGTGACGCACCTTCTGGAACTTCCGGATGCCTCCGAGCCGACGTTGCCTGGTGACCGGCACCTCGAGAACCTGGAGCCCGGCGCGCGTGGCCTTGAGGATCATCTCCGACTCGATCTCGAATTCGGTGAAATCCCAGCGGATACCCTCGATTGCCGCGCGCCGGATGACCCGATAGGAGGCGTTGATGTCGCTCAAGTGCGACCCGCACAGCAGGTTGGCGAGACCCGTGAGCGCCCGGTTGCCCCAGCGGTCGATGGGGCTGATGCCCTGGTCGAGAAAGGTTCCGAGGAACCGCGAGCCGTTGACGAAATCGGCGCCCGCGGAGCGGTAGGCCCCCAGCAGGGCGGGCAGCTCGGCGGGGACATCCTGTCCATCGGAGTCCATCAGCACCAGCGTGTCGCCGCGGGCCGCGGCGATCCCTTCGCGCACGCAGAGCCCCTTGCCGGCCCCGGGCAGGCGCAGGACGCGCGCTCCCGCCAGCTCCGCCTGCCGGGTCGTGGCGTCCGTGGAGCCGCCATCCACCACGATCACCTCCGCGTCGAGCCCCCTGGCCGCCAGCGCGCCACGAACGCCGCGCACGACGTCGCCCACGGTCAGCTCTTCGTTCAATGCGGGAATCACCACCGTGTTCATCGGGCGGCCTCGCGGTGCTGCCGGATCGATCCGAACTCGAAATCCCTAAGGAGCCTGGCGTACTTTGCCGGCGCCGCGTCGAGTCCCCAGTAGTGATACCAGGTGCGGTGCGAAGGAAGATCGGGAAGCCTGGGCTGCGCGGGGTCCAGCTCCCACGGGTGAAGATAGATCACGGCCGGTCGCCCGGCCCGGTTGATCCGCCTCAGTATCGTCCTTGTCAGCGGATAGGGAAGGAGTCTGAAGAAGACGCCGCCGGCAACCGGCAGGGTGAGACCGCCCAGCCTGACGGCCGAAGGCGGGTACTCGGTGAGCGTGCCGACCGCCCCGTTGCCGCCGCCGATCGTGTGGATGTCGAGCCGCGCGTTCTTCACGCCGTACATCCAGGTTCGCAGCGGGAAGATGCTCGAGTCCACCGTGAGCCCGCAGGCGCGAAGGACGTCGAGCGCCCAGGGATTCTTCTCGGTGATGGACCAGGAGGCGGCCCGGAAGGCCGCGATCTTCTCGCCCGTGACCGCGTTGAGCGCCGCGGCGGAGGCCCGCAGCTGTCGCTCGAATTCCGCGGGCGTCAGGTTGTAGACCAGGTCGTGGTCATAGCCGTGGCTGGCCACTTCGTGTCCTTCGCGGTGGATCCGCCGCACCAGTTCGGGATGCCTGTCGGCGACGCAGCCGAGGATGAAGAAGGTGGCCTTCGCCCCCGAGGCCTCGAGCAGCTCGAGCAGCCCGTCGGTCTGCATCTCCACGCGGCTTTCCAGCGCCGCGGCGCGCTCCTTGGGCAGATCGAAGTCGTTGCCGTGGAACCACTCTTCGACAT
>DASROJ010000091.1:0-3536 GCA_035646975.1 Patescibacteria group bacterium
CCTCGTTCTGGAGCACCTCCGTGATGACTCCCGGCTCGACAACCGCCATCAGGTTGTCGACGTCGATCTCGAGAATGCTGTCCATCCGCGCCAGCGACAGGGAAATGCCGCCGCGCACCGGCAGCGCGCCTCCCGACAGTCCGGTGCCCGCGCCGCGGGGCGTCACCGGGATCCGCTCGCGCGCCGCCACCTTCATGACGCGGCAGACTTCATCCGTCGTCCGGGGGCGCACCACGATCTCGGGAAGGAAAACGAGGTCCTCGGTCTCATCGTGAGCGTGGACTGCGAGCGAGTCGGCGTCGGTGAGGCAGTTGGAGACGCCGACGATCGAGCCCAGCTCGGCGGCTATCGACGAGGTCACCTGTCCGTAGCGACGGCTCACGCGTCGCCACCCTGCCCGGGAGGATTGCCCCTGAGACGGCGCTCGTAGTCGGCCAGCGCTGCCCGGATGGCGTCCTCGGCAAGCACGGAGCAGTGAATCTTCGTGGGCGGCAGGCCACCCAGCGCGGCGGCCACCTGCGCGTTGGTGATGCCGGCGGCCTGCGCCAGCGTCTTTCCCGTCAGCAGCACCGTGGTCATCGACGACGAAGCGATCGCGGCGCCGCACCCCGACGCCCTGAACAACGCCTGTTCGATGCGTCCGTCCTGCACGCGCAGCGAGAGGTCGAGTCGATCGCCGCACGCCGGATTGCCGGCGCGGCCCACCGCCTCGGGATTCGTCACCGATCCGACGTTGCGCGGGTTTTCGAAGTGATCGAGGAGGGTGTCGCTGTAGTCGGTGAAGCTGTATCCGGGCATGTGGAGATGGCACCGTTCTGGTGAGGTTAGATCTCGGGCGGACGAAGCCCCAGCTTTTTCACACGGTACCACATGCTGCGCTCGGAGATCCCGAGCAGTCGGGCGGCCTTTGCCTGCACCCAGCCGCTCCGGTCGAGCGCCTCCACCAGGGTGCGCCGTTCGACCTGGCGCATGATGTCACCCAGGTGGCCGTTGCCGCTGCCCGCGACCGCCGCGCCGTCGCCGCCCGTCTCGCCATCGCCCGAGCGCGTTTCCTTCCAGATCAGGATGCCGGACGGCAGATCCGCCTCGACGATTTCGGCCCCCTCGCTCATGACCACGGCGCGTTCGATGCAGTGCTCGAGCTCACGCACGTTGCCCGGCCAGTCGTATTCGTTCAGGAGCATCCGCGCCGACAGCGACAGCTTTCTGCGCGGCAGGTGATTCTCCGCCGTCACCTTCGCCAGAAAATGATCGATGAGCGGGTCGATGTCCTCGCGACGGTCGGCAAGAGGGGGAAGTGTTATCACGATGACGTTGAGCCGGTAGTACAGGTCGTCCCTGAATCGACGGGCCTTGATCTCGGCCTGGAGATCCTTGTTGGTGGCGGCGATGATCCGCACGTCCACCTTGATCAGTTTCTTGCCGCCCACGCGCTCGAACTCCCGCTCCTGGAGCACCCGGAGAATCTTCGCCTGAGTGGCGAGGCTCATGTCCCCGATCTCGTCGAGGAAGAGCGTGCCGCCGTTGGACATCTCGAATCGGCCGATCCGCCCGTCCACGCCGGTCGCGACGTTTCTCTCGATGCCGAACAGCTCGCTTTCCAGCAGGTCCTCGGGGATGGCCGCGCAATTGACCTTGACGAAAGGCATCCTGCTGCGCGGCGAGTTGTAGTGGATGGCGTTGGCGACGATCTCCTTGCCTGTGCCGCTGCCGCCCACGAGCATCACCGAGGAGGTGAAACGGGCCACCCGGCGAATCCGCTCGCGGACTTCTTCCATCGCGCGCGAGTTGCCGACGATGCCTTCCAGCCGGTTGCGGCTGTACAGCTCTTCCTGGAGCCGCTCGGAGATCTCCGCCAGTGTCTTCTGTTCGGTGAGGTCCCTCAGGATGATCGACCAGCCGACTTCGTCGCCGTTTTCCGCCCTCAGCACGGAGGCCGACAGCCTGACCGGCAGCTTGCCGCCGTTTCTGGTGCGGGCGAGCGTGTCGACGACCTGCGGCGATTCGGCGCGCACCCCCTCGCCCGGGGGCGACGCGGCCTCCCCCGCCGCCTGCGGACCGGCCACCATCAGATAGTCGGCCTGGCGCTCGGCAGGGGCGAGCTCGAGCCACGGATGTCCGACAATCTCCGGCGCGCTGTAGCCGAACATTTTTTCCGCGCCGAGGTTCCACGAGGTGATCCTTCCCTTTCGATCGACGCTCAGGATGGCGTCCGGCGACTGCAGCGTGATGCTCGAAAGCAGCCGACGCTGCTGTTCCTCCCGCTTGCGCTGGGTGATGTCGCGCACCACCACGGACCACCCGAGATCCGGCCCGCCGTTGTGCCTCAGGCGCGTGACGGACAGGCTCACCGGGATCCTGCTGCCGTCCCGGTGCAGCCGCTCGGTCTCGAACCCGACCAGGTGGCCTTCCTTTTCAACGCGCGAGCGGATGATGTGCAGGAATTCATCCAGCCTGTCCTGGGGCACGAGCCGCTGGTAGGGCTGCCCTGTCATCTCCTCGGCGGAGTAACCGAACACGAGCTGCGCGCCCACGTTCCACGAAGTGATCCGGCAACCCGGGTCGACGCTCACGATCGCGTCGGCCGAGTAGGTCACGACATCGGTGAGCGTGCGAAGTCTTCGTTCCGCCTCGTACCTCTCGGTCACATCACGGATGATGCACTCCAGCACCGGTTCGTCGGGCCCGTGTCGCAGGCGGCTCGTGGCGCTGACATAGGCCGTGCCGCCGTTGCGCCGGCGAATCGCAACGACCATCCCCTCGACCTTGCCGTCAGCCATGTTGCGGGCGATCAGCTCGTCGCGCCGTGACTCGTCGACGTAGAGATCCCGCGCGTTCAGCTTGAACAGCTCCTCGCGCGTATAGCCCAGCAGCCTGAGGATTCCGTCGTTGCAGGAGATGAACCGGCCATCGAGAGTCGTCTCCACGATGCCATCCGGCGAGTGCTCGATGAACTGACGATATCGCTGCTCGGAGGCCCTCAGCTTTTCTTCCAGCAGGGTGCGCTCGATGGCGAGGCCGGCCTGAGCGCCATAGGCCATCAGCAGATGCATCCGCTCGCGAAACGGAACGCTTCGTCGGAAGTTGTCCACGGTCAGCACGCCGACGACCCGGTCCTGCGCCAGCAATGGCGCCGTCACGAAGCTGTGGTCCTTCAGAGCGGCGCGGATCGCCCCGCTGATCTGCAGCGCGCCGCCGTTGGAGCCGCCGATCCCCGTCAGGTGGTCGGCGACGAATGGCCTGCGAAGCAGGACCGTCGCGGACATCACCTCGTCGGTGCCTTCAACCGGGATCTCGACGCCGGTGACCTGCGCCTGGAGGCAATCCATCGAAGTGTCATTGTGCGGCGGGGTGAATCCGCTCTTCGCGGGGTGGCGCAGCGCGGCCTGGGCGCCCTTGAGAACCCTGCGGTCGGCGTCGTACAGGTAGAGAATGGCCCGGTCAACGTCGAGGCCTTCGGTGACGCCATCCAGGATCTTTTGAAGAATCTCGGGCAGTGGCTGGCTTCCCTGAAGCGCCGCGGTGACTTTCTGCAG
>DASROJ010000092.1:0-7936 GCA_035646975.1 Patescibacteria group bacterium
GAACTCACCGTTGCTGTGTCTGGTTCGAGACGGATTGCGGTGCGGCGGAGGAAGAGGCGGAGCGGGACGGCGGGTGCGCGCACGCTACATCGGCGGTATGGGCGCCACCCGGACCTTGACTCGCAAGCCTTCCCTCGTGCCGTGACTGCCAGTGCAGCCGTCCATCGAATGTGAATCCTTATTCAGCAGAACATTCAGTAGAACCCGTTCAGTACAACCCGTGCCGGCCGATCCTTCAGCGGCGAATCGACGATCTTCCCGCGGCAAGCGCGCTTTGCACGAAGCGCGGTCATCATGGCGCAGCGTCGGGACACTGTCAACTGGACTTGGACCGATCCCTCTGCTAGCTTTTCGCCCGTGCCGAAGATTCGCTATGCCCGATGGAAGACGGCCCTTTCGGGGCTCGCATGGCTCGCAGGGCTCGCGGCGATCGCGGCAACGCCTCCGGCCTCGGCCGCCGAGAAAACGGTGCGCGGCCCCATCAATGCCATCGGCTACGCCATCGATCTCGACAATCTGCCGTCGCCGCACCCGCGCCCCGGCGAACCGGCCCCGGTTCCGGTCGAGCAGCCCGGCCACAACGACGAGCCCGGCCCTTCGCCTCTCTACCTCGAGGTCGGGATTCCCTGGGCGCAGATCGAAAAGACCGCCGGACAGTACGATTGGTCAGTCACCGACGAAATCATCCTGTCGCACGCGCAGGCTGGATACATCGTCGTTCCGCACCCGCGTGGCGACAACCCGCTGTATGCCGCCCTGTCGACGCGCGACCAGGCCGCCGTGGATGCATGGACCGGGTTCCTCCGCGCGCTGGCCGGCCGCTACAAGGATCAGGTGGAGAACTACGCGCTGGGAACCGACATCCGGAACATGCCTGCCCGGGACTGGGCCTACCTGCTCAAGCTCTCCTCGGTCATGATCCAGTCGGCCGATCCCGGAGCCAGGGTCGTCATGTGGGGCCTCGATGCGGGCAATCCCGGCGCGGCCGCCTATCTCGAGACGCTGTACGGCGAAGATGTCTCGGCCTACGTCGACACCCTCGCCATCACCGGGGTGATCGGCGCCGCGGGGGCGACCGAGTTGCCGGCCATCAAGGCGCAGATTCAGCTGCGTGACGCCGGTGCGACGATCTGGCTTGCCGGCACCGACGTCAGGGGAGGAGCCGAGGCCGGCGGCAGGCTGCTGCGGGGCTACATCGAGGGACTCGAGCAGGAAGCCGCCGTGAGCCTGTTCCGGATCGACTTCGACCAGGAGGGGCGGCCGCCTCTGCTGCCGGTGCTGCAGCGGATCCGGGCCAGCTTCCTGCCGAGTTACACGCCTCTGGTGGAGTCGGGGCGTGGCATCGAGATCAAGACCTCGATGGGGCAGCCGGTGACCGTCAAGACCGTCCGGCTTTTCAACCCCGATGCGAAGAAGGTGCTCATCGCGTACGACGCGGGCGAAGGCACCACGCGTGGCGCCCAGGCGGTCATGTCCATCGACACGGTGGATCTCGCCGACCCGGTGCTCAAGGACGTGGCCGCGGGAGAGTCGGCGCAGCTCGGCGCCTGGCAGAAAGACGAGAAGGCAGGCCTCACGCGGGCCGCCGTTCCGCTGGCCGACTATCCGCTGGTGCTCGAATACCGTCGGTTCACCACCCCAGGGTTCGGTCAGGACGAAAAGCTGCAGGTGACCGAGGCGCGTCTGCCCGCGGTCGAGGAAATCCTGGCGCGACACCAGGCCGTGCAGACGGCCCAGAACTCGTTG
The DNA here is from genome assembly GCA_035646975.1 of Patescibacteria group bacterium. Taxonomy (GTDB): domain Bacteria; phylum Acidobacteriota; class Polarisedimenticolia; order JACPZX01; family DASXTC01; genus DASROJ01. The sequence continues at coordinate 1,747 of DASROJ010000092.1, forward strand.
CTCCAGAACATGCGCGCCGACGCCCGCGTGGATTACCACTTCAGGATCGGCAGCGGCTCGACCATCGACGTCACGGTCCTGAACAATTTCCTGTTCGACCCGAAAGTCGGCGGCGAGTTCGAGCAGAAGGAGTTCTACGTCAACGGCGTCAAGTGGCGCTCCGATCGCATGCCGGAGTTCCCGCTGCCGCAACCCGAGAAGGTCATGACGCTGCCGCTCGACATCTCGCTCGACAAACGGTATTCGTTCCGCCTGGTCGGCGAGGAGAAAATCGGGCCCTACGATTGCTGGTCCGTCGACTTCACCCCGATCGAGTCGGTCGAGAACCTGTACAAGGGGCGCGTCTGGATCGACAAGCAATCCTACGAACGGGTCCAGATCTCCTCGGTCCAGACCGGACTGAAGCCTCCCATCATCTCCAACGACGAGAAGGACTCGTACCGGCCGGTCCGGGGCCCCGACGGGCTGGAGTACTGGCTGCTGAGCCGCGTCGACGGCCAGCAGGTGTTTTCCGCCGCGGGGCGCAACCTGGTGATGGCGCGGGAGGTGGATCTGACGGGCTACGTCATCAACGACGCGGGATTCGAGGAGTTCAGAAAACAGTCGTACGCCTCGAGCCATCAGATACTGCGCGACACGCCTGCCGGCTTCCGGTATCTCGAGAAGACCCCCGACGGCGGTCGCGTGGTCAAGAACGAGATGGACAAGGACAGCCTTTTCCTCCTGGGCGGCGTTTTCTACAACCGCTCCCTCGATTTCCCGCTGCCGCTGGTCGGAGTCAACTACTTCAACCGCGATGTGGCCGGCAAGGGGATTCAGACCAACATCTTCTTTGCCGGCGTGCTGATGTTCGGCAACCTGAGCGACCCCGCCCTGTTTGGGAAAAAGATCGACGGCAGCATCGACGTGTTCGTGCAGGGTTTTTCTTCCACCGACACCCCGGTGAGCCAGCAGCGGGAGAAGTCTCACCGAAACGTCGATGTCATCTCCCAGAGCGTCACGCTGGGGCTTGGTTTCCCGTTCGCCGATTACTGGAAGGCCAAGCTGTACGCCGACTTCTCCTTCCAGGGGTTTTCCCAGGACAAGGATACGAAGCGCGGCACGAAACGATTCATCATCCCGGTGGACACCTACGTCAGCACGGTCGGGTTCAAGGGAGAATTCAACCGCAAGGGCTGGAGCGTCGTCGGTGAGATCGAGGCGAGCCGTCGCAGCGACTGGGAGTGCTGGGGAAGGGTCTGCGCTTCGAACAATCCGGCGGCGGCGCCCGAATCGATTGGCGACGCGAAGTCCTACATCCGCTACGATGGGACGGTCGCCAAGGATTTCTTTCTCCCGTTCAACCAGAAAATCCACGGGTCGGTGACCGCGTTCGGCGGCTCGGACCTCGACCGGTTCAGCGAGTACGACTTCGGGTTCTTCACGAACCGGTTGAGGGGATTCGGCGGCACCGGCTTTGCCTACTCCAATGGCACCAAGTCGCAGCTCCAGTATGCCTTCAACCTCGGCAGCGTGATCCGGTTCGATGCCACCATCGACCACGCCAGGGTCAAGGATCGCTCGGCCGTGGACGATGGTTACAAACACTTTACAGGTTTCGGGCTTTCGGGCCAGACCATCCTGGGCCCGAACCTGCTCGTGAGCATCGACTGGGGCTTCGCCGCGGCCTCGGACATCAAGAAGTTCCGGGGCGACCAGGAGCTGCTGCTCACGGTGCTCCGGCTCTTTCATTGAGCTGACTGCCCACCACGGACGCGACCGAAGATTTTTTGGAACCAATGCCGCCACCCCTCCGTTATTGCCTGCGAACAGGCAATCGGACAACGCAGAGGAGGGCGATGGCAATGGGCATCAGGATCAAAAGGGCCGGCCGGACAATCAGGATATCGCTCAGGGGTGCCATCACTCCGGGATGTGGCAGCGGGTCTCTCAGACAGGCGGTGGACCGGGCGTTGCTGGACGGAGCGCACCGGATCGAGATAGACGCCAGCGGTGTGCGTTTCCTGGATGCCGCGGGTCTTGGAGAGCTCGTGGCCTGCCGCTCCATCGCGGCCAGGGCTGGCGCGCAGCTGGTTCTGTGCGGGGTCATCGGCAAGGCGCGGGAGCTGCTTCGGATTACCGGGCTGGACCGGGCGCTTCTGCGGCAGCCGGGGGATGAAAGTCTCCGCGGCCTGCACTGGCGGGTGGCCTGAAACCTGGCGACGCCCCCCGCGTATTGAGAACCGAATTGAGGGCCGCGCACCCGGACTGAACCCGCTTCCCACCCATAGTCGGGTTCATCCTCCCCCCCAACCTGGACGATTCGGGAGCGCGGCCCTCATCCTTTCCGCACGGACGATTCCAGTCCGGGTCATCCGGCGCGCTGCCGGTCAGCGAAACAGGGCGTCGGGCGCGATCCGCTCGAAATCATCGCGAGTCAGGCCGATCGACGGGCCGGTGAGCATCCCGTCCATGAATGCGTTGCCGTCGGGCACCACGGCGATGATGGCGACATGGCCGGGAAACAGGACGCGCGGCAGGGCGCTCTTCAATCTGTCGGCGTCCACCGTCCCGAGCCCGGCGGCGAATCTTTCCGAAAAACCGGGAGTCCTCGACAGGAATTCGTTCAATGTCCCCGCCAACCCTGACTCCACGGCGCCGGCGGCGCGACCCTCGGGACCTACCGCGGATCGTCTGGCCTGCTCGAGCCACGAGACGTCCGCGGGGACCTGGCGCGACAGGTCGTTCAGCAGGCTCAGACAACGCCTCGCCGTGGAGGCCGAATCGGAGACGGGCGAGACGGTCATCGAGAATGATTGCTGTCTGCGGGGCAGACCGGCCGCTCCCGGGTCGGTGTCCTGGAGATCGAACTGCTCGACGCCGGCGTCGAAATGCTCGATGCCTTCACCCGCCCCCTGGAGCCGTGCTTCGGCGATCTTCAACGCGTAATAGTCGGGATGCGCCCGCGCCACGTTGAGCGCATGGCCGATCCTCAGCGCCACGGCGGTCCCGGACTGGACCACCAGGACACGAGGGCCGGGAAGCCAGCGGATCGGGCGGGGCTGGCGCTCCGGTTGCCCATCGGCAAGCCCCGCCAGCTCCGTCTTCAGTCTGGCGCCGAGCGGCTCGGCGACGTTTCCTGCCAGACCGATCACGATGTTGCCCTTGCGCCAGTGCTGCGCGTGGAACGCCACCAGGTCGTCTCGCGAGAGAGCGCTGATCGACGACAGCAGCCCGAGCACGGGATGGCCATAGGGATGTCCCCGGAAGACGAACGAGTCGAACGCCTCCCTCGCAACGATGACCGGGTCATGCAGCGCGGAATCGATCGCCGCCTTCTGCTGCGTCACCTGGGCCGTGATGATCGCGGGCTCGAACGATGGCTTCAGCGTCAACGTGACGATGGCCGCGACCACGCTTTCGAGATTCTCCCTTGAGGACTCGGCGCTGAACACGATCAGGTCCTTGCCCACGGCCGCGCGCAGGCTCGTGGCAATCGGTCCGCCGCCCTGCGCCGCCTCGCCCTGTATCGTCCGGGCCGTGAGCCAGGCGACCCCTTCCTTGCCAGGCGGGTCATCCGCGCTGCCGCTGTAGACGACGACCCGGACCTCTACCCTTCCGGGCACGCCGGGCGCGCCGGCGGGAGCACCGCCGGGATCGGGGAGCAGGACCACGTTGACTTCGGCGGAGCTCGGCGAGGTCATCGCGGTACGTGAAGCGGCGGGAAACGTCGTCAACAGAAGGACGAGCAGCGTGGCGCCGACGGTGAGCATCGACGCCGATTATATATAATGCCCGCCATGCTGCGCTGGATCATCGACGACACCAAGGCGCTCATCGCCGACCTGCAACGCCTCGGCAGGAGATTGTCCACGCGCTGGCAATGGATGCGCTTGAAGTCGCTCAAACGCGTCGATGATGCCGCCTCGGTGCTGGACAACGCGCGTCGCAGCGCGGGCACGCGCACGCGGATGTGCACCGGCTGCCGCGCGTTGATACCGAGCGATGCCCGGAAGTGTCCTGAGTGCGGCGAGGAGCCGGGGCGACCCGTGACGCATGGCGTCGCGCGCGTGATCGAGAACATGATGCCCGGGTTCGTCTCGGCGACTTCCATCATCCTCACGATCAACCTGGCTCTTTACGGGCTCAGCAACCTGGTCTACACGCGGCTCCTGAACGGCGGTCTTCCACCGGGCGCCCGGGACGGCGCCTGGGGTGCCGCCCTCATCCTTCTGGGGGCGAACAGTCCCTGGTTCACCATCCACGGTGAGTACTGGCGGCTGGTGACCTACGCGTTTCTCCACGGCGGCCTGCTACACATCCTGATGAACTCGTGGGCGCTGCTCTCGGTCGGGCCGTTGATCGAGGACATCTACGGCGCATCGAAGTTCTACCTGGTCTACCTCCTCACGGGGGTGGGGGCCGGTCTCGCAAGCCTTCTCTGGCATCTTGGCAGCGGAGCCTTCAGCGTGGGCGCCTCCGGCTCGATCTTCGGCTTGATCGGTCTGGCCGCGGTGTGGGGATGGCGCCGCGGCGGAAGCGTCGGCGAGGGGATACGCGGCCAGATGGTCCAGTGGGCGGTCTACGGGCTGGCCATGGGGTTCCTGCTGCCCGGATTCCAGATCGACAACGCGGCGCATCTTGGCGGTCTGATCACCGGGGCGCTCATGGGAACGCTTCTCACGGATTCCCAGTCCGCGCGACGGGCGGGCAGCGGCGCATGGGGCGTCGTGGCGATGCTCGGGGTCATCATCACGCTCGGCTCTTTTCTGCTGGTCGCGCTGAGCTACCCGAGCGTCCTGTCGGTCATCGCGGCAGCGTCCTGAGCGGTCCCGGGGGGGGGGCGGCGCTGACACGCGCAGGGAATACCATGAGCCTTTCGACGCGTTCATCCTGACGTTACGTTCGGATTCACGGAGCGAGGACCCATCAACCTGAGAGTGGAGGAAGCGATGAAGACGCGTTCGGCATTGACTGCAGTTCTCGCGGTGTCCCTTCTTGCCGGTGGTCTGCTGCTGGCGGCTGGAGAAAAGGCGACCCTCAGCGGCGAGGTCATCGACTCGGCCTGCTATATCAAGAGCGGGGCGAAGGGCGTCGACCACGCGAAGTGCGCCGCCGGCTGCGCCAAGGCGGGTATCCCGCTCGCGCTGCTCACCGACGACGGCAAGGTCGTCTGGCTGTCGAGCAAGGAGGACATGGAGAGCCCCAACGAGATGCTGACGCCGTACGCCGGCCGGAAGGTGAGCCTCGAAGGGCAATGGTTCGAAAGAGGGGGAGCCAAGCTGTTCGCGGTGGAGAAGGTCACCCCGGTCCCCGCGAAGTAGTCCCGGGTCACGGGAGTCGCCGAAATGGCCATCGTCGATCGCATGCGATCGCGTGCGCTGCTGCTGGCAGGGTTGCTGCTGCTCATTGCATCCGGCGAAGCGCTCGCGCTGGGTCTGATCTGGTTTCGGAACCCGGAGCGGGCGCGCGCCGCCTCGCCCGTCCTGCGCGGGGCCGGGGTGGCCGAACGAATGGGCTGTTTCAGTTGTCATGGTCCCGGTGGCGTGGCCGGTGTGCCGAACCCCCGGTCGAAACCGGGTGACGTCCCCTCCTGGGTGGGGGGCAACTACATGATGTACAACGAGTCGCCCGATGAGATCCGGGAATGGATCCTCGATGGAGTTCCACGAAGGCTGCTCGCGGATGAAGCCGACATGCGGCGCCGCGGGCGTCAGCTGATCTCGATGCCCCCGTTCCGGGGACGGATGAGCGCGGGGGATCTCGACGACCTGGTGGCGTACGTCCAATCGGTTTCAGGCGCCATCGCGGCGCCGGAAGGACCGGCCGCGGAGGGGCGCTCGCTCGCCGTCGAGCACGGCTGCTTCGGCTGTCACGGCCCCGAGGGGCGCGGGCTGCTGAGAAACCCGGGCTCATTCAAGGGATTCGTTCCTCCGTGGGATTCGGAGGACTACCGCGAGCTGGTCGCCAGCCCGGAGGAGTTTCGCGAGTGGGTGGCCCATGGGGAGACACGCCGGTTCCGGGACAATCCGGCGGCTGCCCATTTCCTCGACGCGCAGGCGATCAGGATGCCGGCGTTCGAGGGCCTTCTGACCGACCCCGAGATCGAAAAGCTTCGAGCCTACGTGGAGTGGGTGCGTACCCGGAGGTAACCGGCCGCGTCGGCACCGACGCCGCCCCGGCGAATCGAACCCGTCGCAGGTCTTTCGTG
>DASROJ010000093.1:0-7861 GCA_035646975.1 Patescibacteria group bacterium
GTGCGGCGTCTCGGCGGTGTCGTACTCGACGAAGAAGGACTTGGTGCCCGTGTTCGTTTCGACGTCGAGGGTGACGCCGGTGAGGTAGACCTCGTCAGGATGCGAGAGATCCTCCCACTGCGTGACGCGGCTGAGGGTGACCTCCGGCTGCGGGATGATGCTCACGCCCCACTGGTAGAGGATCGGCGAGGCCCCAGCGGTCGTCCACGCGATCTGCAGCGCCGCGGTGCGCGCCTGCTGCGGCGTGGTGCCGAACGGGTCGATGAGATAGCGGTCACGGCCAGCCGCCCCGCTGAGCACACCACCCACGTTGGTCACCGACCCGGTGTTGAGCAGCGTGGTGACGGTGAGATCGGCGCCCTGCGGATCGCAATCCAGATACAGGTCCCCCAGTCGCTTGTCCTCGCGCGGCCGACCGAAGTCGGTGTAGCCGGTGCGGATGGACACGGCGATGGGGTTGCCCGCGTCAGACGTCCCGCCCTCGGTGTAGGCACGCTCCACGGTCCAGCCGCCGTAGAGGAGCGCGGTGGAGCCCTCATCGGAGTAGGCCACCTGCAGATCGATGCCGCCGCTGCGCTCAATCGGCCGCCAGAACTGGTAGAGGATGGAGTAGCGCAACTCGTGCAGATTGCCGTCGAGCCCCTTGTAGAGGACGATGAGATCGAAGTCGTGGATCGCGAGGCGGAAGAAGCGCAGCGCTGAGGTCGACAGATCGATCGCCTGATACCCCTCGACATTCTGGCCGTGGAACAGCGGGCGCAGATCGTCGCTGATGGGATCGGCCGGGCCGCCATTGGTGCGATAGATGCCGTCCTCCGCGCCGAACCAGACCGCGCCGTGGCCAATCGCCATCGCGTAGCGCGCGACCAGCCCCTTTCGACATTCTGTCGGGACCGCCGTCACTGCGGTGGCCGCCGTGGAGAGGTTGGGATAGAGCAGGTACCCGCGCTCCTGACTGAACACAAACGCCTGCGTGCCGAACACCCCGCCGTTCATCAGCGGCTCACTGGGCGCGGTCACCTCCACGTGATTCGCCGCGGGCCAGCTCCCCGGCTGCCCCGGCTTGCAGTAGTAGACATCGCCGGGGCGGTTCACATCGCCTGTGGCGAACAGCAGATCCTGGCAGGGGCCGAACAGGATCGGACACGGCTCGCCGAGGATCGCATCGCCCCCATCGGTGATGGAGGTGACGAAGGCGTCGTTGTCGAGCTCCACCGTGCCCGCCGCTTCCACGGCCGCATCCGTGAGTTGATCGACGAACGGATCCCCATCGGCCTCGTTCTCGCCGCAGAAGTACCAGTCGGCGGTGAGCGATCCCCCGCGGCGGTAGATGCGCTGGCGGATCGCGTCATCGCCATTGGGGGTGACCGCCACGGTGATCTGCTGCCGGAGCGAGTCGACAAAGGTCCCGGCCGCCTGCTCGGGCGAGGGGTTGCTCTCATCGCCGGTGCGCGGATCGAAGTCGGTGAAGCGATAGTCGTACTGCTGCGCGCCGGGCTCCGAGGTGTCAGGGCCGAAGCCGCCGGTGAGGTAGCACTGGTCCAGCGTCACGCCAGTCGGGCCGCCCGTGCCATTCACCGTCTGCAGGTAGATGACGATCCCGGTGACCGTCGACCAATCGCGCCCCTCGGTGCTGCCCGTGCGCTGAAAGTCGCCGCGCCTGACCGGGGTGCCGATAACGCCGAACTCGACCCACTCCTCGCGGCCCGCGCCCGTCTGGAGGCTGATGGTTCGCGCCGGGTCCCGCTCCGCACGGCGAATCTCCCAACTCTCCCGAGTGTCGTCGATCGCGCGGTTCTTCAGATCCTGATCCCTAACTGCCCGCACGCGCGAGACCTCGGCGGTGTCGATCTGCGAGGCCTGCGACTGCAGGAACAGCGAGAAGTCGTTCTGCCGCCACGTCTTCATGTAGAAGTCGCCGTTGGTGCCCTCGACGAAGCTGGTGCCGGGGAGCACAGACGGGTCGAAGGTCTCACTCACGACGAAGTAGACGCGGAACTCGGCGGTGAGATCGGGGTGGCTGAACTTGGTCCAGATGTGGATCAGGTCCTCGTCACTCGCGATCTGCGCGCCCACGACATTCAGGTTCAGCGTCTTGGGCAGCCCCCAGTAGCTCCAGTACCCCTTGCCGGCCTCGGCCACCGCGTTGGTCGTCGAGGGCTGCGCGAGGAAGTGGACCTCGCCCCCATCTCGGCCGCCGAAATCCTGCGCCTCGGGGATCGCCGTCTCGTTGGGCGGGTCGGAGAAATCGAAGCCCGCATTCTTGGTCCACGCCGCACCATCAGAGGCATCCTCAGGGCCGAAGTCGCAGATGCGGGTGATCTCCTGCGCCGCGACGGACGGGGAGGCGGCAATCGTGGGCGCCGCGAGGCTGATGGGCAGCGTCAGGCCATCGGCGCGCATCTTCCGGCCCTTGTTCTGGTCGGTGATGAACATCCACGGCTCGCCTGACAGCGGGGGACGATAGGGCACCAGACAGAGTGGCTGGCCCGAGAAGCCCGCCTCGGTCTCGGTGATCGCAGCCTGTCCGAACCCCACCGAGGTCCCCACGCCCCAGATGCGCGTGAAGGTCGCCGAGTCCGGGTCGTTCAGCCGCCGCACCGAGTGGATGTCGTCGGTGTGTCCGGTGAGGTCGACGAGGCCCGGGCGCGCGGTGATCTGCCCGTTCACATCGTGCGTAGCGTTGGTCAGCAGCCGATAGGCGTCCGGCGGCGTGATGTCGCTGGCGTTCTTGAGGTCGAGTCCCTTGAGGCCGAAGCGTACGCCCGGCGTTTCGAAGGGGGCTTCGAAGGTCGCGGAAGTGATCGGGACGCCCCGGCGAGATCCTTGTTCAGGCATTACGCCAGCCCCTTCAGCAGAATGCTCGTCACTTCAATCCCGAGCTGCCAGCGCACCTGACAGTAGGCCGCGCGAGCGGGATCGCCGCCCCGTCCGAGCTTGCCGAGCAGATCGCCGAGGATGCCGTATTGCAGCACCGGCAGGCCCAGTTCATCGGGGACCGTCAGCACCTCGCCATGCCCGGTGAGGCGCGCGCTCCGGGGCACGTAGTAGACCAGCAGCGTCCCGGGGATCGCCGGCGCCGGCATGACCGTGAGCACCCGGGTCTCGCCCTCACCGTCCTTGCAGGTGCGCGGGATGCCGCTACTCGCCTGCCACGTGTGGTCGCCCATGTCCGCATCGAAGCTGTCGGCGAGGTCCAGCATGTACGCGCGCCCCGTGACGGGGATGCGGATCACATAGGCGGTGGCGATCCAGTCATCGGGCAGATCGTAGTCCGCCTGATCCACCACTTCGTCAATCGGTGTGGCGAGGCCAATCTGCAGGTGGGTCTCGCGGAGCAGCGCGTCCTGGCGATCCTGACTGACTCTCAGGAGCTCGTCCGCTGACCAGTGATGCGAGAAGAAGGTCGCGCCGCCGTTGGCCGGTTCGCCCAGCTTGCGCTGAATCGCGGAGAACAGGGCCTGATCGGAGATGGAGGACATTACACTCCCTGCGGCTGCGCCCCAAGCGACATCGTCGGCGCCCCCTTGGTCGGACGGAAGTCACGCCCGCGATCGAGCCCCAGGTAGCGCCGGAAGATCAGACTCTGCTTCAGCTGCCCGTTGTGCGTGAGCGCCGACTGCAGGAACGCCATCCAGTGCGGCATCGTCGCCGTGAAGCGGTCGCCACCCTCGGCAAACGCGAGCAGGTGCAGCGCACCATCGAGGATCGTCGAGAGCAGATCCTCGGTGAGATCCACCGTCTGGTTATCGGTCAGGAGCACCGGCGTCGCGGAGACCCCTTCGACGAGGAACTCCCCAGTGGTCGTGGCGACCGCGGGCCAGACGTGGATGTAGAGCAGGCTCACCGGCGCCCAGAGGAGCGGCTTGGTGGGGACATCGCCGCCTGAGGCCGTGGTCTCCGCGCGCCAGCCTGGCCGGCCCTGCTCCAGCTCCCACAGCGAGGTGACGTCCAGCGGCTGCCCGGCGTAGCTCACCCGCGCGCCGAACACCAAGGTCTCTTCCAGCGCGTAGTCCCACGTGGCGGCAATCGCCGGCAACGTGAGCGAGGTGCGCCACTGCCCAGTCAGCAGGTTCCACAGCCAGAGCGCCTCGTTGAGCGCATCGTTCGCGTCCTCCGAGGTCCAGAACGGGACACTTTCGACGCGGTCCATGAGGCGCAGTCGGAGATCGACCCGGTTATACAGCGTTGGAGCAGCCATCAGTAATTGAGGCTCGACGATCCGAAGTAACTCGTCCCGTCATAGACCAAGGTGATCAGGTCCGTCTTCGACGCGGTCGTGGTCAGCGTGGGGGCGGTGCCGGCGGTCCACTTCACGGCCGCGGGCCACGTCACCGTGCGATTCCCGGTGCCATCCTGCAGCAGGTAGAGGCGATAGATCGCGCCCGCGATGGGGTTGTTCAGCGTCAGCACGCAGGGCGCCGCCGTGAGCGTGAGCTGGTGCTCGTCGGCCGTGGAGAGGTCCAGACTGAAGGCCGCGCCGCTGCTCCCATTGGACACGATGCGCCGCTTGATAGGGCCGAAGGCATAGATTGGGGCCACCGCATCCGGCCCGGTGCCCGCGCCGATACGCGCGAACTGGGGCGCGCTGGCCGTCGCGATGCTCTGGGGCAGCGAGAGGGTGATGCTGTTCGCGCCGTTGGTGACCGTGACCTGATTCGCGGTGCCGGTGAGGGTCGCGGGCAGGTAGCTGCCATCCGCCGTCTTGCCGATTGGGATCTGGCCATCGGTCGGCGACGCCCCCTGCCCGAGTCCTCCGCGCGCGACCGCCGCGACGCCGGTCGTGAGCTGCGTCGCGTTGAGCGCAGTCAGGCCTGAGCCATCGGTGGACCAACTGGTGTCGGTCCCGTCGAAGCGCAGGATCGATCCCGTCACGGTGGGCGTCAGCACGGCGAACTGCGGCGTCGCGTTGCCGATGAGGGCGGCTCCGCGCGCCGCGCCGAAGATGAGACTCGGCAGGAAGGTGCCCGTGAGCGAGGCCGTCGTCGCTGCTGTGACCCGTCCCTTGGCGTCGATCGTGAGCACCGGCACCGCACTCGCCGAGCCGTAGGTCGCCGCGGCCACGCCGCTGTTGGCGAGGGTGAGCGCGACCGTGCCGGCTGAGGAGGTCGCATCGCCGGTAATCGCGGGCATTCGCGCGGCCGGGAGCGTGCCGGAGGTGTTGGTCGCCGTGGAGAGATTCAGCGCGGCGTACTGCGGGCCGGCGCCGCCACTACTCTGCAGGGGCTGCCCGGCGGTGCCCGTATCGGTGATGCGCACCAGCGCGAGCAGGCCGCTCAGCACGGAGGCATCCTTGGTGGCGAGATCCGCCAGCGAGCTCCCCGCCTTGTTCACCGAGGCCCACGTGACGTTACTGGTGCCATTGATCGTGATGTCATCGGGGATGTCCGCGTCCACCAGCCCGCGGAAGGTGGGCACATCGTCTGCCCCCGTGGGTGGGCCGGACAGGATCTGATTGGCGGCCTGCGTCGCCAGATCCACCGCGAAGGTCCCCGCGCTGGTGACGGGCCCGCCAGTGACGGTGAGAATCGACGGCACGGTCAGATCCACCGAGGTCACCGTGCCCAGCCCCGCCGCCGTCGTGACCAGCGCGCCATTCCAGAAGATGTTGCCCCCGATGTTGTAGAGACGGTTGGTGACATCGGTGGGGGCGGCGAGGGCCTGATCGAGCAGCAGGGTGCCGTTGTCGAAGGTCTGGGTGCCGCTCCACTCGTTGTCGCGCGTGAGCAGGCGCAGGACCTGTGAGGAGAGGGCCCCGGGGCCGCTGATGAGCAGGGGCACCGCCAGCGCCGTCCCCAGCGCCGCCCAGACCCAGTCCATGACCGGCAGCAGGTGTGCGAGCAGCAGTTTCATCAGAAGTCTCCCAGAGGGATGATACAGCCCGTGTCCACTGCCGCAGGCGACCCCAGCGGGGGGCACAGCGGCCCCGGAGGCTGGGGCGGCGGCGGCGCAACCTGGCACCCGGCCGTGCGCAGGACCTCGATGACCACCTGCGCCGAGCGCATCGTGCCGAGCACCCCGCGCTGCACCTCCAGCACCAGCTGGGCCTCCCGCGCGGTCCCGGGGGTGGCGAGCAGCACCTCCAGCGGCACCTGCGCGAGGAACCCGTGCGGATTGGGCGCCGCGAGGCGAAACAGCAGCGCGGGGATCATGTCGGATCGATAGAGTCGACCGGATCGGTGGGCGAGGTCGTCACGGCCGCCGTCCACGCCGGGGTCGCGTCATCCTCCTCGGTCACCGTGAGCGTCCCCCCGAGGATCGACCACTTGTTCCGCAGGAAGCGCAGCGCGTTCAGGACCGAGCGCGCCGCTTCGCCGCTCACGAGGGTCCAGTCCCGCTTGAGCAGCGCATCGGCGATCCCGTTCTGTTCCGTGCCGGTGAGGGTCGCCTGCACATCGAGCAGATCGGTCCCCGCGATGAGCGCATCGTACACATTCGCCGTGACGACCTCGCACTCCACCTTCACCGCGAGCGCGGTCGCGACGTGGACGAAGATCACCAACCCTCCCAGCGTATCGGTGTCGGTCGCGTCCAGCGTGCAGTAGTACACGCCGTTGGAGATGTTCGTCGCGCCGCCGCTGTTCTTGTTGGCGAGCGTGGTCGCGCCCATCTTCCAGAGCTTGATGTCGGTGTTGGCGATCGTCAGGCCGTTCTTCTCGGTGTTGCCGTCGACCGAGTCGAGGAAGTGACCGAGCGGAATCTCCTGCGAGGCAGTGGATTGCTTGAGAACAATCGCCATCTAGGCAATCCCCTGTTGGCGATAGTGGTGCATGAACACGGGAATCTTCGCAGTCACCGGTGGGCTGCCGGAGGAGAAGTCCATCGTCAGCGGCTTGGTGTCAAACATGATCCAGGGATTCGCGGACCATTCCAGCACCTGTGTCGGTGTCCATTCCGCATCGAGCAACGCGAAAAAGTGCGTGGTCTGATTGTCGCCCAGCGTGCTCGATCCATTGTTCAGCATGAAGGCATCGGTGCCGTTCGTTCGTGTGACCGCGCTCGCCGAACTGGCCTGGAGGACGCCGTTCTCCCAAATGCTCATCCCATTCCGGCCCGCGACGAACGCCCACGCATTCGTCCCGGCCGTCGTGGTCGGCGTCACAGAGAGCGTATTGCCGCTCGCCCCGAATCGGAAGTACACCTTGCCGTCACCCCAAGGAATCGAGCCGTTGATGAGTGTTCCGCTGGTCGCTGTCTGTGATCCCCACGCGACACTATTGCGGGCCGTCGCATCGTCCTTGTGGAGCACGATAAGAACCGTCGCGCGCTGCGTCGGAATAATCGTGTCTTCTGGAGATGGCACCAACTGGATATTGCTATTGCTCGCGTTCGTAAACGAGATCCCCAATGCGGCCCCATTCACGGGGGCGCCGGTGTTGTACTTGTGCCCGCTCACCCGCGGGTAGATCGAATAGCCCGCGCCCTGCCGCATGAAACAGCACAGCACGAGTCCCTGCGTAGACCAGTGCATTTTCCGTAGTCGCGCTGGAGCCGATTGCCCGCCGGGCCGAGAGAACACCGCAATCGCCATCGTCAGGCCACCGTCGCGTAGACGGGCCGATACTTGACCACGTTGCCGCTGCTCGCCAGGGCGGCCCCGGAATGATTGATGATGACGACGCCCCAGAATGGAGGCAGCACCCCGCCGAAGGCCTGGGCGACGCTCATCGGAGAGGACTCCACGACCTCGTCGGCCGTGTTGTAGGGCATGGTCCCCAGCAGCCGAAGATTCTGTCCGGTCGTGGTCACGTCGGTCAGCGTGATGGTGCCTTCCGATCCCGACACCGGATTGCTCAAGGTGCCAGACTCAATGCCGCCGTAGGCGAAGACATACGCGAGCTTTGAGTTCGCCGGCGCCGTA
>DASROJ010000094.1:0-23455 GCA_035646975.1 Patescibacteria group bacterium
ATCCGGTTGAAGTGCAAGCGTGCCGGCCGCCAGCATGCCGACACCCTCGCGGCTTCTGATCAGTCTGCCGCCGGACTCCTCCTTCGCGCCCCACCGCCCGCGAACCGCCACCGTCGTTGCCGGAAACACCACCACCCGGCACAGCATCGGTGGCGCGAGCGTCCAGCCTTCCGACAGCACCCGGGGAGCGCCGCCGGCGAGGCAGGTCTTGATCTGCAACGTGGCCGCCCCGCCGGATATCCGGTGCAGACCGGCGCCCAGCCACAGCACGACGAGCAGAAGGAGCACTCCGACGAATCGTCGTGCGCCGGCTGCGGAAGAAACGCGACGATCCCTTGTCATTTCGCGGTCGTCCTCATCATGAGAACTCTCCTGGCCAGTCGCGCGGCCCTGCCCTGGCCCGGCATCATCGCCATCAACGCGTTCCTGTCCGCGCTGTTGAGCACCATGACCAGGCAGGCGATCAGGCAGGCGGCCGTGGCCGGCACGGCATACAGCGGCATCAGGCTCGGCCGACCGATGAGCCGGTGGGGCAGGAGAATCATGACGGCCATCATCGCCGTCGGCCCGGCGGATTGGAGCGCCGCACGCAACGCCCCCGACGGGGCGCGCCTGCCCTGGCTGCCGGCGCCTGGAAGGTACCGGATCACACGCCGCCACGTGAACAGCGCGGCCACGCCGAAACCCACGGCCCGGGCGAGCGCGAGCCCCGTGAGCGCCAGAGCCGGCATCAGCGCCACGACGGCGCCGGTCTGCGCGAGCGCGGAGACGAGATCGCTCAACAGCCGCTCCTTAGGTTGCCCCAGCGCGTACGAAAAGGTCGACAGGTGGGAGAAGACCGCATAGAAGGGCAGCGACAGGAAAAGCAGCGCCAGCGGAACCGCCGCGCTGCCGTATCGCGCGCCGCCGATCATCAGCAACAGGAACGGGCTGAGGCAGGCAAGCAGCGCCGCGAACGGAACGAACAGCAGGATGAAGTACCTCAACGACGTGGCAAACGCGCGTGCCACCGCGGCCGGGTCGCTCCCGCGCAGCTCGGCGATCTTCGTCCCCAGAGGGTCGATGAAGCTCGAAACCAGCACCTGGCAATACTGGATGCTTCGTTTCGCGACGAAGTAGATCGAGAGGTCGGCCGGGGAAAGGAAAATCCCCACGAGCAGCTGGTCGGCGTGCATGTAGAGGTAGCGAAGGTAACCGTCCGCGTAAAACGGCATCGACCAGGCGATCCATCCTGCCGATGTCCGGCCCGGCGGAAAACTCCCGGATGATCGGGAGCCACGCAGCAGCGGCAGGAATGTCGCGAAGCCGAGCCCCGCGCCGATCAGTGACCCCAGCGCGAAGCCGGCGAGATACCCCTTGAGCCCGAAGGTGAAGAAGAGAAGCAAGGAGAGCAGCCGCTGGATGAGGGCGGCCGCGACGTTGTAGCCACCCACGCGACCGAATCGCTGAAGGGCGGAGAGCAGGAGCTGGCTGGCCTCGTACAGCCCGTAGCAGAAAGCGGTCAGCGCGGCGGCCCGCACGTCGGCCGCCCTGTCTGGTGTCTTCAGCAACAGCCGGCTGATCGGCTCGGCCGCGAACCAGATCGCCGTCACCACCGTCGCGGCGCCCAGCACATAGACCATCACGCTCAAACGCAGCAGACGGATCGCTTCGCCGCGTTCCGCCGAGTCGCCCGGGGCCGCCATCATGCCCGGAAGAATCTTGATGCAGGCCGCCAGCAGTCCCAGACTGCAGACGACCGTCAGCAACCCGCACAGCGTGTTGTAGACGGCGAAGACCGCCATTTCCTGCAGGCTGAGCAGCCTCGTGCTCACCCCGAGGAAAACCAGGGCGATCACCGCCACGGTGAGGCGGGAGGTCAGCAGCGAGGCGGCACTGCGGGTGACGGATGCGGCGCGAGTCATCTACGCCCGATTGTAGATGAAATGCGATCGGGTGTCGGGGGAATTACGGGCCCAGCTCCGCGCGGGTTTCGTTGTTGCAGATGTCGAGCGCCGAGATCTTGTAGAAGAAGATCTGCCCGGCGGCCGGAAGCACCGCATCGGTGTAGCGCGTATCGGTCACGCCGTTGGTGTCCAGATCGTTGTTGACGGTGGTCAACGTGATGAAGGGCACCAGGCTCGCGGGGGTCGCATAGGAGGAGGCCGTGGTCTGGCGATAGACCCTGTAGGTCAGCGCGCCGACCGCGCCGGTCCAGTCCAGCAGCCCTGACTGAGCCACGTCGAGCGTCTCGCCCACGTTGGCCGGCGGTGTCGTATCGCCGGTGACCTTGCTGACCAGGACGATCCGCTTGGAGTAGTTCATCTCCTTGTTCGGCACGGGTGTCACGCCGTCCAGGGCACGGACGAGATAGATGTACTTGTTGTCGCCACCACCGGTCGGGAAGTTCGGATCGACGTAGAAGTTCTCCGTCGTCGTCGCCACCAGGTTCACCGGGGTGGAGAAATAGCCGGTGTTGGTGCACGGGTTCTTGAAATCGTTGACCGTGGGGGTGCACACCTCGCGGTGAATCTCGTATTTCACCGGCCCCGTGGCGGCGTCCACGGCGGGGTTCCATGTGAGCACGGCGCTGCGAAGGCAGTCCTGCCTGCTGAGCGCCTGCTGCAACCCGACCGTGCTGGGCCAGTCAGGCGGCTGGTTGTCCACGTACGAGTATCCCCCCGTCGCGGTCACCGTGGTCAGGTCGGGATTGGTGATCGTGACATCCACCGGACCCGGTGTGTGCGCCGCCGGCTTGGCGAGCAGACGTGTGGACGAAACATAGATCGCATCGGTGGCGGGCACTGCGCCGAAGGACACCGTCGCCCCGGGATCGAATCCCTTGCCGCGGACCAGCACCCAGTCCGAACCGCCGAAGTCCCCTTCCTGCGGATCGATCCTGACGAATGCGATCGGGTCTGCGGACGGGCCGACGCTCACCGGGTAGTGGTATCCCATGTCGACGAGTCCCGTGTCGGGCGCCAGGGCCGAATCGGTGGTCTGGCCGTCCTGCGCGTAATCAGCCGACAGGCCGGCGCCGGCGTTCACCGCAGGCGACATGGTATTGGCGTCCTGCGTGAGGTAGTAGGCCCCCATCGGACCCGAGCGGAAAACAGGGTCGAGCGAGATGTTGCCGGAGCCACTCGAGCCACCGCCGATGTCGGAGTAGGTCGCCAGGGCGGATCCGCTCAGGTTGCCGTTGATGTTGCCCCACGAGATCAGGTTCTTGGTCTCGAACGTCGACTCGAAGGTCAGGTTGGGAAGAATGCGGATGCCGCCGCCTCCTTCCACGTTCGCGGCGTTGCCGGCAAAGGTGTTGCCGGAGATCCGGCCGGCGATGTGGCCGACGCCCGTGAGCAGCAGTCCGCCCGCATCCTGGGCCGTATTGCCGAAGAAGAGGTTGTTGTCGATCAGCAGATCGAAACGATCGGAGCCACCCAGGGCCAGGATCGCGGCGCCACCACCCGACAGGGCCCGGTTGCCGCCCAGCACATTGCCGACCAGCTCGACCTTCAGAACGTTGTAGGAATAGGCGCTCGCGCTGGACATCCCGAATCCCCCGCCGCGGTTGGCGAAGTCACGGTTGCCCAGGATGTAGTTGTCGGTCACGGCCACATCGATGTGCTGGCCCTGCGTGTACAGCGGGTAGAGCGCGATGCCGCCGCCAGCGTTGGCCGAAAACGAGCGATTGCCGATGACGACGTTCTTGCTGAGCACCGGTCTGCCGCCATAGGCGGCCGAGAAGGTTGCGTAGATGGCCCCGCCACGCGCCGATGAAGTATTGCCCACGAAGACCGAGTTGCTGATCACGGTGTTGTCGCCCGAGATCACGAAGGCTCCACCGCCCAGCCCTTCGCGCATCCCGTTGCGGACGGTCACCCCGTCGATGACCTGTCGCGCATCCAGCCCGCCGGACCTCATGGCGAAGGCCGCCCGCCCGGCGTCGATCACCGTGACGAACTCGTCCGGGTTCCGCTGCGTGAAGGCGGTGTCCCATCCCCCCGTCATCGTGATGCCGCCCAGGATATCCAGCGCCGATTCGTTGTACGTCCCGGCAGCCACCCTGATGTCGGGGAACATCCCCGGATAGGTGCCCTTCGCGACCTCCACAATCGCCCCACCGATGGTCTTCTTGGCCGCAGCCGGCGTGAGACAGTTGCCGCTGTCGTTGCCCGTGGTCTTCACGTAACAGACCGAGTCGGTGTACATGAAGGGAAAGATTTCGTCGGTATCCCCGCCGTTGGAGACGTTGACCGTCGCCACCTTGCCCGTGGTCGACGTCGGCACCAGGACCTGAAGGGTCCGGGAATCGACGAAGGTCACCGTGGCGGAAACGCCATCGAAGTTGACCGTCGTGGACGGGGTGAATCCGATGCCGCGGATGACCGCGGAAGCGGATGCGGGCGGCGTGTTCTTTGGGGTCCAGGCCGGATCGATCGAGAGCGCTTCAATCGGCACCGGGGCGGCAGACGACACCCCGAAGCCCATGATGGTGAAAAGCGTCGGGGCGAGCAGGAGTACCCCCAGCTTCGCCCGCAGGCCTTGCCGCATGCCACCTCTCAAGACAGCCAAATCGAACCAGTCAAGCCAGGGTTTGGATGAATAAGCGGGACACTGAATCTACCGGCTTCATATACTGTGATCCCGGCTCTGCGACAAGAGCAAAATGGACTCCGGGACTCGCCCTTCTGCCCCGGAATCCCCGCCCCACGTCCGGTTCACGGCCCTGTTCAGGTTCCTTCAGACCAGGAGCCGAGGTACTTGACCTGTTCGGCGGTGAGCGTGTCGGCCCGGTAGCCCAGCGAGAGGATCTTGACCCGGGCGATCTCCCGGTCGATTTCCTCGGGCACCGGGTAGACCCGTTTCTCGAGCTTCGAGGCGTTGTTCACCATGTACTCGGAGGCAAGCGCCTGGTTGGCGAACGACATGTCCATCACCGAAGCCGGATGCCCCTCGGCGGCCGCCAGGTTTATCAACCGCCCTTCGCCCAGCAGGTAGAGGAGCCGGCCGTTCTTCATCTTGAACTCTTCGACGAAGTCACGGACAGTCCGGCGCCCCGAGGAGACCCTCTCGATGTACGGGATGTCGATCTCCACGTTGAAGTGGCCGGAGTTCGCCAGGATGGCCCCATCGTGCATCATGTCGATGTGCTCGGCGCGGATGACGTGCTTGTTGCCCGTCACCGTGATGAAAACGTCACCGGTGGAGGCGACCTCCGCCATCGGCTTGACCGGGAAGCCGTCCATGATCGCCTCGAGCGCACGGATCGGGTCGACCTCGGTGACGGTGACGTGGGCCCCGAGACCCCGCGCCCGCTGCGCCACTCCCTTGCCGCACCAGCCATACCCCGCCACCACGACGTTGAGCCCGGCCAGGAGCACGTTCGTGGCGCGGATGATCCCGTCCAGCGTGCTCTGACCCGTGCCGTACCGATTGTCGAACATGTGCTTGGTCATCGCGTCGTTCACTGCGACGATCGGGTAGGCCAGCACCCCATCGGCCGCCATGCTGCGCAGCCGGATGACGCCCGTGGTGGTCTCCTCCGTGCCGCCGATGATGCCTTTGAGGAGATCCTTCCGGTCGGAGTGAAGAACCGACACGGTGTCGGCGCCGTCGTCCATGGTGATGGTCGGTTTGATCTCGAGCGACGCGAGGATGTGCTTGTAGTAGGTCGCGTTGTCCTCTCCCTTGATGGCGAAAGTCGAGATGCCGTATTCCACCACCAGCGCGGAAGCCACGTCGTCCTGGGTGCTCAACGGGTTGCTCGCACACAGGGCGACCTCGGCGCCACCGTCCCTGAGCGTTCGCATCAGGTTGGCGGTTTCCGAAGTGACGTGCAGGCAGGCGGCCATGCGCTGCCCCTTGAGCGGCTTTTCCTTGATGAATCGCTCGCGAATCTGCCGCAGGACCGGCATGTTCCGGTCGGCCCACTCGATGCGCAGCTTGCCGTGGGCCGCCAGTCCCTTGTCCTTGACGTCGTGATTGATCGAAGCACCCATCAGATCCCCGCCTCCTTCTTGAGCACCACGGCCTTGTCGGTCTTCTCCCAGGTGAATTCCGGCTCCGTGCGGCCGAAGTGCCCGAACGCCGCTGTCTTCGCATAAATCGGTCGAAGAAGATCGAGGTGCTTGATGATCTCCCGCGGCTTGAGCGGAAAGTTCTTCAGGACGATTTCGCTGAGCTTCTCTTCGGAGACCTTCGAGGTGCCGTAGGTGTCGATCATCACCGAGACCGGGTCGGGCACGCCGATGGCGTAGGCGATCTGGACCTCCGTGCGATCGGCCAAGCCGGCGGCCACGATATTCTTGGCGATGTAGCGGGCCATGTACGAGGCGGAGCGATCCACCTTGGACGGATCCTTGCCCGAGAAGGCGCCTCCGCCGTGACTGCCGACGCCCCCGTACGTGTCGACGATCAGCTTGCGGCCGGTCAGCCCGGTGTCGGCATGCGGACCGCCCTTGACGAAGCGCCCGGTCGGGTTGATGAAGAACTTCGTATTGGCATCCAGCAGGCTGGACGGGATGACGTGACGAATGACCTTCTCGGCCACTTCCTTGCGCAGCTGATCGGTGTCGATCTTCTCGTCGTGCTGGGTCGAGATGACCACGGCGTCGACGCGCGCCGGCTTGTTGCCATGGTATTCGATGGTCACCTGCGACTTGCCGTCCGGCCGGAGCCAGGGCAGGATCTCCTGGCGCCGCGCCTCCGACAGCCGCCGCACCAGCTTGTGCGCGAGCATGATCGGCATCGGCATCAGCTCGTCGGTCTCGTTGCATGCGTAACCGAACATCAGCCCCTGGTCTCCGGCGCCGCCGGTGTCCACGCCCATGGCGATGTCGGGCGACTGCGGGCGGATCGCCGACAGCACCGAGCAGGTCTCATAGTCGAATCCGTACCGGGCGTCGGTGTAGCCGACCCCCCTGATGGTATTGCGGACGATCTCGGTGAACTCCACGTAGGTGCGCGTGGTGATTTCACCCGCGATGAGGGCCAGACCGGTGGTCAGCAGGCACTCGCAGGCGACACGGCCGGCCGGGTCGTCCTTGAGGATGGCATCGACGATCGAGTCGGATATCTGGTCGGCAATCTTGTCCGGGTGTCCCTCGGTGACCGACTCCGAGGTGAAGAGACGCTTACCGCTGTTGGCCATTGACAACCTCCGCCATGCAAACCCTCCGAGTCAGGTCATGTCCGTTTTGGGAAGGTGGGAGTATACGCAGGGAGTCATGGCGCGTCAACGGTTTAGCAGCTTTACGTGGTCCGGGCGACCCGCTGGCGGTACTGCACCGCCCCCTTGCCGAGGATCGACTCCACCGAGGCCTTGAGGTCCCTGCCGGGGTTGGCGCCGAACTCTCCGGGGTCGGCCTTCAGCGTGACCGTGAAGCCGCCCGGACGGCAGAGCTCGAAGTAGAGCGGCACCCCCCCCTTGTGCTCGCTCAACGCCGCCCGGAGCTGCTGGATCGTGTCGTCGGTCAGCCCGGTGGTCACCAGCGTGATGGCGACACCGGCGGTCCTGCCCTCGCGTGCCTGCTGCAGCGTGTTCAGCGTGGTGGCGAGGATTCTCGGCCTGTCCTCGATCTCCGCCTTGCCCCCCACCAGGACGGGGGTGTCCTCGACCAGACGCGACATGATCCGGCCGTACAAGTCCGGAAAGACGATGACCTCGATGGAGCCCTCGAGATCCTCGAGGCTGAAGGTGGCCATCCAGTCGCCCTTCTTTGTCTTCTTGCGCTTCAGCGCCGTGACGATGCCCCCTACGGTCACCTCCGCTCCGGCGGCGGCGGCCGAAAGCGTCGAGGTGGTGTGGGTGCAGAACTCCGCCAGCTCCTCGGCGTAGGGCACCAGCGGGTGCCCCGTGACGTAGAATCCCAGCGTTTCCTTTTCGGCCGCCAGGGTCTCACGCTCCGTCCAGTCCGGAACATCCGGCAACGCGTCGTGCCGCGTGGAGCTGTCGCCCGACCCGACCCCTTCCGTCATCATTCCGAACAGCGTGCTCTGCCCGCTCTCCTTCTCGCGCACCCGGCGCGCGGCGGATTCGAGCACCGCGTCCACAGCGGCGAACAGCCTGGATCGGCCGGCGCCCAGCGAGTCGAACGCCCCCGCCTTGACCAGCGACTCGACCACGCGCTTGTTCGCCAGCCGCATGTCGATGTTCTCGCAGAACTCGTGCAGGCTGCGAAACCGGCCCAGACGCCGGCGGGCCTCGAGCACCGAAACGATCGCCGCGTCGCCGACGTTCTTCACGGCGGCCAGCCCGAACCGCACCTTGTCGTCCTGCACCGAGAACTCCAGACGGCTCTGGTTCACGTCGGGCGGAAGCACCGCGATGCCCATCTCGCGGCATTCGCCGATGTATTTCACGATGTCGTCGGTGCTCTCCATCTCCGTGGTGAGCAGCGCCGCCATGAAGTGCTGCGGGTAGTGCGCCTTCAGGTAGGCCGTCTGGTAGGCCACCAGCGCGTAGGCGCAGCTGTGCGACTTGTTGAATCCGTATCCGGCGAAATGCTCCATCAGGTCGAAGATCTCGTTGGCGGTTCGCTCGGGGATCTTCCGCTCGCGCGCCCCGTGCAGGAACTTCTCCCGCTCCGCCGCCATGACCTCTTTTTTCTTCTTGCCCATGGCGCGGCGCAGGTTGTCCGCCTCGCCCAGCGTGTAGCCGGCCACCCGCGACGCGATCTGCATGACCTGCTCCTGGTAGACGATGACGCCATAGGTCTCTTTCAGCGTCTCTTCCAGGATCGGGTGCAGATAGCTCACCTTGATCTTGCCGTGGCGGCGCTTGATGAAGTCGTCGATCAGCCCGCCCTTGATCGGCCCCGGGCGGTACAGCGCGTTCAGAGCGATCAAATCCTCGAACCGTTCGGGCTTCAGCTTGCGCAGGATGTCCTGCATCCCCGAGGACTCGAACTGGAAGATGCCGCTGGTGCGCGCCTCGCAGAACAGCCTGAGGGTCTCGGGGTCGTCGAGGGGCAACGCGTCGATGTCGAGCTGGATGCCGCGCTCGCTGCCGAGATGATCGAGAACGTCCTGGATGAGCGTGAGGGTGCGCAACCCGAGAAAGTCCATCTTGAGCAACCCGATCCGCTCGATGTCGCCCATGGCGAACTGCGTCGTGCGCTCCCCCGCGCTGGCCTGGTACAGCGGCGCGAACTCGATGATCGGCCGGGGCGAAATGACAACCCCCGCCGCGTGGGTCGAGGCGTGACGCGTGAGGCCCTCCAGACGCCTGGCGACGTCGATGAGCTGCCTGATGTTCTCGTCGTTCTGATAAGCCTCCTTGAGCTGCGGCACCGTGGCCATCGCCTTTTCCACCGTGGCGTCCAGCTCGGCCGGGACCAGCTTGGCGATCCGGTCCACCTCGGCGAACGGGATGTCGAGCCCGCGACCCGCGTCGCGGATCACGGCGCGCGCCGCCATGGTGCCGAAGGTGATGATCTGCGCCACGTTGTCACGGCCGTACTTCTCCGTGACGTACTCGATGACGCGCGGGCGCCCCTTCATGCAGAAGTCGATGTCGATGTCGGGAAGACTGACGCGCTCGCGGTTGAGAAACCGCTCGAAGATCAGGCCATACTGCATCGGATCCACGTCGGTGATCCGCAGCGAGTAGGCCACGAGGCTGCCCGCCGCCGAGCCGCGCCCCGGGCCCACCGGGATGCCGTTCTCGCGCGAGTACTTGATGAAGTCCCAGACGATGAGGAAGTAGGCGGGAAACTTCATCATCGCGATCGTGTCGAGCTCCTCCTTCAGGCGCTTCTCGTAGTCTTCCAGGGGAAACCGCAGGAGACCCCGCGCTTCCATCTCCTTCCAGCGTTGCATCCGCTGGTCGAACCCCTCCCGCACCATCTTCCTGAAGTACGACTCTTCGTCGAACCCTTCGGGCACCTGGAACCGCGGCAGGTGGTAGCTCCCCTTGTCCAGGGTGAAGTGGCAGCGCTGGGCGATCGAAAGCGTGTTCTCCAGCGCCTCCGGCAGGTGGCCGAACACCTTCCACATTTCCGCGGGAGACTTGAAGTAGTGATCGTCGGTGTAACGCATCCTGCCCGCGTCCTTCACCGTGCGGCCGGTCTGGATGCAGATCAGGACATCGTGCGCGAAGTGATCGTCGCGTGTCAGGAAGTGACAGTCGTTTGTCGCCACCAGCGGGAGCTTGAGGTTCCTGGCAATCTCGATGAGCCCGTCGTTGACGATCTTCTCCTCGGCGAGCCCCTGGTCCTGCACTTCGAGGTAGTAGTTGTCGCGCCCCATGATCTCCGCCAGCTCAGCGGCGGCGCGCTCGGCGCGCGGCTTGTTGCCGGACAGCAGGAACTGCGCGACTTCGCCTCCCAGGCAGGCCGACGTCGCAATCAGACCGGCGGCGTTGTCGGCCAGCAGCTGCTTGTCGATGCGCGGCTTGTAATAGAAGCCTTCCGTGTAGGCCAGCGACGAGAGCTTGACGAGATTCGCGTATCCCTGGGCGTTGCTCACGAGAAGTATCTGGTGGTAGTAGGGCTTCTTCTGGGTTCCCTGCGTCCCCTCGGCCTGGGCGGTCTTGTCGCGCCGATCGCCAGGCGCCATGTAGGCTTCCATGCCGAGGATGGGACGTATCCCCTTGGACACGGCCATGTCGAAGAACTTCACCGCGCCGAACAGGTTGCCATGATCGGTGACGGCGACGGACGGCATCCCGAACTCGACCGCCTTGTCGAGAAGGTCCTCGAGCTTGCTGGCGCCGTCGAGCAGAGAGAACTGGGAATGATTGTGCAGGTGGACGAACTGCTTTTCGCTCTTGCCGGTCATCCCGCTCATTGCCGGTTCATTCCCATTCGATGGTGCTCGGCGGCTTGCTGCTGACATCGTACACGACACGGTTGATCCCGCGGATCTCGTTGACGATGCGCGTGGACACGCGTGCGAGGAACTCGTGCGGCAGCCGGGACCAGTCGGCCGTCATGAAATCGCTGGTATCCACGGCCCTCAGCGCCAGCACGCTCTCGTATGTGCGGCCGTCACCCATCACCCCGACGCTTCGCACCGGCAGGAGCACGGCGAAAGCCTGCGCGATGCTGTCGTAGAGTCCCGCGGCGCGGATCTCCTCGATGAAGATCGCGTCGGCCGCCTGGAGCAGCTGCACACGCTCGCGGGTCACCTCGCCGAGCACCCGCACCGCCAGACCGGGCCCGGGGAACGGATGGCGGGAAACAAGCTCGCGATCGAGCCCCATCTGCAGCCCGAGCTGCCGCACTTCGTCCTTGAACAGCTCCTTGAGCGGCTCGATGACCTCGAGGTCCATCTTTTCGGGCAGACCGCCGACATTGTGGTGGGTCTTGATCGTGTGCGAAGGCCCTTTGACCGACCTGGATTCGATCAGGTCGGGGTAGAGCGTCCCCTGTCCGAGAAATGCGATTTTCCGCTCACCGGATGCCAGCGCGCGGGCCTCCTGCTCGAAGACCCTGACGAAGTTCTCGCCGATGATCCGGCGTTTCTTCTCCGGGTCGGTCACACCGGCCAGCGCGTCGAAGAAACGGGACGCCGCGTCATGGTGCCTCACCTCGAGCCCGTACTTCGTCCGGAACCGCGCCAGTACCTCGGCTGCTTCGTCCTTTCGAAGCAGCCCGGTGTCGACGAACAGGCAGATCAGACGATCGCCGATGGCGCGATGGATGACCTGGGCGGCCACCGACGAGTCCACACCGCCCGACAGACCGCACAGCACCCGGCCGGTCTCACCCACCTGGCTCCGGATGCGCTGGCTGGCCTCCTCGAGAAACGACGACATGGTCCAGTCGCCCCGGCACCCGCAGATCCTGAACAGGAAGTTGCGCAGCATCTCCTTGCCATGCGACGTGTGGACCACCTCGGGATGAAACGCGATCCCGTACAATCGGCGCTCTGGGTCCTCGGCCGCCGAGAAAGGGGCCGTCTGGCTGCGCGCCAGCTCGTGGAAGCCCCGTGGGAGCGCGAGGATCTCGTCTCCATGGCTCATCCAGACCTGCTCGGAGGGGCCGAGCTTTTCGAACAGGTCCCCCTGACGCACGACGTCGACCATCGCCAGCCCGTACTCGCGCCGCCCGCCGCCGCGAACCTCACCGCCGAGACGATGCACCATCAGCTGCATGCCATAGCAGATGCCCAGCACCGGGATGCCTAGCGAAAACAGATCCGTGTCGGCGGCCGGGGCCCCGGCGGCGTAGACCGAATCGGGGCCGCCCGAAAGGATGATGCCGATCGGCTCGGCCGCCTTCAGCGAGGAGGCGGGCGTCTCGGGCGCGAGGATCTCGCAGTAGACCGACTGCTCGCGGACCTTGCGCGCGATGAGCTGTGTGTACTGCCCACCGAAATCGAGGATGAGGATCTTCTCGTGCTTCATTTCTTCCGATCCCCCGAGGTTGGATTCAATCCCGCGATGCCCCAGATCAGCGATTCGATGTGCGCCAGCTCCGCGCCGGAGCCATGGCTCTTGATGGAGCGGTCGGCAACCCGTGCCGCGCGAAACGCCGCGATCAGCCGATCCTCATCGAACGATTCGAGCTGTCTGGCCAGCCGCGCCTGGATGGCGGGAGGAAGCATCGGCGAGGCCGCCTGCACCACGCTGCGGGCCGTCCTGCCCCCGCCCCCCTCGCTCCCCTCGCGCATCGCCGCTCTCATCTTGAGGAACCTGCGAAGCTGTCCTTCCAGCATCCCGAGAATCATATAACCGCTCTCGCCCGTCTCGCCGAGATCGCGCAGGATTTTCACCGCGCGCGCCGGCTCGGCCCCGAGCAACGCGTCGGCGAAGTGAAAGACGTTGGTGTCGCGCCCGGCGCCCGCCTGCTCTTCCACCATCCGCCGCGTGATGCGGGCTCCGTTGGCGTTGAGCGCCGTCCTGTCCAGCTCCGACATCGCCGCGACGAAGTCCTCGCCGGCCAGCTCGGCCAGAGCGCGCGCCCCGTCGGCGTCGAGCTGGATCTTCAGACGCTTCGCCTGGGCCTCCAGCCAGCGGGCCAGCTGGTAGTCACGCGGAGCGGGGAAATCCAAAACAGGCGCCAGCTTTTTCAACCCGGTGATCGTCGTCGCCTTGGTCGGCCCGAACACCAGCGTGACGCAGCTGCTGGGTGTCGGCGAACCCGCGTACCCCTCCAGCGCCTCGAGGTCGCGCTCCTTGAGCTTTTCGGCGCGCCGCACCAGGATGAAGCGCGACCCGCCGGCCACGCCTCCCATCGGCAGCGCTTCGGCCAGATTGATCAGCCGGTCGCCGGTGGTCTCCTCGCCGGCCACCACCGCGACATCGAACCCCTCGAATCCCTCCGCCACCAGCGCGGTGCGCAGCTGTTCCAGGATCGCATCGCGGGAAAAGATGTCCTGCCCGGTCACCAGCAGCAGCGGCGGCGCCTGGCCGGCAGCGGCGAGTTTCAGCAGCTCGACCGGATCCAGCGCGGCCGGCTTGCGTGGCTTGCGGGCAGCCGGCGGCGCCATCAGAACCCCTCGAGGATCGAGGTCACCACCGATTCGGCGAAATCCTTCGCGATCTCGTCGATGGCGGTGATCTCCTGATCGAAGAAGGTCAGACCGGAGTCCGAGACGTCGTACTGCTTCTTGAAGACGAAGTGGCTGCTGCGAAACAGCACCTGGCCCTCGGGCACCCTGGTCATCTCGACGGTGGCGGTGATGACCACCTCGTAGCGGGTGGCGCGCCCCTCGCGCCCGACGCTGACCGGCGTGATGTCGTATCCGGTGACCTCACCCTTGAGCACCGCGTCGGCGACCTTTTCATCTGCCGTGGTGCGGTACCCGCCCCGCTGGATGAAGGTCTGCGTGATGTGCTCGGTGATCCGCTGCTCGATCTCAGGTCTTCGTGTCTGGTTCTCGAACGGCGGAATGGCGATCAGCTTCACGCTGGCCGGCAGCAGCTGGTTCTTCCCCGCCAGGCGATAGCCGCACGCGGTCAGTGCCCCTGCCAGAGCAACGCCTGCCGCCATCAGCAGCGCGGTGCGGCACGCTCTGCTCACGGGGCCACCACGACGTTGAGCAGCTTGTCGGGGACGAAAACCGTTTTGACGACCCGGACGCTCTCACCGGCGAACACCATCGAGGCGAGCCGCTCGTTGCGGCGGACTGCCTCCATGACCAGTGTCTCCGCCGCGCCCTGGGGCACTTCCACCCGTCCCCGCACCTTGCCATTGACCTGCACGACGATGGTGACTTCTTCGAGCGTGAGCAGCCGCGCATCGGCCTCGGGCC
Source organism: Patescibacteria group bacterium (assembly GCA_035646975.1). Lineage (GTDB taxonomy): Bacteria > Acidobacteriota > Polarisedimenticolia > JACPZX01 > DASXTC01 > DASROJ01. The sequence continues at coordinate 14,179 of DASROJ010000094.1, forward strand.
AGCGGTGATCGACCAGCAATCCCCTGTGGGCGCCGCCGCCGAGCATCGACCAGGCTTCCTCCGCCATGTGCGGGGCAAACGGGCCCAGGCAGATCGTCAGCGTCTCGAGGGCCTCCTTGAGCGCGGCGCGGTCTTCGGCGCTGCGCGAGGCGATCGGTTCTTCGGGAGGCGCGAACAGGTAGATCGCGTTGACCAGCTCCATGATCGCGGAGATCGCCGTGTTGAGGTGCAGGCGCCGGTCGATGTCGTCGGTGACGCGCGCCAGCGTCTGGTGCGTCCTGCGGCGCATCTCGCCGGAACCGGACGGCGCGGGCGCGTCGACAATCGCGGGCGCGTGCGCGTCGAGGAGCCGCCAGGCCCGGCGCGCAAATCGATGCAGGCCGTCGATGCCGCTCTCGCTCCACTCCAGGTCTCTTTCGGGCGGGGCGGCGAACAGGACGAACAGACGGGTGACGTCGGCGCCGTACTTCTCGATCATCTCGTCGGGCGCCACCACGTTTCCCCGGGACTTCGACATCGCGGTGCCGCCCTTGAGCACCATCCCCTGCGTGAGCAGGTTGGCGACCGGCTCGCCGGGCGTGCCCAGACCGATGTCGCGCATCACCATGCTGAAGAAGCGGGCATACATCAGGTGCAGGATCGCGTGGGTGATACCGCCGATGTAGAGATCGATCGGAAACCATCCTCGCGCCACCTCCGGCCGGAACGGCGCCTTGTCGTTGCGCGGGTCGAGATAACGGTAGAAATACCAGGACGAGTCGACGAACGTGTCCATCGTGTCGGTGTCGCGTCTCGCAGGTGAGCTGCACTTCGGGCAGGTGGTGTTCGCGAAACTCGGACTGCTCTCCAGCGGGCTGCCGCCGGCCCCGGTGATCGAGACATCATCGGGAAGCAGCACCGGCAGATCGGCGTCCGGCACCGGCACGATGCCGCAACCGGCGCAGTGGATCATCGGAATCGGCGTTCCCCAGTACCTCTGGCGCGAGATGCCCCAATCCTTGAGTCGAAACTGAACTGACGCCTCGCCGAATCCATTGTCGTTGGCCCACTGCGTCATCACGCCGCGTGCGCGCTCGCAGGGCAGACCCGAGAAGCGCCCCGAGTCGATGGTCCGCCCTTCCGCATCGATCACGGGGACACTCGGCAGGCCATAACGCCCGGCGAATTCGGCGTCGCGCTCGTCGTGCCCCGGCACCCCCATGATGGCGCCGGTGCCATACTCCATCAGGACGAAGTTGGCGATCCAAATCGGGATCTTCTCGCCCGTGAAGGGATTGACGGCGTGGCGCCCCGTGGTCACACCCGTTTTTTCACGCTCTGCCGACAGCCGCTCCCCCACCGGCACCGCCCGCTCCGCCGCGATGAAAGCCTCGGCCGCAGCACGCCCCTCGGAGGCTTCGAGCAACGATCTGACCACGGGATGGCCCGGCGCCAACGCCAGGAAGGTGGCGCCGAAGATCGTGTCGATCCGGGTGGTGAACACCCGGATCGGATCCGCCTCGGGCTGCTCCGCGATCCTGAAATCGACAAAGGCTCCTTCGCTGCGCCCGATCCAGTTGCGCTGCATCGTGAGCACCTTCTCCGGCCATCCGGGCATCCTGTCGAGGTCCGCCAGCAGCTCGTCGGCATAGCGGCTGATCCGGAAGAACCATTGATCGAGGCTTTTCTGAACGACCGGCGTGCCGCAGCGCCAGCAGGCGCCCTGCTCGACCTGCTCGTTGGCCAGCACGGTGGCGCACTGCGGGCACCAGTTGACCAGCCGGAGGCTTCGATAGGCCAGACCGCGCTCGAACATCCGGATGAAGAGCCACTGGTTCCACCGGTAATAGTCCGGCCGGTGGCTGGCGATCTCCCGGCTCCAGTCGTACGCGAACCCCATCTTCTTCAGCTGGGTTCGCATGTCGACGATGTTCGACTCGGTCCATTCCCGGGGATGCAGCCCACGCTGGATCGCAGCGTTTTCCGCCGGCATGCCGAACGAGTCCCATCCCATCGGGTGCATCACCTGGAGCCCGCGCATCTTCTTGAATCGTGCCACCACGTCGCCGATGGAGTAGTTGCGCACATGTCCCATGTGGATGCGGCCGGAAGGATACGGAAGCATCTCGAGGCAGTAGAAGCCCCGGCCATCCGGCAAGTCGGGCGCGGCGAAGCTGCGCTTCTCGTCCCAGATCCTCTGCCACTTCGGCTCGATGGAACCCGGGTTATAGTCGGCCATGCGGCTGGTTACCTGCGGTGATTCCGTGTGGAAGGAATTTCAACGACGTGGCGGGATGTTATCACACGGTTTTCGGACCGGGCAAGGTCACGGCGAGCGCGGCGAGATCCGCCGGCAGATCGATCTCCCCCGCCTCGATCTTGATCCGGATGGCGTCGAGGATCCCGTTGATGAACGGCGCCGACTCCTCGTTGCCGAACTTCTTGGCGATCTCTATCGCTTCGTCGATGACGACCACCCTGGGCGTGGCCGCGAAGAAGAGGAACTCGTAGATCGCCATGCGCAGGATGTTGCGGTCCACCACCGGCATCCGGCTGACGCGCCAGTTGAACGCGCTGCCGGCGAGTACCGCGTCGATCCCGTCGCGGCATTGCATCGTGCCACAGACGATCTGCTCGGCGAATTCCTGCACCGGGCCCACGACCGGTTTGTCCAGCCAGAACTGCTCGATCGCCGTCTGCGTGTCCTGCGGCGCCAGGTCGAGCTGGAACAGGAGCTGCAAGGCGTATTCGCGTCCCCTGCGCCGCTCGCCGGTGGTCCTGCTCACCGCGGCCCCAGCTGTTTGATCAGATTGGCGGTTTCGATGGCGGCCATCGCGGCGTCCCATCCCCGGTTTCCCTGCTTGCCGCCGGCGCGGTCGATCGCCTGCTCCGGGTTCTCGGCGGTCAGGACGCCGAAGATCACCGGCACACCGCTTTCCTCCGCGGCGCCGGCCAGACCGCGCGACACCTGCGCGGCGATCAGATCGAAATGCGCGGTCTCTCCACGGATGAGAACCCCCAGCGCGATGACCGCGTCGTACGAGCCCGACAGCGCCAGCCGCCGCGCCACCATCGAAATCTCCCAGGCCCCCGGCACCCGGGCCACCGTGAGGTCGGAGTCGGCCGCACCGTGTCGGACGAGACAGTCCAGGGCGGCCGTCAGCAGCTTCTCGCTGACGAATTCGTTGAAGCGGCTGGACACCAGGGCGAAGCGCAGTCCCTTGGCGTGCATCCCTCCTTCGATCATCCTGGGCATGACGGTTCACCCTCTCGTGGAGCCACCTGAACTCCTGCTGGAGGCCTTGCTGGAGGCCTTGCTGGAAACTACTCAACCGTGAGGCTTTCCGCGTCCGATGAGGCAATTCTACGGACCGGGCCGGGCCAAGTCAACCGAGACACCCGCCGAGCAACCCGGGCCAGTGCGGCGCCAGCAACGTCTTGAGAAGAATGTCCAGCAACAGCCCACCCGCGGCCGCCAGAAGCCACCGGCCACGGCCCGCGGTGGGCCAGTGCCCGCTGAACCGGCACAGCAGCGGCTCGGCCAGCACGACGCCCAGGATGATGAACGAGACGACACGCACGATCGACCAGGGATTCCAGGCCAGCGTCAGGGCCAGCGCGTGCGAGGGGGAACCCTGGCAACGGAGGATCAGGTCGCCGACATAGAAACTCATGTAGTTCATCAGCACGGCCCCCATCAGGACGGAAAGGAAGCCTGCCGAGATCAGACCGACGAGGCAGAACAGGACCGTGTGCCGCAGATGCTGGGGAATGAATTGCGACGGGGTCGACTCCTGGCCGACACCGCTGAGCAGCCACGATTGCATTTCGTCACGATAGGCCGCGCCGTTGAATATCACCGCCTCGGCGCGCTGGTGCCAGAACTGCGTGAGCGTCACGGTGGCGAGGGCCAGGCACAGCGCCCACCAGACCATGACACCGATCGCCATGGTCCGGCGCCCGCGACGCAGCATCGCCACCATGAACACCCAGGCGGGCAGCATCTCGAGCAGAGGCAGCAGCCATTGTTGGTCGAGAGCGAAACCGAGCAGCGCTGCCGCCAGGGTCAGGACCGCGACCGAGGCGAGCGTGGCCGTCACGTCATCCTTCTTGGATGTGCGAGAGTCTGCGGAACTCGTCGTACCGTTGATCGATCAGCGAGCTGGGGAGATCCAGCAGACCTTCGACTCCGAACGACTGCACCGTGAACGAGGCCATCACGCTGCCCATGGCGATGGCGCGGCGCAGCGTTGCATCGGTCATCGCTCCATGGGGCTCCTCGCCCGAGCGGGAGGCGAGGTACCCCATCATGCCGCCGGCGAACGAGTCGCCCGCGCCGGTGGGGTCGCTCACCGAGTCGAGCAGGAGCGCCGGCACAGCGAACGGGCTTTCGGCGCCGAACGCGGCGGCGCCGAACTCCCCGCGCTTCACGATCAGGGTGCGCGGGCCCATCGACCGGATCGCCGCGGCCGCCTTGACCAGGTTGGGTTCGTGCGCCAGCTCGCGGGCCTCGCTGTCGTTGATGACTAGCATGTCCACTTCGGCCAGCGTCCGCTTCAGCGCGTCGAGCTTGCCTTCGATCCAGAAGTTCATGGTGTCGCATCCCACCAGCCTCGGCCGCTTCACCTGTCTGAGCACGCCGAGCTGCAGGTCGGGATCGATATTGCCGAGAAAGAGGAATCCCGGGTCGCTGTACGGGCCGGGAATCCGCGGGTTGAACCGCTCGAACACGCCGAGCTGCGTGTCGAGGGTCTCGCGCGAGTTCAGATCGTACGAGTAGCGGCCCGCCCACCTGAACGTGCGGCCGGGCAGCCGTTCCAGACCGCGCAGGTCGATCCCGCGCCGCTCGAGCACCGACATGTGCTCGGGGCCGAAGTCCGTGCCGACGGCGCCGACGACCTGGACCTGCGTGAAGTACGACGCGGCCAGCGCAAAGTAGGTTGCCGCGCCGCCCACCACTTCACGCCGCGACCCGAAGGGGGTCTCGATGCTGTCGAACGCCACCGAGCCGACGACCAGGACCGACATGGAAGACCTCAGGAAAGGTATTTTCCGACCAGGAGCTGGAGTTTCCTTCGTGTGGCGTCCGGCACGCTCTTCGGATCGGTGAGGATCGCTCCGGCCAGCGCGCTGCCGCAGCCGCAGCTCCGGCCCGCCGGCATCGCCGCAACCACGTCGGCGATCACGCGCCGCGCCGTCGCCGAGTTCCTGTTGAGGTAGCCGATCACCATCTCGGTGGTCACGGCCTCCTCGGAGACGTGCCAGCAGTCGTAATCGGTCACCAGGGCCATCGTCGCGTAGCAGATCTCGGCTTCGCGCGCGAGCTTGGCTTCCTGCAGGTTGGTCATCCCGATGACCGAAACGCCCCAGGAACGGTAGACGTGCGATTCGGCCCGCGTGGAGAATTGCGGTCCCTCCATGCACAGGTAGGTGCCGCCATCGTGCACCCGCGCGTTGGCGCCCCGTGCCGCCGTCGACAGCCGCCCTCTCAGCTCGGAGCAGATCGGATCCGCGAACGACACATGCGCGACGAGTCCCTCACCGAAAAAGGTGGAGGCGCGCTGCCGTGTCCTGTCGAAGAACTGATCGGGGAGCACGATGTCCATGGGGCGAATCTCTTCCTTCATGCTGCCCACCGCGCCGGCCGCGACGATCCGCTCAACGCCGAGCGACTTCATCGCGTAGATGTTGGCCCGATAATTGATTTCCGTGGGCGTGAGACGGTGACCGCGCCCGTGACGGGCCAGGAAGGCCACCCGGCGTCCCGACATCCTGCCGACCATGAGGTGGTCGGAGGGCTGCCCGAACGGCGTGTCGATCTTCAACTCTTCGAGTTGTTCGATCGAGTCCACGGCGTAGAGACCGGAGCCGCCGATGATGCCGATTTCAGCCGATGCGGGGCTCACGGCGCTTCCTCCTTCGCCTTGTCCTGCGCAGGCGCGGCGGCGTGCTTGATCCCGAGGAACTGATCGAGTTTCTCGCGCAGCTTGTCCTGCCTGGCGAACGGACCGGCGCAGCGCGACGCCTCGCAGAAGAAGATTGCGGGGTTGGCGGGCGCCGTCATCTGCCGGGCCTGCAGCTCCTGCGCGCCGGTCTTCGCGTTCAGGTGGCGCAGCACCTTCCAGGGCTGGTACAGCGACCTGGCGAGCGCATCGAGATCCTTCCCCTCGCCGACGGTGGTGTCTCCCACGACGATTACTTCCAGCGGCGGATTCTGGACCCTGTCCGATGCCAGGCCGAAGGGGGCCGACATCTCCTTGTAGCTGCCGAATTCATCGGCCCATGACTCGAGCCCTTTGCGCGCGCTCTTGACCAGCTTGTCGTCCTCGGCGCGCCCCGACAGGTACCGGATCCGGACGAGCGATTCGGCGAACAGCGAGTTGTCCCGAATCGACCGGGTCGGCCAGGAGACGAACCCGGGCGCATCGGCGTCGTAAAGACGATCCATCCAGCCCCCGTTGAGCGCGTCGGCGAACGACTTGTCCGCGGCCGCGGCGAGCCCGCCGGCTTTTTCGAAATACCTCGAATCCCCCGTGGATTCGTACGCGGCCAGAAGCGCCCGCACCGTCTGCACCTGGTCGGTGAAGAACTCGGCGAGGCCGGCCCTGCCGGAATCCGGGGACCAGGCATGATCCACCAGGCCCGACTTGGGGTCGTACACTTTTCCCCACAGGAAATCGAGCGCTTCGATCCCGGAGCGGGTCAGCTCGGGACGCTTCAACAGGTCGCCCGACATGATGAGCGAGGCGGCCATCTCCGCGTTGACGTCGGATACCAGGATTCTGCCCACGGCGGGAGCGGGCCGCTTCGAACGGGCTTCGAGCAGTTTCCTGCGGCCCGACTCGAAGAGCTCCGTCACCTTGGCCCGATCCATCTTCAGCCTTTCGGCCAGCAGCTGTGGCCCCTCCGACAGGAACAGCACGTTGTTGCGCGGGGCGCTGTTCACCATCTCGCCCCAGTCACCGATGTCGAACGCGGGAATGATGATCTTCTGCTCTTCTTCTGTGAGCAGCGTCTTGACCTCATCCAGCCGCCAGGTGTAGTAGTCCCCGTCTTCACCAAGCTTTGAGTCGGCCGCCTGGTAGGCGTAGAACCATCCGGCCGGGTCGCGCAGCGTGCCGAGGACATACCTGGCCGTGTCCTCCGCGATGTCGCGGTACCGGCTGCTGCCCGTCACCATGTAGGCGTCGGCATAGGTCTGCAGAGCCTCCGCGTTCACGCCGAGCAGCTTTTCGAAAGCCGGCACTCTCCAGGCGGCGTCGGCGGCCAGACGATGGAAACCGCCGCCGATCTGGTCGTGGATGCCACCGCGAGCCATGTCGGCCAGACGATGCAGCTCGGTGTCGAGGACGTTGCGATTCCCCTTCTTGATCCAGTAGGCGTAGGCAAGCTCCGCCGAATCGACATCCGGCGTGCGGTAGCTCTTGACCTCTGGATTGGGATTCCATGCCCCGTGCGCCTCGAGGATCTTCGAGACGGTCACCTCGAGGATATCGGGTGTGAGCGGCGCCGACCCCACGTCCTTGTGGGCGAGCATTCCCTTGGCGATCTCGTCGGCGGCCTTCTCGACATTTTCCTTGTTGGCCGAGTAATAGGTGGCCAGATCCTGCAGGTAGGAAAGCATCGGCTCGGTCGCGTAATAGGTGCCACCGGCCTTGATGGTCTTTCGCGCCGCGTCGGGAAAGTACATCGGCTGGCCCGTGTGCAGCAGCAGGGTGGTGGTCGGCCATCCGCCCATCCCGTACCGGGCCCAGATGTCGGGGCGCATGAGCGGGTCGACCTTGATCGGCACGAAGCTGGTGTTGACGAGGGCCACGACTCTGGGGTCGGCGAACGTCAGGTCCGACATCAGCCGGTCCCAGTGGCCCCAGGGGGCCTGGATGGACAGCAGCACCAGCTTGCTCTGTTCCTTGGCCTGCTGGAATGACTTCGCGTCGAACTCGCGCCAGGCGATTGACGTGGTGGACGATCCGGGTGAGCCGACCGCCGCCTGGACGGGCTGCGCGGCCAGCAGTGCCGGCAGCGCCATGATCAGCAGAGCGTGCTTGAGTCCTGGCACGAAGTGGGCGCCTCGAAGGGGCAAAAGTTTAGATTCCACAATCAGATAGGTCGCGGATTCTAGTTCACCCCCGGGCGCGCGTCAAGAAGGGGTTCCTCGCGGAAGCCCGGTGGTGGCTTGGGGCGGCGCGGTCTATCATGCGCCCGGCCAGGCACCGTATTTTGTGAGACCAAGAGCCCCTGGTCGACGTTTTCAGAAGTGACCAGAAGGAAGCGCCTTGACGGACCCGACCCCGCAGGATCTGATGCTTCTGTTCCGGCAGGGCGACGAAGACGCCTTCCGGGAGCTGGTGCGGCGGTTCAGGGAACCGATCACGTCGTTCGCCATGCGGATGCTCAACGATCCGGACAAGGCGGTCGATGTTTCGCAGGAGACGTTCATCAACGTATTCACGCACGCGGACACCTACCGCCCGATGGCGAGCTTCACCAGCTGGCTGTACCGGATCGCCTACAACCTGGCCATCAACGAGATCCGCCGCCAGAGGCGCCAGCCGGCTGTATCGCTGGACGCGGGCGCGGCCGACGACACCGGATCGGCCATGCGGTTCGAGCCACGCGACTCGGGGCTCTCCGCCGAAGAAGAGATGCTGGGGCGCGAGAGGCGCGCGGCGGTCAGACGGTGCGTCGCCTCCCTGCCGGCCAAGTACAGGGGCGCGATCGTGATGAAGGACATGGAAGGCTTGACGTTCGACGAAATCGCAAACATCCTCGATTGTCCCGAGTCCACCGTGAAGTCCCGGGTGATGCGCGCGCGAAGAATGATGCTCAAGCGGCTGGAGCCGTACCTGAAGCCGAAGACGTGGGACGGCGAGCCGGCGCGCATTCAGCAATCGGTCCGCCAGAACACGAGGAGCTGACGATGTTCTGCTGGCAGGCACGCAGAGGATTTGCCGGAACGCTCGACGGGACCGCCGCGTCCACGGATGCCGCGCTTCAACGGCATCTGGGCGGATGCGCCGGCTGCACCGCCGAGCTGGAAAAGCTGCGGCGTCTGCGATCCCTGCTGTCGGACGCGGCGCGCATTTCGGCTCCGCCAACGCAAAGCGTCGCTTTCGAGGATCGGATCCTTCGTCTGGCGCGCGCCCGCGCCGCGGCTGTTGGCAGCCCGTCGTTACCCGCTCTGCCCGGCGTTTTGCCCGGAGCGCTGCCCGTGGCGGCTGCTTTCTCGCTCATGGTGGCCGCCGTCGTCCTGTCGCATCTCTTCAGCGGTGGCCTCCCGGCTGGAGGACCGGACACG
>DASROJ010000095.1:0-3514 GCA_035646975.1 Patescibacteria group bacterium
CGCGACATGGACCGCCTCGCTGCAGATCAACGACACGACCGGTGGCGTCGATCTGGTGATGGATCCATCCAACCACAGCGTTCTGTATGCCGCGATGTACCACCGTCTCCGCAAACCCTGGAGCTTCACCAGCGGCGGGCCCGAAGGAGGCATCTACAAGACGGTCGATGCGGGTCGCACCTGGAAGAAACTGGCCGGTGGGCTGCCGGCCCAGACCGGCCGTATCGGTCTCGATGTGTTCAGGGCTAACCCGAAGATTCTCTACGCGGTGGTGGAATCCGACCTCGGAGGACAGGCCCCCATCTTCGATTTCAAGAGCAAGGCGGGCGGCGTGTTCCGATCCGACGATGGAGGCGACTCATGGAAGCGGGTCAACGAGCTGGCTCCGCGGTCTTTCTACTTCAGCCAGATCCGGGTCGACCCTGTCGATGACAAGCGGGTCTACCTCCTGGGCTTTCTCGTGCACGTGTCCGACGATGGCGGGCAGACTTTTCGCGACGACGGCGCGAAGATGGTGCATGTCGACCATCACGCGATGTGGATCGATCCGAACAATCCGGATCACCTGCTGCTCGGCAACGACGGCGGCTTCTATGCGAGCTACTCGCGCAGCAAGACCTGGGACTTCTTCAACAATCTTCCAATAGGCGAGTTCTATCGACTGGCGGTGGACATGGGGCGTCCCTACCGGATCGCCGGCGGATTGCAGGACAACAACAACTGGATCGGCCCGAGCGCGACGCGAACGAAGAACGGCATCACCAACGCCGACTGGAAGCCTCTCGGCGGTGGAGACGGCTTCTACAACGCGATCGACCCGGCCGATCCCGACATCGTGTACGCCGAGTCCCAGGGGGCCGATGCCTACCGGCTCAATCTCAAGACGGGGCAGATCAAGCCGATCCAGCCAACGCCCAAGGAGGGCTCCCCTGCCTTCCGTTTCCACTGGAACAGCCCGCTCATCCTGTCGGCGCACACGCCCGGGGTGCTTTACCTGGGTGGCAACCGCGTCTTCCGGCTCACCGACCGCGGCGACAAGTGGCAGGCGATCAGCCCCGACCTCTCCGCGCAGGATCCGGAGAAGATCATGACGACCGGATCGGGCGCGGAAAACTACGGCGTCGTCTACACGCTGGCCGAATCCCCGCTCAAGAAAGGACTGTTGTGGGCCGGCACCGACGATGGCAAGGCCTGGGTCACCAAGGACGACGGGGCGAGCTGGACCGATCTGACCGCCAACCTGCCAAAGAGCGTCAAGGGATTCTGGATCAGCCGCATCGAACCGTCCCACTTCGACGAGGCCACGGCCTATCTCGCGGTGGATCCCCATACGATGGACCAGTTCGCTCCCTACGCGTTCGTGACGACCGATTTCGGCAGGACCTGGTCGTCGATCAGCTCGAACCTCCCACCCACGCACACCGTCAAAGTCGTGCGCGAAGATCCGCGCAACCGGAACCTGCTGTTTGCCGGCACCGAGTTCGGGATCTTCGCCTCGTTCGACCGGGGCTCCCGGTGGACGCGGCTCGACAGCGGCCTGCCCACCGTGGCCGTGGACGACATCCTGGTTCACCCGCGCGACTTCGACCTGATCATCGGCACGCACGGCCGCAGCATTTACGTGATGGACGACATCCGGGCGCTCGAGGAGCTTTCGGCTGAAGTGCTGGCCGGTGAATCGCACCTGTTCAGCATCCGCTCCGCCATGGAGTTTCACTGGCTTCCCGAGGGGGGCATGGGAAGCAAGAGAATCTTCAAGGCCGACAATCCGCCGTTTGGCGCGATCATCGACTACTACGTGAAGAGCTTCAGCGGCGAGGCGGCCTCCATCGAGATCTCCGACGCGGGCGGACGCGTCGTGAGACATCTCACGGGCACCGGGGTGCCGGGCCTCAACCGGGTCGTCTGGGACCTCCAGGCGGACAAGGACCCGGACCGCGATGGAGGGACGGGGTCCGGCCAGCCGCGCTTCGTCAAGCCGGGCGAGTACACCGTGACATTGACCCTTGGGAACATCGGAACCAGCGGAGGCACGGGAGGCACGGGGAGCGGGGCCGCGAGCCATCAGACGCAGAAGCTGATGGTCGAGGCGGTGGAGGGGTTGCTGCCGGAATGATCGCCCTTCCCACTCAGCCGAAAGTCTGAATCAACGCGCGGTAAGAGAAGGACGGTTCGACCAGACGCACACCCATGCCGGTCGGCAGGCCGCCGGAATGGTTCGGGCGAGTCCAGACCACGACTCCCACGAGACGCTGCGCCAGTCCAGGCAGCCGCAGGTCTATCTGGATGCGGGAACCGGGTGGCAGCGGGCGCTCCGTGGCGATGAACAGCCCGGTCTCGCTGAGATTCTCCGTCGAGGCGATGCGGGCAGCTTGCCGGGTTTTGTCCGCGGCGCCTGCCCGGGGAACGAATCGCACCGGATGACGCGCGAGTCGCCGTCTCGCGGTGTCGATCGCGGATTGTCTGTCGTCGCCGGTCACCGGGTCGGTGACCCTGTGACCGCGCGCCACGCAGTCTCTCTGGATGAAAGCGGCGGCCAGATCCGTTGCCTGCTGTGCTGAATCCGACTCGAACACCAGGGCACGCAGCCCCCCCGGCTCGACCCAGATGTGGTTCGGCAGCGTGACCACGCGCGCCTGCCATCGCCCTTCGTTCATCGAGAGCCTGATCTCGTGAACGAGGATTCCGTAGGGCGCGGTGACCTGAATCCGTCTGAAGGGTTGATCGGACATCGCCGTCAATATAGGCGCCTGCCCGCTCCGGGCCATCACCCGGATAAACGCCCGCCAAGCCCGGCATGCCGCGATGCGTGTCCTATGGATGGATCGGCTGGCCATGATCCCTCTGGAAGGAGGTCGTTCGATGCGTATCCTGCAGGCTTCGTCCTGTTCAATGGCGCTTCACGGATCGGCACTGGTCGGCCTACTGGCCCTTTCGGTGCTGGTGGTCGGTCCGCTGCCCGAGGGTGAATGGCGCGCCCCCATCGAGCCGCTGTACCTGTCCATGGATCCGCCCGGTGGCGGCGGAGACTCAGCCCGGCAGGCTTCGTCTCCAAAGGCCGCGGATCGTGCCCGGTCCGGCGCGAGTGCGGCGATACGTCGGGATGCGGCCCCTGCGTCGCAGGCGGAGCCGACGCCATCGGAAGTCGCGGCACCGTCGCTGCCGGATCAAATCCCCGAGTCGGACACCCTCCTCCAGCATGCCGCAGGAGATCCGAACGCCGATGCGGCTGACGCGAGCGGCGGCGGCTCCGGTGACGCCTCCATGGGAGATGGCAACGGGACATCGGGTGACGGCACCGGTCATGGAACCGGCACCGGAACCGGCACCGGGACAGGGACCGGAGTTGGATCCGGCACGGGCCCGGGCGGCGGCGATGAGGTTCTTTACCTCGATGGGACCATCACGCTGCCGGTGGTCGTCAAGAGAGTCGAGCCGGTCTATCCGCCGCCGGCTCGCCTGGCGCGTCTGGAAGCCACGCTTCGATTCCAGGTCGTGGTGGATGAGCATGGTG
>DASROJ010000096.1:0-5397 GCA_035646975.1 Patescibacteria group bacterium
CGCCAGCGCCGCCCGCGCCGGAATGCTGCAGGAATGGGAGTCGCTTCTTGCCGTTCGCGAGGTGGTCACCGGCGCTCTGGAGACACAGCGGCGGGAGGGGAAGATCGGCGGCGCGCTCGAAGCCTCGGTGACCCTCAGGGCCGCACCCGCGGTGGCGGCGATGCTCTCACGCCGGCAGGACGACCTGCCCGCGCTTTTCATCGTGTCCCAGGTGATGGTCGAGCCGGCGCCCGACCTCTCGACCCCCTCCGGTGTGGACGTGGCGGTCACCACCGCGCCGGGCTCGAAGTGCGCCCGATGCTGGCGTGTCCTGGAGTCGGTGGGCGCCGACGCTGAACTGCCCGTGCTGTGCGCGCGTTGCGTGGCCGCGGTGCGAGAGATCCGCGGGAGAACCCATTGAAGGCTTCACTGGCGGGACGACTTCCCTACTTCGTCACCAGCCTGGTGATCGTCGCGCTCGATCGCGCGACCAAGTCGATGATCGAGGCGAAGCTCCAGCCCTGGAAGTCCGTCCCGGTCATCCCCGGGCTTTTCGATCTCACCTACGTGCGAAACCCCGGCGGCGTGTTCGGCATTTTCAAGAATCTCGATGACGGGGTTCGCGGCGTGCTGTTCACCGTGGTCCCGGTGACGGCCATCCTCCTGATGGCGGCCTACGCGGGCAGGATTCCCGTCTCACGGCGTCTGACGCAGGTTTCGCTGTCGCTGATCCTCGGCGGCGCCGTGGGAAACCTCGTCGACCGGTTTCTGCATGGGCACGTGATCGACTTTCTGGACTTCTACTGGCGGAGCCATCATTGGCCCGCGTTCAACATCGCCGACTCGGCCATCTGCGTCGGCGTGGCGATGCTTATGATCGAGACCATCTTCGTCGGCGACGGCCAGGAGACGGTTCCCCTGCCGGCCGGCAATGTCGCCGCCGGGACTCCTCCGACCCCGACCGTTCCCCCTGTCAAACGAGGCGACGCGCCATGATGCCGGTATTGTTCGAGTTCAACCTGTTCGGCTGGGACATCGCCCTGCCGACCTACGGGTTCCTGCTGGCGGTCGCCTTCCTGCTGGCCCTTGCCGTGGCGCTGCGGCAGGCGCGCCGTGCCGGCGTGGACCCGAACGTCGTCACCGACCTCTGGATCATCAGCCTGATCTCGGGTGTGGTGGGGGCCAAGCTCCTGCTCTACCTTCTCGACATCAATTACTACGTCTCCCATCCACGCGCCATCCTCACGACGCTTCGTTCCGCGGGTGTTTTCTACGGCGGGTTGATCGTCGCCATCGTCGTCTGCCTGATCGTGGTGAAGCGCCGCGGCCTGGATGCGTGGCTGATCGGCGATGTGCTGGCCCCGGCCATCATCCTCGGGCAGGGAGTCGGTCGCTGGGGGTGCTTCGCCGCGGGGTGCTGCTATGGCAAGCCCGCCTCGGTTGCCTGGGCCGTCACCTTCACCGATCCTCGCGCCAGCGAAGTGACCGGGGTCCCGTTGAACGTACCGCTGCATCCTTCGCAGCTCTACCTCTCCCTGGCGGACTTCGTGCTGTTTTTCATCCTGCTGGCGGTCGCCGCGCGAAAGAAATTCCAGGGCCAGGTGGCCCTCCTCTACATGATCCTTTACGCGGTGCTTCGCGGGACGCTCGAGACGTTCCGAGGAGACCCGCGGGGAGAGTTTTTCGGCCTGTCCACGTCGCAATGGCTCAGCATCGCGCTCGGCATCGTCGGTGTCGTGCTGTACATCTGGAAGTCGAAGCGGGGCGCCCCGACCGGGGCCCCGGGCCGGGCCGGAGACGACAAGCGCCGGACGCGCAAGGAGGCCCCTTCACTCTGATGTCCCTCATCCCCCATGCCCCCCGATGACCGCCGTCTTCTCACCGTGTCGCCGGAGGAGGCGCGTCAACGACTGGATCAGTTTCTTGCCGGACGACTCGCGGGCCAGAGCCGCTCCTATCTGCAAAAGCTGATCCGCGAGGGGCACGTGAGCCTCGTCACCGACGCGGCCGACACGGACGGACGGCCGCATCCACACGAGGCTCTGCGCCTCGCCCGGCGCGTCATGAGGCCGGGAGAGTCGGTCGAGGTCTTCTTTCCGCCCGCGGTGGCCTCCGACATCATCCCGGAAGAGATCCCCCTGGCGATTCTCCACGAGGACAGTGACATCATCGTCATCGACAAACCGGCCGGGCTCGTCGTACACCCCGGTGCCGGCGCGCGCAGCGGCACGCTCGTGCATGCGCTGCTGCATCATTGCTCGGACCTTTCGGGCATCGGTGGCGTGGAGCGTCCGGGCATCGTCCACCGGCTGGACAAGGAGACCTCCGGTGTCCTGGTGGTCGCCAAGAACGACACCGCTCATCGCCAGATCACGAGGCAGTTCCAGGAACGCACCGTGACCAAGATCTACATGGCGCTGGTCTGGGGCCGGCCCGAGCCGGCATCGGGCTCCATCGACCTGGCGATAGGCCGCGATTCCCGTCAACGCCTGAAGATCTCGGCCCGCACTTCGGCGCCCAGGGACGCGTTCACGCAGTACCGGCAGGTGGAGGCCTTGCCGGGGTTCAGCTGGCTCGAAGTGACACCTCGCACCGGACGCACGCATCAGATCCGTGTGCACATGAAGCATCTCGGCCATCCGATCGCCGGCGACACGCTGTATGGCGGCGCCGGATGGAAGAAGATCGCCGACCCTGCCAAGCAGGAGGCATTGCGGGACTTCCGCAGACTCGCGTTGCATGCACGCCGGCTCAGCCTGAGGCACCCGACCCATGGCTCCCTCGTGACGTACGAGGCTCCCGTGCCCGCGGAGATCGAAGCGCTGCTCGACGTGCTGAGGCGGAAATGAGAGCGACCCGGGCGGCCACCTCGACGCGCATCGCCATGGTGGGAGCCGGCCGCGCCGCAACTGGTCTGGCCGGCGCGCTGAAACGGCGCGGATACCGGATCACCGGATTCTTCGCCCGGCGTCGAGGGTCGGCGGTCCGGGCCGCCGCCGCCATCGGTCTTCGGGGCGGAGTCGCCGGCGACCTGGCCGCGCTGGTGCGCGACGCCGACATCGTGCTGCTCTGCGTGCCGGACGCGGAGATTCCCCGGGTCGCCGACGCGCTGAGCCGTCTGCCGGCTCCCGGCGTGCGCGGCAAAGTCGTGATGCATACCAGCGGGGCGGTCGGCGCCTCGGCGATCGCGTCATTGAGGCAGGCTGGGGCCCGCGTCGGTTGCCTGCATCCGCTGGTGAGCTTTCCGCCCGGTGACGCCGCGACGTTCGACCTCGAGGGAGTCGCCTTCGCCATCGGTGGCGACCCGGCCGCGCTGCGCGCCGGACGGGCCCTGGCAAAAGGGGTGGGGGGACTGCCCCTGGCGATTGCCGATCGGGATCGCGCCGCCTATCACCTGGCCGCCACGATGGTGGCCAGCGGGACGGCGGCGCTTCTCGACGTGGGGATCGAGATCGCGCGCCGGCGTCTGGGGCTGAGCCGCGCGCGCGCCGGCGCCGCGCTCACCACCCTGCTCGCCTCCGTCCTGCGAAACGTCAAGCAGGACGGCGCCAGCAAGGGGCTCACCGGACCGGTGTCGCGGGGCGACATCGGCACGGTGGGCCGGCATCTCGCCTCGCTGCGGAAGGAGGATTCTTCCGTGCGGGAGCTTTACCGATTGCTGTCGCTGCGTGCGATTGAAATGTCGGTGGCCGATGGCCGGCTGGGCAGCTCCACGGCCATGAAACTGAGAAAGAAGCTGGCCCATGATTGACCGGCGGCGGCGATTCGCTTAGAATGCGGCGCGGTCGTCATCCTACACGACGCGGAGGGCCACATGTCGATGGAAGCACTGGGGATGGTGGAGACGCGAGGACTTGTCGCCTCCATCGAAGCCGCCGATGCCATGGTGAAGGCGGCAAACGTCGTCCTCATCGGCA
This sequence comes from Patescibacteria group bacterium, assembly GCA_035646975.1. Classification (GTDB taxonomy): domain Bacteria; phylum Acidobacteriota; class Polarisedimenticolia; order JACPZX01; family DASXTC01; genus DASROJ01. The sequence goes on from DASROJ010000096.1 coordinate 3,897, forward strand.
AGGAGTACATCGGCGCCGGGTACGTCACGGTCATGGTTCGAGGAGACGTCGGCGCTGTCAAGGCGGCCACCGACGCGGGTGCGGCGGCTGCCCGCCGCGTCGGAGAGCTGATCTCCGTCCACGTCATCCCGAGGCCTCACGGCGAGCTGGAGCAGTTCCTGCCTCAGCCGAAGGAGACAAAGGCCTCCCGCTAGAGTCCTGGGTTTGATGTCCCGCGCCAACCGGAAGGGGTCGGAGCGCCCGGATGGCGCACGGCGGGCAGGATGCGGCGGCCGGCCCTCGCAGAACTTCCGACGCGGGACACTTGCACCGGGCATACCATGCATCATCGGGTGACGCGATGTCCGAAGCCGATCGCGATCTGAGATCCATCCAGCAGGCACGCAGGCTGGCGGAACAGGCGTCCACGGCGGCGGGCGCCCTGGCGTCGTTCTCGCAGGAACAGCTCGACACCATCCTTGACGCGATGCAGAGCGCGGCGCTTCCGCACGCAGAGGATTGGGCCGGACTGGCCGTTGAAGAGACCGGCTTCGGCAACGTCGGCGACAAGATCCTCAAGAACCTCTTTTCCACCGTGGATCTTCACCGTCACATCCGGCCGATGCGCACGGTCGGCGTTCTGAGGCAGGACGAGGCGAACCGCGTCCTGGAGATCGCCTCGCCGGTCGGCGTGGTGGCGGCGATCATCCCCAGCACCAACCCCACTTCAACCGCCATCTACAAGGTTTTCATCTCGTTGAAGGCCGGCAACGCGGTGGTGCTGTCGCCCCACCCCTACGCGCAGAAGTGCGTCAATGCGGTCTCGACCATCCTGTCGGAGGCGGCCCGCGCCGCGGGGGCGCCCGACGACGCGATCAGCTGCATGACCGACCCGCACCTCGACGGCACCTCGGAGCTGATGAAGCACCCGGCCGTGGGGGTGATCCTCGCCACCGGCGGAACCGGGCTCGTGCGCGCGGCCTATTCTTCGGGCAAGCCGGCCTACGGAGTGGGTCCCGGCAACGTCCCGGCCTTCGTCGAACGCACCGCCGACATCGTCAAGGCCGCCCGCGACATCGTCTCGGGCAAGACGTTCGACAACGGCGTGCTCTGCTCCTCGGAAAACGCGGTGGTGGCCGACCTTCCGATTGCCGGCGCGTTGATCGAGCAGATGAAACTCAACGGCGCTTTCTTCTGCGAAGAAGACGCCGCCGCACGCCTGGCCCGTTTCGCGGTGCGGGCGGACGGCTCGCTCAACACGGCCATCGTCGGCAAGTCGGCGGAAATCATCGCGTCGATGGCAGGTATCGCCGTTCCTTCCGGCACCCGATGCCTCGTGGCGCGACTCACCGGCGTGGGGCGCGAGCATCCGCTGTCGCGCGAGAAGCTCTCCCCCATTCTCGCGTTCTATGTCGAGGACGGCTGGGAGAGCTGCTGCCGGCGCGTGCTGGAGATCCTGCGTTACGGCGGCATGGGACACACCATGTCGATCCACTCGCAGAATCACGACATCATCATGAAG
>DASROJ010000097.1:0-5379 GCA_035646975.1 Patescibacteria group bacterium
CTCGCACCTAGGCGGCAACCGGCGCTTGGCGCTTGCCCGTGCGGCGGACCTTCATCTCCGGCTCGACCAGGCCGGCGAGGAACTCGCCGGTGTAGGAGCCCGGCGTCGCCGCAACCTGCTCGGGCGTCCCGGTGGCGAGCAGCTTACCGCCCTCCTCCCCGCCCTCCGGACCGAGGTCGATGATCCGGTCGGCGGTCTTGATCACGTCGAGGTTGTGCTCGATCACGATCACCGTGTTGCCCGCTTCGACGAGGCGGTCGAGCACGGACAGCAGCTTGCGGATATCGTCGAAGTGAAGACCGGTGGTCGGCTCGTCGAGCACGTAGAGCGTCCTGCCGGTGCCGACCTTCGACAACTCCTTCGCCAGCTTGATCCGCTGGGCCTCGCCGCCCGAAAGGGTCGTGGCCGGCTGCCCGAGACGGATGTAGCCGAGCCCCACCGAGGCGAGCGTCTCGATGCGGCGCTTCAGCACCGGCACCGCGGCGAAGAACTCGAGGGCGGTGTCCACCGACATGTCGAGCACGTCGGCGATGGTCTTGCCCTTGTACCGGATCTCGAGCGTCTCGCGGTTGTACCTCCGGCCCTTGCACGCTTCGCAGGTGACATAGACGTCGGGCAGGAAGTGCATCTCGATTCGCTTGATGCCGTCGCCCTCGCAGGTCTCGCACCGGCCGCCCTTCACGTTGAACGAATAGCGCCCCGCGGCGTAGCCACGCGCGCGCGAATCGGGCACCAGCGCGAACAGATCGCGTATCGGGCCGAAAACATCGGTGTAGGTGGCCGGGTTGGACCTCGGCGTTCGGCCGATGGGCGACTGGTCGATGTCGATCACCTTGTCGATCTGCTCGACACCTTCGATCTTCTCGTGGCGGCCGGGCTCGTCGGTCGCATCGTACAGATGCCTTGCCAGCGAGCGGTAGAGAATCTGGTTGACCAGCGTGCTCTTGCCCGAGCCGGAGATGCCGGTGACCGCGATGAAGGAACCCAGGGGAAAGGACACGTCGATCTTCTTGAGGTTGTGCTCGGTGGCGCCGCGCACGGTGAGCCGCTTGCCGTTGCCACGGCGGCGGCGTTCGGGCACCTCGATGGACAGCCGGCCCGAAAGATAGGCGCCGGTGAGCGAGCGTCGTTCGCGAATCAGATCGTCCACCGTGCCCTGGCCCACGACCTCTCCGCCGTGCTCACCCGCGCCGGGGCCGAGATCGAGCAGGTGGTCGGCCGCGCGTATCGTCTCTTCGTCATGCTCGACCACGATGACCGTATTTCCGAGATCGCGCATCCGTGTCAGGATGTCGAGCAGTTTTCTGTTGTCCCGCTGGTGCAGTCCGATGGACGGCTCGTCCAGCACGTAGAGGACGCCCGACAGACGCGAGCCGATCTGCGTGGCGAGCCGGATTCTCTGTCCTTCGCCGCCCGACAGCGTCGACGCCGACCGATCCAGCGTCAGGTACCCCAGACCGACGTCCTCGAGAAAGCCGAGCCGATCGATGATCTCCTTGAGGATCGGCCGGGCGATCGCCGTCTCGGTTGGGCCGAGCTTGATGGAGCGAAACGACGCGAGCGCGGTGAAAACCGACATCGACGTGTACTCGTGGATGCCATGACCCGCGACCAGGACGCCACGGCTCTCGGGGCGCAGACGCGAGCCCTTGCACTCGGCGCATTCGTGCAGCGTCATCAATCGCTCGATCTCGGACCTCCAGGATTCCGAGCGGGAAGTCCGGTAGCGCCGGGTGAGGGTCGGGATGATCCCTTCGAACGGGCGGCGGAACGTGAACTTGCTCTTTCCGCCGATCCACTCGAACTCGTACTCGGTCTTTCCCGATCCGAACAGGAGGGTATCGCGAACCTCCTTGCTCAGCTTGCGGTAGGGGGTCGACAACGTGAACTTGAACTTCTTCATCAGCGGCTTGAGGTACATCGCCGCGTGGGCGGGGCCCCAGCCGGCGACTCCCGAAAACGCCTCGCCGACCGGCTTGAAAGGAGACGGGACGATCTTCTGCGGGTCGAGCTCGAGCCGGTTGCCCAGCCCGCCACAGCCCTGGCAGGCGCCGAACGGGCTGTTGAATGAAAAAGCGCGAGGCGTCATCTCGGGCAGGCTGATGCCGCACCCCAGGCAGGCCAGCTGCTCCGAGAAGATGATCTCCTGGGCGCTGGTTGCGCCGGCGCCACCGCCGCCTCCCACCTGCACCGAGGCGAGTCCTTCGGCCAGCTCGAGCGCGGTCTCGAGCGAATCGGTGACCCGCTGGCGGATGTCCGGGCCGGCCACCAGCCTGTCCACCACCACCTCGATGGTGTGCGCCTTCTTCTTGTCCAGCTCGATCGGCTCGCCCAGCTCGACAAGTTTTCCGTCCACCCTGGCGCGCACGAAGCCGCGTTGCATCATGTCGGCCAGCAGCGACCGGTACTCTCCCTTGCGGCCCCGAACGATGGGCGCCAGCACGCTGAAGCGTGTGCCCGGCTCGAGCGCCAGCAGACGGTCGGCCATCTGCTGCACGGTCTGCGCCGCGATCGGTTTGCCGCACTTGTGGCAGTGCGGTGTGCCGGCACGGGCGAACAGCACGCGCAGGTAGTCGTAGATCTCGGTGACGGTGGCCACGGTGGAACGGGGGTTGTGGCTCGCGGTGCGCTGTTCGATCGAGATGGCTGGCGACAAACCCTCGATATGCTCGACGTCCGGTTTCTCCATCTGGTCGAGGAACTGCCGCGCGTAGGCCGACAGACTCTCGACATAGCGCCGCTGCCCTTCGGCATAGATGGTGTCGAATGCGAGGCTCGACTTGCCCGAGCCCGACACCCCGGTGATGACGACGAGCCGATCCTTGGGGATTTCGACGTCGACGTGCTTGAGGTTGTGCTCGGCTGCGCCCTTGATGATGATACGGTGCCGGTCCATCGATCCCTCGCGGAGGGCCGCTCTGCGGGCGGCGGGGGCAATCAAATGCTTGTGAACGTTAAGGATCACAGAGCTTCCCCCGCACTGTCAAGGGCGCACCATCCTGCGTGCGAATCGATCCTGTCTGGGGGCACACGCGCGACCGGGTTTCTGCCATGATTCGACACCGCGAAGCGTCCGGTTGATGACACGGGAGGCAAAGAAGAGGCGATGAATCCGTGGAAAGGACTCGGCCAGCTGCCGCGCCCGGTCTGGATCGTGTTCGCCGCGACCCTGGTGAACAGGGCCGGCACGATGGTGCTGCCGTTTCTCGTGCTGTACCTGACCCGCGCGCGCGGCTTCACTGCGGCGCAGGCCGGCTTCGTCGTGGCCAGTTACGGTGTCGGGGCGCTCATCATCGGCCCGCTGGGGGGGCGCCTCTGCGACCGCATCGGCGCCATCAACGTGCTGGAAGCCTCGCTGCTCTCGTCGGGACTGGTGGTGATGCTGCTGCCGCTGGCGAGAGGTTACGCGGCCATTCTCGGCATCGTGCTGCTCTGGTCCCTGTGCGGTGAGGCGTCCCGGCCGGCCTCACTGACGGTGATCACCGAGCTGGCGCCGCCGGCGCAGCGCAAGACCGCCGTGGCGCTGGTCAGACTCGCCGTCAATCTGGGGATGAGCATCGGGCCGGCGGCCGGTGGTTTCCTTTCGATGGTGTCGTTTCCCGCGCTGTTCGTCGTCGACGGCGCGACGTCAATCGCCGCCGGCGGTCTGCTGGCGGCGTCGAGATGGAAGAAGAGATCGTCCATGATCGCGGCGGCGGAGGCTGTTCAGCCCGACACCGCGCTTCCGGCGCGTGGCAGCCCGCTGACCGATCGGCGCCTGGTCTACTTTCTCTTCGCGATGGTGCCGGTGGTGATGGTCTTCTTCCAGAACCAGGCGGCGATGCCGCTGCATCTCGTGCAGCATCTGCACATGCCACCGGTCGCCTTCGGCCTGATGTTCACCCTCAACACGGTGATGGTGATCCTGATCGAGGTGCCCCTCAACACGGCCACCGCGCACTGGGGGCACAGGAAGTCTCTGTCCCTGGGGGCGTTTCTCGTCGGCGCCGGATATGGCGGGATGATCTTCGCCGGCGGCTACGTGGGCGTCGCTCTCACCGTCGTGCTCTGGACCTTCGGTGAGATGATCTTCCTGCCAACCGCCACCACGTACATCGCTGAAATCGCTCCACCCGCGAGGCGCGGCCAGTACATGGGTCTGTTCACCATGGCCTTCAGCGTCGCGTTCACCATCGGCCCGATGCTCGGCGCCACCGTGATGGAGAGGTTCGGTCCGACGATCCTCTGGGCCGGCGCCTTTGGATTCGGCTGTCTGGGCGCGGCGATGATGTCGAGGCTCTATGTGAAGAGATGACCGGGCGCCCGGCCCACGCCCGTTCAGGGACTGATGGACCGGCTACCAAAGGCGAGGGATTGTTGATAGATTTCTGATCGGAGATGGTTCCCCATGCCATTCGAATGGACGATCGACACAGAGCGAAGGCTGGTCACTCTCACCGGGCGGGGCCGTGGGGATTTCGACGAGGCGATCGAGACGATGCGCGGGCTCGCCCGCGACCGATCGTACGATCCGGATTACGCCGCGCTGGCCGACGTGCGTGAGCTGGAATACAACCCTTCGTTGGAAGAAACCAGGCGATTCGTCGAGCTGATGGAAGAGCTCGGCATTTTCAAGGGACCACTCGGCATCGTGGTCGCCACCGGTGTGCAGTTCGGCATCGGCCGCCAGCTCAGCGCGTTCGGCGAAAGCCAGGGACGTCGCATCGAAGTGTTCACCGGAGTCAGGAACGCGCTGCGGTGGCTGGGCCGGGAAGGATGATCCTGCCGGAAGGCCTGAGCCTCCAGAGGCTCTCGCAACCGGAGGAAGCTGAATCCTGCGCGCGGCTCATGTCGTCGACCGAGCCGTGGATCACGCTCGGCAGATCGCGCGAGGCTTCGCTCGATCTGGTGCGGGACGCCGGCCGGGAAGTCTACATCGCGCGCGTCGGCGGACTGTTCGCCGGCTTTCTCATCCTCAACATGCGCGGGGCGTTCGTCGGTTACATCCAGACCGTCTGCCTGGTCCCCGAACAGCGGGGACAGGGTCTGGGCACCGCGATCATCGGCTGGGCGGAGGACCGGATCTTCCGCGAAAGCCCCAACGTCTTCATGTGCGTCTCGTCCTTCAACAAGGACGCTCAGCGTCTCTACCAGCGGCTGGGCTACACCGTCATCGGCGAGCTGACCGACTACCTCGTGCCGGGACATTCCGAAATCCTCCTGCGCAAATCGAAGGGACCGTGGTCCCGCTGGGCGCCTCGTCCGGTCTGAACAAGGCCGGCCAGTGGCTCGGCGAATCGACGCCGCCGAGGGGACTCTCGGAGCGAGCCGGTCGCCGCGCCGGGCGCGGCAGGCGAGTGAGGGGTAGGGGGCGCGTCGCCCGGGGCGACGCGCAACCCG
>DASROJ010000098.1:0-2867 GCA_035646975.1 Patescibacteria group bacterium
GGGTCGTGGTACTACGAGATTCTCGAGGATGGATTCAAGTACAACATGTCGGACCTCCAGGCGGCGCTCGGTCTGGTGCAGCTGCGCAGGCTCGACGAGATGCAGGCGGCCCGCGCCCGCATCGTGGGGGCCTACCAGAAGGCGTTTGCGGAAATCCCCGGCTTGCTGCGGCCCACGGCCCGGCCCGAGGTCGGCCACGCCTGGCACCTGTACATCCTGCGGCTCGACCCCGATGCGCTGCGTATCGACCGGGACCGGTTCATCGCGGAGCTGACCGAGCGGGGTATCGGCGTGAGCGTGCATTTCATCCCGCTGGCGCACCATCCTCTCTATCAGCGGCTGCTGGGAGTGCGCCCGGAGGATTTCCCGGTCGCCGAGAAGGTCTATCGCGCGTCGTTGTCGCTGCCGCTCTACCCCGCGATGACGGCGGCGCAAACCGACAGGGTGATCGAGGCGGTGCTCGAGGTGGCCAAGGAGCATCGACGATGAGCCCGGGCTGCCGCACCCTTTTCGTGGGCGCCGTGGAGGAGGGGCGGCGCTGCCTCGAGGCGATGCTGGCCGATGGCGAGCGATTCGCCGGGATCGTCACCTTGAAGGATGACCTCGCCGCCGGAACCTCGGGAGCGGTGAGCTTCGATGAGATCGCGCGCGAGCGGGGGATCCCGCTCATCAAGGTGGGGGACTTGAATGCCGAGGCCAACATCGCCCGCGTTCGCGAGATCGCCCCGGACCTGGTCCTGGTCATCGGCTGGACGCGTCTGCTCGGCCCCGCGCTGCTGAAGATGCCGCGTCTGGGGTGCGTGGGGTTTCATGCGAGCCTGCTGCCGCGGTATCGCGGTCGCGCGCCGGTGAACTGGGCGATCATCAATGGCGAGAAGGAGACCGGCAACACGATGTTCTTCCTGGACGAGGGGGTCGACACGGGAGACATCATCGCGCAGCGCCGCATCCCGATCGCCGGGCACGACGATTGCGCGACACTCTACCGGAAGGTCGCCAACTCGGCCATCGGGATGCTGAGGGAGAATCTGCCGCTGCTCAAGCATGGACGTGCGCCCCGTATGGCGCAGGACCACTCCAAGGCCACGGTGATGCCGAAGCGCAGCCCCGAAGATGGCCTGATTGACTGGAGCAAGAGCTCGCGCCAGCTCTACGACTGGGTCCGCGCGCTCACCCATCCGTACCCCGGGGCGTTTTCCCACCTCGAGGGGCGGCGTCTGTTCGTCTGGCAGGCGCGTGATGCCGGCTCGCTCGTCGCTGCGGCAGGAGGTGCCGGCGCGGCCGGCACCCTGCTGGGCTCCGACGGTGAGGATCTGCTGGTCGCCGCGGGCCAGGGCGCGATCGCCCTGAGGCGTGTTCAATGGCACGGCGGGCCCGAGATCCCTGGTGCGACGCTTTCGGCACTGTCAGGCCGCCGGTTCGGCGGCGCGGAAAGGACGGCATGAAGATCCTCGTGGTATCGGCCCATCCCGATGACGAAGTGCTGGGACCCGGCGGGAGCATTCTCAAGAGGGCCGCATCGGGTGACGATGTGACGATCCTGCTGGCGTGTTGTGGCACCAACCTGCGTTATGGGAAAGACGAGGCCGATCGGCTGCGCGCCACCACCGGAAAGGTCGCCGGGATGCTCGGCGCGAAAAAGATCCTGTACGGCGAGCTGCCCGATCAGGGGCTCGATCTGATGTCGCTGCCCGAGATCGCCCGTGTGATCGAGCAGACGATCGCGGATGTCGACCCGGAGATGATCTGGACGCATTACTGGGGAGACATCAACCGCGACCACCGCGCGCTGTCCGAAGCCGTCATGGTGGCGGCGCGCCCGTATGCCGCTCCCGGAGTCAAGGCGATCCACTGCTTCGAGACGCCGTCATCCACCGAGTGGGGGCCGCCGGCAGGCCTGCAGCCGTTCCATCCGCAGCGATTCGTGGACATCTCCGCCGTGCTCGACCGCAAGCTCGACGCGTTCGCCCAGTACACCAGCGAGGTCAGACCCTGGCCGCATCCTCGCTCGCGCGAGGCCCTCGAGGCGCGCGCCAGGACCTGGGGCAGTGTATCGGGAGTCAAGGCCGCCGAGGCGTTCGTGGTCGCCCGCGAGACATGTTGAGGCGGTCGTGCGACATCGTCGTCTCCGCGGCGCTGCTGGTGATTCTTTCACCACTGTTGCTCGTCGTCGCACTGCTCGTGCGGCTGGAATCGAAGGGACCCGCATTCTTCAACCAGACGCGCGTGGGCAGAAACGGCGTCCCGTTCAGGATGCACAAGTTTCGAACGATGAGTGTCGAAACCGGGTCAGGGCCCGTGACGCTGGGAGGCCGACGCGACAGCCGTCTGACCCGCGTCGGGGCGTTTCTGCGTGACAGCAAGATCGACGAGCTGCCTCAGCTGCTCAACGTGTTGAAGGGGGAGATGACGCTGATCGGCCCGCGCGCCGAGACCCCCAACTTCGTCGAGCACTTCACCGCGCGGCAGCGCGAGGTGTTGCGCGTCAAGCCGGGCCTCACGGGACCGGGTCAAATCCTCTACACGACGACGCAGGCGGCGCAGCTCGAGACCGTGGACGATCCGAACCGGCATTACATCGAGAAGATCCTTCCCGAGAAGCTCGAATGGGACCTCGAGTACATCCGCACGCAATCGCTTCGCAACGACCTGGCGATTATCGGCCGCACGCTGCTGGTCGTCCTCACGCTGGGAAGGCGGGGATGACGCCGGCCGGCGCGCCGCCCCTCCGCGTGATGATCCTGATCGCCCAGCTTGGCCGGGGCGGTGCCGAGCGACAGGTGCACGAGCTGGCCACGCGGCTCGACCCGAGCAGGTTTCATCCGATGGTGGTCACGTTCGAGCCGCGTGGCCAGCTCGTGCACCTG
>DASROJ010000099.1:0-3557 GCA_035646975.1 Patescibacteria group bacterium
CAGGCCTTCTCCTCGCTCGGCGGGGTGCTCGTGGCGCTCGTCAACGGCTGGTGCGCCACGCACGCGGCCGACCTGCCGTCGATCCACCTGGCGGGCATCAACGTCGCCGACCCTCACGCCGCGTGGCGCTACACCGTGATGTCGGGCGTGCTGCCCGCGATTCCGCTGATCTTCATCCGGCCCTTCCTGCCCGAATCGCCGGTCTGGCAGCAGCGGCGCGCCGCCGGCACCTTGAAGCGGCCGAGCCTCGGCGAGTTGTTCAAGCCCGAGTTCCGGCGCACGACGATGGTCACCACTGTGCTGTTCGCCTGCTCGTACGCCATCGCCTTCGGCGCGATTCAGCATCTTCCGCAGATGGTCCCCGGGATGGCCGACGTGAAGGCCGCCTCCACCGCGGCGAAGGATGCGCTCCAGCAGGACGCCGCGGCACAGGGCAAACCGGCCCCGGCCGCCCGCGATCTGGCCGTTGCCGGACGACGAGTGGAGGACGACGCGGCCGCCACCGTGCAGAGCTGGCAGGAGACCGGTGGGCTGATCGGCCGGCTGGCCCTGGCGGCTCTGGCCGTCTGGATCGTCGGGCGCAGATCGTTGTTCAGGGTTTTTCAGATCCCCTGCCTGCTTTTCGTGCCGCTCCTGTTCGTCTGGATCGGCTCGAGCATGGACAGCACGGGCAACCTCGGGCTCGTCAAGTGGGGGGTGCTGCTGGCCGGCATCCTGACCGTGGGACAGTTCTCGTTCTGGGGAAACTACCTGCCGCGTGTCTATCCACTTCATCTGCGCGGCACCGGTGAATCGTTCGCCGCCAACATCGGCGGGCGCGTGTTCGGCACCTCGGCGGCCTGGGTCACGCTCACGTTGTCCGCCTCCACGCCGCCGAGCCCGGCACGCATCGCCTGGACGGCGGGGGCGGTCGCCGCCGCGGCGGCGCTGATCGGCGCCGTGGTGACCGGCTGGCTGCCGGAGCCGCGGCGCGCCGAGCTGCCCGACTGACCCGGCACCAGAAAGAGTCGTTCGCGTTGCTACCGACTTGCGGTAGCCTGCCGTGGGCATGCACCAGACACCCGTTCATCGCATCGATCAAGAGGAGACGATCATGTTCATGCCACTTCGGGTGGCGGCCGTCACGATGGTCGCCTCACTCGCCCTCGGTTCCGCCGGCGCCCAACCCTCTCGCCCCGCGCCGCCGCTTACCCTCGACGTCGACGCCACCGATGCCCCGCGCAAGCTGTATCACGTCCATCTCTCGGTGCCCGCAAAACCGGGCACGCTGACCCTGCTGTACCCGAAATGGATCCCGGGCGAGCATGGGCCCACCGGACCGGTCACCGACGTGGTGGGGTTGGTGGTTCGAGCGGGCGGAGCAACAGTTCCCTGGAAGCGCGACGATGCGGACATGTTCACGATTCGTTGCGAGGTGCCGGCCGGCCCGACGACGGTCGATATTGCCTTTGACTTCATCTCGCCGCCGTCGACCGTGGAAGGGTTCAGCTCCGCCGCTTCGGGCACGGCGCAGCTCGCCACCATCAACTGGAACCAGCTGCTGATGTATCCGGCCGGCACGCCGGCGCGCGACCTCATGTTCAAGGCCACGCTCAAGCTGCCAACGGGATGGAGGATGGGCACCCCGCTGCCCATCGCGTCGCAGGCGGGAGCCGCGACCTCCTTCTCGACCGTCTCGCTGGAAACTCTCGTGGACTCCCCCGTGATCGCCGGGGCGTTCTTCAAGGAGCTTCGCATCGGACCGACCAGCCTGCCGCCGCACTTCGTGGAGATCGCCGCCGACAGCGCGGCCGCGCTGGAGGCGAACCCCGAGACAAAAGCCGCCTGGGACAAGCTGGTGGTCGAGGCCAACGCGCTGTTCGGCGCTCATCACTACGAGTCGTACCGGTTCCTGCTCGCGCTGAGCGACGGTGTCGCGCATTTCGGTCTGGAGCATCACCAGGGCAGCGACGACCGCGTGGAGGAGCGGACCTTGCTCGACGAAGACCTGCGCCGCGCCCATGCGACGCTGCTCTGTCATGAATTCGTCCATTCCTGGAACGGCAAGCACCGAAGGCCCGCGGACATCGCCACGCCGGATTTCCAGCAGCCGATGCGGACCAGCCTGCTCTGGGTCTACGAAGGGCTCACGCAGTATCTCGGCTATATGCTCACGGCGCGCAGCGGACTCTGGACCCCGCAGGAATACCGGGACAAGGTCGCTCTGCTCGCGGAATGGGCTGCGGATCAGAAGGGGCGGACCTGGCGCCCGCTGGTGGACACCGCCGTGGCCGCCCAGCTGCTCTTCGAAGCGCGGGATGACTGGGAGGCGTGGCGCCGGGGCACCGACTTCTACGACGAGGGGGCGCTGATCTGGCTGGATGCCGACACGTTGATCCGGGAAAAAACGCAGGGACGAAAATCCCTCGACGATTTCTGCCGGCGATTCCATGGCGGCGCGAGCGGGCCGCCTTCGGTCATCCCATACACCTTCGACGACATCGTGGAGAATCTCAACGCCGTGGCGCCCTACGACTGGCGGGGATTTCTCAACGTGAGAATCAACCAGGTCGCCCCGGTGCCGCCGCTCAACGGCATCGAGCGCAGCGGCTGGCGGCTGGTCTACGCGGACACCCCTTCACCGTTGCAGAAGTCGCTCGAGAAACAGAAGGAACTCACCGACATGAGCGCCTCGATCGGCATCCTCGTGAAGAAGGACGGGACCCTCAGTGACATCGTCCCGGGCAAGCCGGCCGATCTGGCCGGCGCCGGCCCCGGCATGAAGCTGGTGGCCGTCAACGGACGTCGGTATTCCGCCGATGTGCTGCGCGAGGCGGTGGCCGCGAGCCGGTCGGGATCCGGCCCTCTCGAGCTGCTGGTGGAAAACGGCGAATACTTCCGAACCTTGTCGCTCGCCTATCATGATGGGGCGAGGTACCCGCGACTCGAGAGGATTCCGTCCAAGCCGGACCTGTTGTCGCAGATCATCCGGCCCAGCGGCTCCTGAAGCAGGGCCGAGGGAGAAATTATCCCCTGCGGGGAAACTGCCTGCACCCGACGGGCGCACCCACGTGCGATGCCCGATGAGTGGCAGGGCATGTTCAAGCGACGCCGATACAGGGACTTCCGGGTTTCCGGCGAGTCAGCTTCGTGTCTCGTTCCTGCGTGGCATCTCTCTTGCTTTGTTCTTGAGCCGAGGAACAAAGGCGGGGCGGCTGAAACGGTCGTTCCCAAAAAAAGACCAGGCTCGGCCGGAATGGCCGCAAAGGGAGGAAGTCATGGGCAAGGATCGAGAGATGAACAGGCTGCAGGTTGAGGACCTCGAGAATCGCGTGGCGCCGCTGTTGGTCGCCCCCACCGACACAGAGCCGTCACAGCCGGCACCCAGCTCGGTCGACACCTCTTACACCTCGGACGGCTCGGGCGGCTTGCACGGCAAGACCGTGAAGAAGTAGTCAGCGCAACGCACCATGAGCGGACCGGCTCGGTCAGAGCCGGTCCCTTCGTCACTTCCCCGCGGCCGCCTCCATGCGGTTTTCGCCGGCTCACCCATTCCACGACCACGGAAAGCGTGCTAC
>DASROJ010000100.1:0-12026 GCA_035646975.1 Patescibacteria group bacterium
ACCTCAAGGTGGGCGGGTCGTGGGAGGCCGTGACCTGAACGGCTCGAGGATTTAGAAAATGCCCCCGATGCGTGTGAAGGCCCCGAGTTAAGTGCTTGAATGAGCATCGGATGGAGGATTCCGGTTCGGGATTTTGAAGAGCTGCTCGTATCCAATTTAAAATGAGCCATTTATGAGCTCACCTTCACACGCATCGGGGGCATTTTCTCAAGGTTTTCCGGCCCGGTGCCGATAGAGACTCGAGTAACTGGAGGAGCGCCCCACCCCTCGGAATACCCCCTCCGGCGGGGGGTTACAGGCCATCGTCATTGACTCACCTGTCTTCCGATGGTACAAAGCCCGCCCGTTGCCTGTGCCGGCGCGGGGCATATATTGGCACCTGCCCGAAGAGGCCGTCCCGGCGGCCCCTGCAGGGCGTTTCAACCGGCGTCAGACGCGCGACCGCACTCATATATAAAGGCTCCCGACGAGGATGAAACCCAACCTGCTGATCGTTGATGATGAGCAAGTCATCCGAGAAGTCCTCACCGAGAAACTGACCACCGCGGGCTATGCATGCTCGACGGCCGCAAACAGCGCCGAGGCGCTCAGGAAGATTGAGACCGAGCAGACGTTCAGCCTGGTGCTGTCGGACATCGACATGCCCGGGCAGAACGGGATCTCGCTTCTGAAGGACATCAAGACCCGCAACCCCGAGATGGACGTGGTGATGGTGACGGGTGTCGTCGACGTGGACATCGCGATACAGTCGATCCGCCTGGGCGCGAGCGACTACATCACCAAGCCGTTCAACCTCGAGGAAGTGGTTCTGACCGTGGAGCGCACGCTCGAGAAGCGGCGCCTCATGCGCGAGAACCACGAGTACCAGCTGTCGCTCGAGCGAAAGGTCGAGGAGCGCACCGTCGAAGTGCGCCGCAAGAGCGAGGAGGTCGAGCAGCTCTACCGCGAGCTGAAGGTCGCTTTCGAGCAGATCCGCGCCACCTACGCCACGACCCTCGAGGCACTGATGGAGGCGCTCGACACCCGCGACACCGAGACACAGGGACATTCCCGCCGCGTGTCCGAATACACCGTGGCGATCGCGCGCGCGATGGGTGTGGCCGAGCCGGAGCTGACCCAGATGCGATGGGGAGCGCTGCTGCACGACGTGGGCAAGATCGGAGTACCCGACGCCATCCTGCGCAAGCCGGGCCCGCTGACGCCCCAGGAATGGATCGAGATGCGCAAGCATCCGGAGCTGGGGCGCCGGATCCTTTCCGGCGTCAAGTTCCTGGAAGGAGCGGTCCCGATTGTCTATTGTCACCAGGAGAGATTCGACGGCAGCGGATATCCGCGCGGACTGAAGGGCGAGGGAATTCCCCTGGGAGCGCGCATCTTCGCCGTGGTCGACACGCTCGATGCGATGACGATGAACCGGCCCTACCGCAAGGCGATGCAGTACGAACAGGCGCGCGATGAGGTCATCAAGTTCTCAGGGGTGCAGTTCGATCCCCGGGTGGTCGAGGCTTTCATCAAGATACCCGAGCAGGAATGGGGCCAGATCAACCGCCGGATCAAGGCCGAGCTCTCCGCAAAGGGGATGGCCCACAAGTACTGAGCAGGCATTCCGCTGTCACTTGCAGAGGCGCGGGCAATGAAGCACCAGGACAAGATCCGCCTCCTGCGTGACAACATCGAGACGGTCATCCGAGGCAAGTCGGATGTCGTGCGTCTGGCCACCGTGGCCCTGCTGGCGCGCGGCCACCTGCTGATCGAAGACATCCCCGGCGTCGGCAAGACCACCCTCGCCTCCAGCCTCGCGCGGTCGCTGGGCTGCTCGTTCCGTCGAATCCAGTTCACGAGCGATCTGCTGCCCTCCGACATCATCGGCGTGGCGGTGTACGACCAGGAGTCGCGCGCGTTCGAGTTCAAGCCCGGCCCCCTGTTCTCGAACATCGTGCTCGCCGACGAGATCAACCGCACGACGCCGCGCACGCAATCGGCGCTGCTCGAGGCGATGAGCGAGTTTCGCGTCTCGGTGGACAACGCGACATACGACCTTCCCAACCCGTTCTTCGTCATCGCCACCCAGAACCCGGTGGAGCATCACGGCACCTACCCGCTGCCGGATTCGCAGCTCGACCGCTTCCTCATGCGGATACGCATCGGCTACCCGGATGCGGCCGCCGAAAAGGAGATCATCCTCACGCAGCGGCTGACGCACCCGGCAACGGAGCTTCGCGCGGTGCTGAGCGCCGGCGACGTGCTCGAGCTGCAGCGAATGGTGCGCGAAGTCCGGGTGGACGAAGCGCTGCTGGACTACCTGGTGGGGCTGGTCAAGGAGACGCGGCGGGCCGAGCCGGTTGAGCTGGGTGTGTCGCCGCGCGGGTCGGTGTCGCTTTATCGCGCCGCGCAGGCGCTCGCGCTGGTGGAAGGGCGCGACTTCGTGATTCCCGACGACATCAAGGAGCTGGCCGTGCCCGTGCTGGAGCATCGTCTCGTGCTGAAGGACGCGATGCGCAGCGGCGCACGGCAGGCGGGGCGGCTGATCCTCGAGGAAATCCTCCAGCGTGTCGAGGTCCCCGTTTGAAGGCGCCCTCCGCGTCCCCGGATGCCGCCGGCGATTACCGGATGGGGTTGCGTCTCGGAGCCCTGGGCCTGGCCATCGGCATGGCCGCGATCAACACCGGAAACAACCTCCTCTACCTGATGCTCGCCCTCATCCTGGCGCTGGCCTGCGTTTCCATCGGCGCGTCCTGGTGGTCGTTGCGCCGGCTCCTGGTGGCGCCGATGCTTCCCGACGAGGCCACGCGGGGCGAGCCGTTCACCTTCGGCGCCGAGGTCACGGGGCGGTTTCCGCTGCTTCCGCAGACCTGGGTGCGCGTTCGGCTCGCCGGCCTGCCCGAGCCCGTCGAGCTGACGGTGGCCGTGCCTGCCGACTCGCGGCGGGGAGTGGCATCGGTCCGCGCCACCGTGACGCGCCGCGGTCTTTACGAGAATCTCACGGTGCAGGCGCTCACCGGCTATCCCCTCGACCTCTGGCTTCGGCAGATCACGCAGACATGGCGGGGCCGGATCGCGGTCATGCCCCGGTTCGACAGGATCAACAGGCTCCGCATCGCACCGTCGACCCACAGCGGACGCAACGCCGGCGTCAACGCCCCTTCGCGGCGCGTGGGCGGCGCGGGCACCGAGCTGCACAACCTGCGCGAGTACACTCCGAGCGACGATGCGCGCCATATCGACTGGCGGTCCTCGGCGCGCACCGGCCAGCTGATGGTCCGTGAGTTCGAGCGCGAGGAGGACAAGCGGCTCGACCTGGTTCTCGATCTGCAGGCCACCGACCCGGAAGCGTTCGAGCGGGCCGTGGAGCGGTGCGCGGCGATTCTGGATTTCGCGGGCCGCGAGCGGTTCGACGCGCGGCTGCTGGTTCCCGGGTTCGGCCGCGCGCTGTCGGGACACCAGGCGATGCGCAGCCTCGCCGCGGTGGCCGCGGTCACCCCTGGCCCTGGCGCCGCCGCCGCCCTCGCCGCCGCCCTGGGTCTGGTCCGGCGCAACGGCGATGTCGTGGTCATTTCCACCGACCCGGCGCGCGCCACCCCGCTCGAGATCGGCTGATGCGCCCCGGCCCGAGACTGGCGCTTTTCACCATCACCAACGGCGTCACCGCCTGCATGATGATCGCGGCGCTTTCGCTTCTTGCGGTGGAGGCGATCGGTCCCGTTCACGCGCTCGTGCTGGCCGGGACCATCCTCTGGGGCAGGTGGCGCTCCAAGCCCACCATGCGCCCCATCGCCTGGGATCTCCTCGCGCTGGCCGCGCTGCTGTTCTTCCCGTTCGACCTGTTCCTGCTTTCACGCAGCCTGATCGGCGCCGCCCTCAGGCTGCTGAGCTTCGTCATCATCTATCGTTGCTCAAACCTCTCAGGACGCCGCGAGCTCAGACAGGCCGTGGCGTTGAGCTTCGTGCAGGTTCTCGCCGCCGCGGCCTCCACCACCGAGGCCTACTTCGGCCTGCTGCTGGCCGCGTATCTTTCCATGGCAATCTGGACGCTGATGGCGATGGCCTCCGCGAGGGACGATGCGCCCCCCACCGCCCGGCGCGCGCCTGCGGGTCGCCCGGTGCTGGTCATGACAGCCGCCACCATCGCGCTGGGCGGCGTGCTGTTCTTCGTGATGCCTCACTTCGGCACCGGGTACCTCCAGCAGGCCACGTCGATGCGCGCCGCCGCGGATGGTCTGAGCGGCTTTTCCAACCGCATCGAGCTGGGATCGATCAGCCGCATCAAGAAGAACCACGCGATCGTCATGCGAGTGCGGGTGACCGCCGCGCGCGGCGACGCCGCGGCCGCGGCCGAAACCATGAAATGGCGGGGGCTCGCGCTGGATTCCTTCGACGGGCGCAGCTGGAGCGTGGGCGACTCGGATGCCCGCTGGCTCGGGATGGAATCCGATGGCTGGTTCGCCGTGGGCCCGCCGGCGCCTGATGCGCAGCCGACGCTGGAAGAGGAAATCAGCATGGAGCCGAGCCTGATGAGCCTGCTTTTCGTGTCACCGGGGGCGACACGCATCTACTCGGACGCTGTTTCCGCCATCGGCGTCGACTCGGGGGGATCGATTCACCTGCAGACTCCCCTGATGCGCCGGTTTCGCTACCGCGTCATCTCCCCCGCGCCGGAGATTGCGCTGGCGGGGTTCGAGTTCATGCCGACCGAGAACCTGCCCCGCTACCTCACGCTGCCTCGAGTCGACCCGCGGGTCGAGGCGCTGGCAAAGCGCATCGCGCCGGAGACCGGCTCCGATTTCGACAAGGCGCGCCTGATCGAGGATTACCTGCGCGCGAATTACACCTACACGCTCGATGTCGACGACAAGGGGGTCGCCGACCCGGTGGCGCACTTCCTGATCGAGAAGAATCCGGGCCACTGCGAATACTTCGCCACCTCGATGGCCGTGCTGCTGCGCTATCTCGGCATTCCTTCACGGGTGGTCAATGGATTCGCCTCGGGGCAATGGTCGGGGCTGACCGGCTCCTTCATCGTCCGGCAATCCGACGCGCATTCGTGGGTCGAGGCCTGGATCGCGGGGCGCGGATGGGTCACCTTCGATCCCACCCCGGCCGATGCCACCGACGAGGCGGGCGCGGGGCTTCTGGCTCGCGTCTCGCGCGCCATGGACCGCGCGGAAATCATGTGGGACACATGGATCATCGGTCTGGACCTGCTGGATCAGCAGTCCCTCGTTTCCACGGCGGTGGATGCCGTTCGCGCAGCCGGCTCGGCGGTGCGGAAAGCCGCGGCGTGGACGGTCTCGATCGCCGGTTCCTCCGCCCTGCCCGGTCTGGTCGCACTGGTGTCGTTGATCGGGTTCATCGCGGCGAAGGCGAGGATCTGGCGATTCTTCGGCTGGAGGCGCGGGCGCCCCGGCGGGGGATCGGCCGCCACCGACCTGTTGCGGCGATTCGAGGCCCGATGGGCGGCCCGCGGTGTCCGGCGTGCGGCCGGCCAGACGCCGCTCGAGTTCGCCAGGGAGATCGAACGGCGCGCTCTGGACAAGCGGGGCGCGGCGCTCGAGTTCGTCGAGACCTACTACCGCGCCCGCTACGGGGGCTGACCGGCTCCTTGCCTCCGGCGCCACGGCGCTCGCAACGCGACCCGCGCGAGTTTTTCAGCACCCTGCTACCCCGCTCGGGCAGCCAGGGCCAGCAGCACCGGCAGCGCCACACCGGCGGCCAGGCAGAGCAGGACCGGCCACACCGGCCGGGCGATCCGGAACGCCATGACCACGCCGATGAGCGCGGTGGCCACGAACGCGATCGACAGGATGACCTGCCCACGGCGGAACCAGTCCCCCGACGCGCCCTCGAGGTCTTCGGCCTTGTGGAGATCGGTGAGCTGCTTGAGCGCCGCCGGGGCGGTGTACGAGCCATCCTTGCGGGTTTCGTGCAGGCGGTATGCCTGCCAGGCGCCCGAGATGGCGAAGAACATCATGGCGGGCGCCACGAAACAGCTGAGGTACCGGTGAAGGCGGATGAGTCTTCTCATGAGTTCTCCCTTCGATCTGTCAGCATCCCGTCGCTGAGCCGATAGACGACATCGGCGCGTCGCGCGACCAGCTCGTCGTGAGTCGCCAGCAGGATCGCAAGTGTCCCGTCGGCGGTCAACAGACGGAACAGGTCGAGGATGCGACCGGCCTGCGCCGAGTCGAGATTGCCGGTGGGTTCGTCGCCCAGCAGCAGCGAGGGCTTGTGGATGAGCGCCCGGGCGATCGCCACCCGCTGCTGCTCGCCCCCCGAAAGCTCGCGAGGGTAGAACGAACGGCGCGCGGTGATCTCGACACGGTCCATCAGCTCGAGCGCCCGGTCCTGCTCCCTGCTTCCGGAGAAGATGAGGGGCAGGCGGACGTTTTCCAGCGCGGTGAGATCCTGCATCAGATGGAACTCCTGGAAGACCATGCCGACCTGGTGGCGCCGAAGCTTTGTCAGCTCGCTCTCCGGCAAGCCGTCGATGCGGCGACCCAGCAGGTGCACCTCGCCGGCGCTGGGCCGATCCACACCGCCGGCGATGTTGAGCAGCGTCGTCTTGCCGCTGCCCGAGGCGCCCACGATGGCGACGATGCGCCCGGGGTGCACCACGAGATCGACGCCGCGCAGCGCTTCGACGGTTTCGGGGCCACGCGCATAGGTGCGCCACAGACCGCGCATCTCGAGCACCGTCGCGGCCGCGGCGGGGCTCATCATCCGCCGGTGGCGCCCTGAGCGGCGACGGCTCGACGGATCGTCATGAGACGATCGGCGGGGGGGTTCTCCACGACCTGGCGGACCCCGTCGGGCCAGCGGATCTCCACGCGATCGACCTTGGTGAGGTGGCCAAGACCATAGTGGAGAATCGGCGGGTCGGTCGAGCCGAACCCGCGCCCCGCCGTCATCACCTGGATTTGATGAAGGCTGCCCGCGTGCACCGTCACGTGCGCACCGATCGCGTCGCGATTCTTCTCCGGCTGCTGCAGCTTGATCTGCAGCCAGTGGTTCCGGTTTCCCTGTTCATTCAGGTAGAAGGCGTTGTGCCACCAGTCGCCGTGGTAGAACCCGCCGAGCTCCGCGTAGACATCGAGGTCTCCGTCACCATCCCAGTCGAAGAAAGTGATCCCGTGCCCCTTGCCGAGGTTTCCCAGCCCCGTGAACCGGGTGAGGTCCTCGAAAGTCTGTCCGCCGCGGTTCTGATAGAAGATGTTCGGCTCCACGCGGCGCAGCTCGGGATTGCCCGTTCCCAGGTAGATGTCCTGGTAGCCATCGTTGTCGAGATCCGCGATGCTGCCCGCCATGATCCCGAGCGGGTATCGGAAGCCGGCTGTCAGCGACGCATCGACGAAGGTGCCATCGCCCTTGTTGCGGTAGAACCTCGGGATGTCGTCGGTCGGTCCGAGCTTGTAATCCGCCCGGTAGCCCGCCACCACCTGGTCCCAGAGCGCAAGGCTTCCGGTGAAGATGTCCAGGTCGCCGTCGCTGTCGAGGTCCGAGAACAGCGCGATGTAGCCGTTCTGGGTGCCCGGCCCCAGGACGCCGGCCTTGGCCGCCACGTCGGTGAACGTCCCATCATGGTTGTTGTGGTACAGCCGGTTGAAGGTCATGCGGCCGTGATAGAAGATGTCGGGCCATCCATCGCCGTCATAGTCGCCCACCGCCACCCCGATCGTTCCATACAGCGGTTTTTCCGCCATGCCGGCCGCGGCGGTCGCGTTGGTGAAGGTGCCGTTGCCGTTGTTGCGATAGAGCTGGTTGGTCGAGCCATCGATGTAGACGCCGTTGCTGACGATGACGTCGAGCCAGCCGTCCCGGTTGTAGTCGAGCCACTCGACGTGGAACGACGAGCCGGCGTCGGCCACGCCCGCCGCCGCCGCGACATCCGTGAACGTGCCGTCGCCGTTGTTGCGCAACAGGCTGTTGGGAGCCGGCCCGTTCCAGCCATTGCGGGCGATGTAGAGATCCGGGTCCCCGTCGTTGTCGTAGTCGGCCCACGCCGCCCCGAAGCCAGGCTCGAGCCGCCCGAGCTTTGCCTCGAGTGTCGCATCGACGAATCCGTTTCCCTCCGCTCGATACAAGGTGCAGAAGGTGTCGCAGCCGCACGCCACCAGATCCATCTTGCCGTCGAGGTTGTAGTCGGCCCAGGCGCAGGGGCCCGCGCCGGCAAACTTGTCGATGTGGAGCTTCGGCGCGATGTCGGTGAACTTGAGGTTCGGCGGAGCCGCTCGATCGTATTTCTCTTCGCGCAGAGCGAAGCGGTAGCGGGCGGGAAGATCCCTGGGGTACCCGCCCAGCTTGTTGTACGCCAGCATGATGTCGTACTGATAGGCGGCGCTCGGCGACATGTCCCAGGCTTTCTTGAATGCCTCGGCGGCGGCCTTGAAATCGACTCCCTTGCGGTAGTGGCAGTGCCCGACCGAGTTCCAGGCGGCGGCGTAGTTCATGTGGCGGCCGGGAAAGCCATTGATGAGGTATTCATAGTTTGTCCGGGCTGCGTCCCATTCCCCCGACCGGTACTGGATCTCCGCGAGCGCCGTGCGGGCGTCGATGGCG
This sequence comes from Patescibacteria group bacterium, assembly GCA_035646975.1. GTDB lineage: Bacteria > Acidobacteriota > Polarisedimenticolia > JACPZX01 > DASXTC01 > DASROJ01. Next base: position 8,554 of record DASROJ010000100.1, read on the forward strand.
GCATCCGAGTCGCGTGGAGCCTGGTCGATGACCTTCTCGAGGTGGAACCGGGCCAGCTCCATCGCCCAGCCTGAATCCTGCAGCACGCGCTTCGGATCGTTCTCGCGCTTCATCCGGATCTCCGAGCCGAGAATGTTCTGCGCGTACCAGAGCCGGAGGTCGAACCGCGTCGGGTATTGCTTCAGGAGATCCTCGAAAAGCGAGACCATTCTGTCGGGTTTGAAGCTGCCCGGGATCCGCTTGGCGTAGATTTCGGCGAGCTGGAGCTTGATTTCGTACGGGGACGGGTCGAGGCGCAGTGACGTCTCCAGCTCGCTGGTTGCCTCGGTCAGGGGCGTCTTCTGCCGGATCGCGACTTCCAGAAGGCACCGTCCCAGGATGAAATGCCCCTCGGGGTCGTTGGGCACCGCCGCCGAGATACGTCAGTACGTGGCGGCGGCGCCATCGAACAGCCCCTGGCGCGCCAGCTCGGTTCCCCGGCGGAGGTGCTCGCGCGCCTCCACGGAAGCCGAGCCTGCCTGCGCCACCGCCGGGTCCACCGGGCGCAGCAACACGATGACCAGCATCACGAGGAAGCCGGCAAGGCCGGCGGCCAGGATTGAAACCAGCGTTGCGGTGTGTTTGCGGCCGCGCGGTCTTCTGCCTTGCGATAGCTTCATCACCAGGCCCTGCCGCCTCGCAGCGAACGCACCGCGGGAATCAGTGAGGCGCGAAGCGCGGGAATCATCCCCGCCATCACCGATACGACCAGCGCGCCGGCGACGCCCGCCGCTGCGTGGGCCGCATCGACCGCGATGAGATGTCCCGATGCCGGCACGGGAGCGTAGGGAAGCAGCCGCCCGACGAAGCCGTCGGACACGGCGCCCACCGCCACGGCCAGCGCCACCCCCGTCAGCCCGCCGATCAGACCCAGCAGCAGCGTCTCGACCGTCACCACCGCGAACACCTGCGACGGCGAGGCTCCGAGCACCTTGAGCACGCCCAGCTCCTGACTCCGTTCGGTCACGGACACGAGCACCGAGTTGAAGACACCCAGCGCGGCGATGATGACACCCACAAGCGTTCCGATGAGCATCAGGGCGCGCGCGGTGCCGAGCAGATCGAGAATGGTGCCGCGAAACTGCGAAACGGTGATCGCCTGCATCGATGGGATCTCGAACGCCCGGTCGAGAAACGGTCCCATCTTCGTGATGTCATTGAGGCGCACGCCGATCCCCGTGAGCTTGCCTTGTCGCTCGAACAGCTTCTGGGTGAACGCCAGAGGCAGGAAGATCATCCCGTCGTCCTGGCTGCCGGTGCGATCGAACACGCCGCGGACCACGAGCGTTCGCCCGTAATGCGTGACCGGAATGGTGTCGCCGGTTTTCTTGCGAAGGAACTCGGCCGCGTTGTATCCGAGTATCGCCTCGGCGGCCTCCGGGCCTGAAAACCAGGCTCCTTGTTGCAGCTTCATCCAGGGCTTGAGCTTCGTGAACTGATCGTCGATGCCGATGAACACCGTGAAGGTGTTGTTGTCGCCGTTTTCCACCCCCTGCATCAGGAAGCGCGTGCCGCTCTCGTAGGCCGGATCGGCGTGCAGGATTTCCACCAGCGACTCGTCCACGTACATCGGGATGTTTCCGCCGCGCAGAACGAGCGTCGCCGTCTCGTAGGGACACCCCTTTGCCGTGACCAGCACGTGGTACCCCATCCGGTCCACGCTGTTGGAAAGCGCCGCGGCGTATCCGTCGTGAAGACCCATCGCGCCGAGAAACAGACCCACCGCCAGCGCGACGGCAAGACAGGTCAGACCGCTGCGCAGGGGATTGCGTCGAATCCCCGTCGCCGCGAGCCGCGCATATCGTTGTGATGTAAAGAGAAATCCCAAGAAGCCCTGCCCCCGCCCGGAGTTATACAGCCTCGTGGCGCAAGGGTCAAGGAACCGCCGCGCGCAGGCTGATGCGCTATGCTAGGAACCTGTCCGCGTCATCGCTCGGGTCGCGCCGCCGGGGCCTGCCAGCGGCAGGCGCGAAGCGAGCAGGAGATTGACCGTTGTGTTTATCGACGACGAGCGACAAAGGATGACGCCGCAATCCCCGGCGGCCCGAGGGGTTGCGCCGGCGCGCCGCCATCCGCGGTGCCGCGGCGCTCGCAACGCGGCACAAGCCATGACTCGGACAGGCTCCTAGCGCCCATGCTCCGGATGTGCGTGCTGCTCGCCGGAATGACGGGATTGCTGGGAAGCGCGACCAACCCCGTCACATACAACGATGCGGTGCAGGAAGCCCGCAAGGCGCTGGCCCGCGGCGATGACATGAGCGCGCTGTCGATGCTCGACGGCGCACTGAGGCAGAACCCCGATGGGGCCGAGGGGTTCATGCTGCTGGGTCAGGCCTATCGCCGTCTGGGACGTCTCGCGGAGGCCGAGGTCGTGCTGCGACGCGCGGTCACGCTGCTCGGTGAGGCGACCCACGCGGGTCAGGATGCGATGTTCGAGCTTGCGGCGTCGCTCGGCGACCAGCAGAAGAACGAGGACGCCATCACGATGCTGCGCAGAGTCATCGCGCTGGCTCCGACCCGCGCCGGCGCCCACGCCAACCTCGGCGCCATCCTGCTGGCGATTGGCCGGCTGGCCGAGTCGCAGGCAGAGTTCCGCCAGGAGATCGCCCTGCACACCGGCGGCGGGCGCGACGAAGCGCTGTCGTCGGCTTACGCGGGCCTGGGAGTCGCGGCGTATCAGGCCGGCGACGATGAGGCCGCCCTCGAGGCTCTGGCAAAAGCCCCCGATACGCTCGCAGTCCGGTATCACCTCGGCCTGGCGCTGGCGCGGCGGGGCCGCCATGAAGAAGCCGCCGTCGCCCTTCGCGAGGTCCTCAAGCGGGACCCCGATCATCGGGGCGCGCTTCAGAACCTGGCGCGCGTGGATTCGAGCCTGGGGCTGGAAGACGAGCGAAAGCGTTCGCTGGAAAGGTTCGGGCAGCTCTACCACGAAGAGGAAAGCCGCCGCACGCTGCGCATCCGCGTGAGGGATCTTCGCAAGCAGGCGGACGACCGGATCGCGGCAAACGATGTCGCAGGCGCGATTTCGGCAATGGAGCAGGCCGCCCGTCTTTCGCCCGATGAGGTCGAGATCCTGCTCGACCTGGGCCGGCTCTATCTGCGCGCGGGCGAAACGGCGCGCGCCGAGCAGGCCTATCGGCTCGTGCTGACAAAGGACCCGCTGCGCGCCGAGGGGCATTACCGGCTGGGACGGATCCAGACCGATCGCGGCGATCTGGCGGGGGCCGCCGGCTCGCTCGAGCAGGCCGCGCGGCTCGAGCCGATGGCGGTGCCCTATCACCTGGCGCTCGCCCAGATCTATCTCCGGCTCGATCGAGGCGACCAGGGTGTGCGCGAGCTGAGGCTCGCGCGGCGTCTGAGTCCCGATGACCCGGCCGCCTCGTTCAACCTCGGCCTCGGCCTGGCGCAGTCCGGCAGCCTGCGCGAGGCGGCCG
>DASROJ010000101.1:0-6038 GCA_035646975.1 Patescibacteria group bacterium
AGGATCACCTCGACGCTCGTGCGGGTCGTCGCCTCGACGACGAGGTCCTCGGGCGTCTCCTGATCGTCCGGCCCCTCAGTCCTCGCCGCTTCGGACGCCTTGGACGCCTCGTCGACACCAACGCTCGACACGACCATCACAGCGTCCCGCTGGATGAACACCATCCTGCCCGATGCGTCCCTGGCAGGCAGGAACCTGAGCGGGCCGTTGAAAAGGTCGGAGAGGCGTTCGTAGCCTGAATGGCGCGCCGCGCTGACGCCGAGGAATATCGTCACCGTGAGGGGGGACATTCCCGGCAACGTGATGCGCGCGGTCGACTCGCGTTTCGGGACGGAGTAAGGGTCCGCCATCGGGTGCTGCTGCATGAGAGGCCTCGATTCGATGCGACCGGCGAGCAGGGTCGCCGTTGACCACCCGGCGCGGTCCGACAGACGGGATCGGGATTCAGGAGCCGGACCGGGACCGCCGCGGAATCTAGGGAGGCATCACCGGTAAGTCAAGGAATGAACGAAGGCGATGGGGACGCTCAGAGCTTGAGGTACTTCGGGCCGCCCTCGCTCGGCGCTCGCCAATCGATGTTCTGGATGTGGTCGCCTTCCATCACATCGATCGGATCGAGGATGACGCAGGTCTTGCAGTGGACGCAGTTGCTGAAATTGATCTGGATGCGCTTGCCGGCTGGATCTTCCACCAGCTCGTACACGCGCGCCGGGCAGAAGTTCGTGCAAGGCGCCACCCCGTAGGCGGGCATGCAGACATCGACGCACTTGTCGGGGTCGATGATCCGAATGTGGGACGGCTGGTCCTCGCGGTGGATCGTGCCCGACTTGAAGACATCGGTGAGCTTGTCGACGATGGTCGACGGATCGTAACCGGACGGCTCGGGAATGTCCCGATGCGCGCGCGACGCCGGCTCGAATCCTTTGTGGTCCGGCTGCAGCGGAGTCATCTTCTTCGAGCCCCCGCCGGTCACCATGTGAATGCCGGTGGACAGCAGACCCCTGTACAACCCCTTTCCGAACGAGATGCGGAAATTCCGGTCGCCCCAGAGGCTCTTCATCACGTACGACTCGTTGAGCCGACGCTCGTACGCCGACAGGCTCTTCTCGGAAACGTCGTCGCGGATCAACGCCTCGATGACCGTCTCGGCCGCCAGCATGCCCGACTTCATGGCCAGATGAATCCCCTTGAGCTGCTTGACATTCACCAGCCCGGCCGAATCGCCCACCAGCAGAGCGCCGGCGACATAGGGTCTCGGCACCGACCAGAAACCGCCTTCGGGAATCGTCTTGGCGCCATAGGCCAGGACATCACCTCCCTTGATGTACGACTGGATGAGCGGGTGCTTCTTGAGCGCCTGCAGCGCGGCCTGGCAGTCGAACATCGGGTCCTTCCAGGACAGGCTGGCGACGAAGCCCACCGAGTAGGTGTCCTCGTCCAGCTCGTAGAAGAAACCGCCGCCGAACTGGTCGGGGCGCAGAGGGAATCCCAGCGTGTGGAACACGAGCCCCTCGCCGGTGCTCTTCGGCACCTTGATCACTTCCTTCACGCCAAGGGAATAGATCTGAGGATTTCGTCCTTCGCGCAGCTTGTGCCGATGAATGAGGTCCTCGCTCAACGTGCCGTAGGGTCCCTCGCCGAAGATCGTCACCCTTGCCTGGATATCGATGCCCGGCTCGAAATTCGGCTTGTGCCCTCCACCCTTCTCCAGCCCCTTGTCCCCCGTGCGAACACCCGCCACCCGTTCGCCGTCGTAAAGAATCTCCACTCCGGTGGTGCCGGGGAAGAGATTGATGCCCATCTCCTCGGCGACCTCGGCCAGCCATTTGGTCAGGCGTTGCAGCGAGATCGTGTACAGGCCTTTGTTGTCATTGGCCGGCGGCACCATGAATCCCGGAACCTTGATGTGTCCCCCGCGAGTCAGGTAGTAGAAAGCGTCTTTCCTGACCTCGCGCGCGATCGGACAGCCCTTCTCGAGGTAATCGGGAATCAGCTCCTTGAGAGCCCTCGGGTTGAGCACGGCGCCCGACAGCCCGTGATGTCCCACTTCACGCGCCTTCTCGATGACGCCGATCTCCAGGGCGAGCGGCGAGCCCTTGCCCGCTCCTGCGGCTCCTGCCGCCGTCGGTTCACCTGCCTCCAGCGCGGCGTTGTGGCGTTTCACAAGGCTGGCAAGGTGGATCGCGCCGGCAAGGCAGGCCGGACCGCCGCCGACGAAAAGCACATCAAGAGGAAATGTTTCGCGTCCTTCCGGCATCGGCTCTCTCCAAGGTTACGAAGGAATCGAAATTCTAGCACGGCGGGGCGAGGCCTGGAGAAGCCCCCCCCTGGGACGTCACCAACCCGTTTGCGAACGGCAAACGACGCGTACTACAATGCCGGCGGTTTGCAAGCCAACCGAATCCAAGGAGGGACGCCCACATGAAGAGAATCGCAGCGATCGCGAGCCTGCTCGCGCTGGTGGTTGTCGGCACGATGGTCTACGCGGCCGACGCGTCCGGCAGCTCGACATGGACCGGATGGATCACGGACGAACAGTGCGGTGCAAAGAACGCCAACGCCGACGGCAAGGCCTGCGCGTTGAAGTGCGCGAAGAACGGCGCCAAGCTGGTTCTGTTCGTCGACGGGGACAAGAAGCTGGTGGCCCTGGACAACCAGGACGAAGCCATGAAGCATGTCGGCGTCCCGGTGACCGTGACCGGCACCCTGGATGGCGGCACGATCAAGGTCCAGAAGATCGAAGACAAGAAGAGCTGATCCAGCTGACCTGACCGAATGAACGACCGGGGCCGGCGGAAGCCGGCCCTTTTTGCGTCATCCGGCACCTGGTGATTCATGGATGGCATCGAATGAAGGATGGTTCGTTGCCCGCCCCTTTCCTCACGACGCGACAAGGCGCCCTCCACTGCTCCGACGCCATCGAGTGGATGTCATCGCTCGAGACCGGACAGTGCCGGCTGCTCATCGCCGACCCGCCTTACAACATGCACAAGGCAGGATGGGATCGGCTGGGCACGCCGTCGCAGTATCTCTCCTGGACACTTGACTGGGTCACGCAGGCGCGCCGGCTGCTGACTGCCGATGGCACGATGTACCTGTGCGGGTTGCCCGAGACCCTCGCGGAGATCGCCTCCTGCATCCGGCCGATGTTCTTCTCGGTGCGTTTTCTGGTCTGGTTCTATCGAAACAAAGGCAATCTGGGTGACGACTGGGGCCGGGCTCATGAAGGCATCCTGCACCTGCGGATGGCCCGCGAAATGGTCTTCAACACGGACGCGGTGCGCGTGCCGTACAATGAACACACGACCCGATACCCGGAGCACCCGCAGGCCACGACATCCCAATACGGCGGAGCCCGCAACAGCGCCTCTTCACGGGCGGCGTGGCGCCCCCATCCCGGCGGGGCGCGCCCGCGTGACGTGATCGAGGTGCCCACGTTGTGCAACGGCAACGCCGAGAAAACGGATCACCCGACTCAGAAACCGGTCGAGCTGATCCGCAGGCTGGTGCTGGCCTCGTCGCGCCCGGGCGATCTCGTCATCGACCCGTTCGGGGGCGCGGGGACGACCTACGCCGTGTGCGAACAGACGGGCCGGCGGTGGCTCGGGTGCGAGCGTGAAGCGGACTTCTGCCGACTCATTGCCGAGCGGCTGGCCGAACCCCGGCGGTTCACCGCACGCAGCGCCGGCGAGACGGGTCAGCAGCGTGCCCGCCGCCGCGGCCGGCTTCGCGGGGCGCCATGATCGCCGCATCCGGCACGGCGCGGGTGATGATCGCCAAGGATCGCCGACATCGGAAGGGGCGCTCGTGAGCCAGGCCTTGATACCTGTCGACTCGATCCTGATGGTTGGCTTTGGGGGGCCGACTTGTCGCGAAGACGTGATGCCCTTCCTGAGGATCGTGGTCGAAGGCAGGAACGTGCCCGAGGACAGGATCCTCGAAGTGGCCCATCATTATGATGCGGTCGGCGGTCGCTCCCCGTACAACGAGCTCACGATGTCGCAGGCGCGCGATGTCGAACGATGGCTGGTTGACAACGGCTGTCGCCTGCCGGTCTATGTCGGCATGCGCAACTGGAATCCGTTCCTGGCAGAAACCATCCGCCGCATGAACGCCCAGGGTCACCGCCACGCCGCCGCCGTGATCCTCGCCGCACATCGTTCCGAACCGAGCTGGCAGCGGTACATGCAGGACGTGAGCCGCGCCATCGAGGCCGAAGGAGGCGGCCCGGAGGTGTCTTACATTTCCCCCTGGTTCGACGCCCCCGGGTTTCTCGAAGCGATGGCCCAGAGCCTCGAGAAGATCGACGGGCTGCACCGCGGCAGATGGCCAAAGGATGTCTCGTTGATATTCACGGCCCACTCCATCCCGGTGCCTCTGGCGCGAAGCTCTCCCTACGTCGCCGATCTGCAGGCGTCATGCGAAGGAGTCGCCAGCCTCCTCGGGGTCCCGAAAGATCTCTGGCAGCTCGCCTACCAGAGCCGCAGCGGCGATGGGCGGGTCCCCTGGCTCGGGCCGGACGTGCTCGAGGCCCTGCGGCAACGCGCGGCGCTGGGCGTGCGCAAGATCGTCGTGCAGGCGATCGGATTCATCATCGACCATGTGGAGGTGCTCTATGACCTCGACATCGAGGCCGCCGGGGTTGCCGCGGATCTGGGGATCGAGTTCCACAGGGCGCCAAGCGTCAACGCCCATCCCGAGTTCGTGGCGATGATCGGCGGCAGGATTCGCGCGATGGCCGGCGGCCCCGGTTGATGAATTCTCCTCGCGCTCGCCGCGTCGTGGTGGTCGGCGGGGGGATCAGCGGGCTCGCCGCGGCGCACAGGCTCGTCGAGTTGCGTGATGCCAACAGCCTGCCGCTGGACGTCACGCTGTTCGAGGCGGCAGACCGTCTTGGCGGTGTGGTCTCCACCGTCACGCGCGACGGCTACCAGATTGAAGAGGGACCGGATTCGATCATCACCGACAAGCCCTGGGCCCGCGATCTCGCCGAGCGGCTTGGACTGGCTGACCGGATCATCGGCACGCAGGATGAAAACCGTCGCAGTTTCGTCGTGCGCCGGGGCCGTCTCGAGCCGACCCCCGACGGCTTCTACCTGCTGGCGCCAACCCGGCTCCTCCCCCTGGCCTCCAGCCGGATCTTCAGCCCTCTGGGAAAGCTGCGCATGTCGCTCGACCTCGTGATCCCCCGGCGCCCGCCGGGCGGTGACGAGAGCGTCGGCGGATTCGTCCGGCGACGGCTCGGGCGCGAAGCCCTCGAACGGATGGCCCAGCCGATGATCGGGGGCATCTATGGCGCGGACCCTGAAAAGCTTTCCCTTCGCGCCACATTTCCGCGTTTTCTCCAGATGGAGGAGGAGCATGGAAGCGTCATCCGGGCGATGGTGTCCGCCGGACGCAAGCGCGCCCTGGCGGAAAGCGTCCACAGGGCGAGCGGCCCGCGTTACGGCCTGTTCATCTCATTCGATCTCGGGATGCGAACGCTCACCGACGCTTTGTCCGCCTCGCTTCCAGAAGGCGCCGCGCGCACGGGTGTCCGCGTGTCACGCCTCGAGCCGACGGCATCCGGCCGATGGCGGCTGGCAACGGGCGACCCGGATGACGTCGAGTTCGACGCGGTGATCCTCGCGCTGCGCGCCCACGATGCGGCGCACCTTCTGCGGTCGGTCGACCCGGACCTTTCGGGGCGCCTTGGATCGATTGCCTACGGCTCGGCAGCCACCGTCTCGCTGGCGTTTCGGGAGCAGGATGTCGACCACCGGATGGATGGGTTCGGATTCGTCGTGCCGACGATCGAGCGGCTGTCCGTCATCGGCTGCACCTTCGTGCATCGCAAGTACCCTGGCCGCGCCCCGGCGGGACAGGCGTTGATCCGCGCGTTCTGGGGCGACTCATCGGCCGGCCTCGAGGATCGGGAGATCGTCGGGCGCACGCTTGGAGATCTCCGCGCCCTCATCGGCGTGCGCGGGGCTCCGCTGCTGACGCATCTCGCCCGTTATCCTGGCTCGATGCCACATTACGCCGTCGGGCACCTGGAT
>DASROJ010000102.1:0-3483 GCA_035646975.1 Patescibacteria group bacterium
GGGGAAGGCGGGGGTGCATCGGCCGGCGCCGCGGGCGAGGCCGCGGGTTGGGATGCCGCTGGATTCGTCGCGCCGGGGGATGCCTTGGCCGCCTCGGGGTCCAGCCCGATGAGACGCGACGACTCTTCGCCGTAACGCGCCGCGGCGATGACGATCATGCGGCCGGATTTCACGGGCGGCGTCACGAAACGATCTTTTCCGCCCGGCAGCAGCAGCGCGGCGGTCTGCGCTCCGTCGGGCAGGTGAAACACCTCGAGGCGCTCCGTGTTGAGCGGAGCCACCATCAGCAGGTCGCCGAGCAGCGCGCTTTCAGGCTGGGGGCGTCGTCCAAGGCGGACCTTCCAGGCAAGATGTCCGTTGCCCGACTCGAGCGCGTAGAGATACGTGTCGTAGGAAAAGAAAAGCACGCGCGAGTCGTACCACACGATTCGCCCGCTGATGTCGCCGCCCGTCAGGTAGGACCAGCGACGCCCGCAGCCGTGACGTCTGATTCTCAGCGCATGCACACGGTTGTCCGCGGAGCCGACCCAGGCCAGCGATCCCACACAGAGAACCGGCGTGGCGATCGCCTCGCCGATCTTGCGTTTCCAACCAAGCGTTCCATCACTCGAGCGCAGCGACATGAGCGTCCCGTCGGCGCCCCCCACCATGATCGAGTCGCCGCACTGGGAGGCCGCGGCTGAAGGTGACGAGGGCAGCGGCGTCTTCCACCGCAAACTGCCCGACACCGGCTCGTACAGCGCGAGGCTCGAGGCTCCGGTGGCGGGATCCGCCAGGACGATTCCATCCGCGATGGCCGACACGATCACAGCGGCGCCGCCGGCGGGCTGTCTTGACACCACGCGGCCGTCGGCGGCATCCACCAGCACCATCTCGACGGTCGATCCGACATAGACGATTACGGCCAGACGACCGCTGCCATAAACGGGAGCCGTCTCCAGCGAGCCGCCAAGCTCGATCTGCCACAACGGCGCGCCGCCGCCCGGGGCGTGGGCCGCGAGCCGCCCCGAGCGCGTCGCCACGGCGAAGCCGTCGCCGGTACCCACGATGAATGGCGCGGAAGTGTCGGGCACCGGCAACTCCCAGGAAGGGGCCATCGGCGCGTTGGCGGACGCCGGCCCGGGTGGGGCAACGGTGAGCTTCTTCGGGGTGTGGGCCGAGCCCAGCGTGTTGCCGGATTCCAGCAGGAGCGGGGCGAAGAGCAGCGTGACGAGGAAAGCTGCGGTGAGCCTGAACGTGTTCGCCATGGCCGGCCCATTATAGCGACCGCGGCCCACCCGCTGTTTCTTGCTGGGGGGGTGGGGCTGTGGTACCTTCACCGTTTTCGCGCGGCGACCCAACCCAACCTGGATGGCGTCTTCCACCATGACGATCAAGGCGGCCAAGGGCACGAGGGACATTCTGCCCGGCGAAGTCGAAACCTGGCAGCGGGTGGAACAGGCCGCGCACCGGGTCTTCCGGATTTACGGGTTTCAGGAGATCCGGACGCCGATCTTCGAAGCCACCGATCTGTTCAACAAGTCGACCGGCTCGGACACCGACATCGTCACGAAAGAGATGTACACGTTCAACGATCGAGGCGACCGATCCATGACGCTGCGACCGGAAGGGACTCCGGGTGTCGTGCGGGCGGCGCTGGAGCACGCGCTGGTCGGACGCTCGGAGATCGAGCGGCTGTACTACATGGGCCCGATGTTCCGCTACGAGCGCCCTCAGAAGGGACGCTACCGGCAGTTCTCGCAGATTGGGGTCGAAGTGTTCGGCTCGGCGCACGCCGCCACCGACGCCGAGGTGATGGAGATGGTGGTCGTCCTGCTCCGGGATCTGGGCATCGTCGATGCGTCCCTGCAGATCAATTCGGTCGGTCACGCCGGGTGCCGGCCGGCTTACCGCACGGCGCTGCGCGAGGCGCTGGAGCCCCGGCGCGCGGAGTTGTGCCCGGACTGCCAGCGCCGTCTGGATACCAACCCCTTGCGCATCCTGGACTGCAAGGTCCCCGGGTGCGCGGCCATCGTCGCGGCGGCGCCGAGCATCATCGACTTTCTGTGCGAGGAATGCCGCGACCACTTCTCGCAGGTCCGCGAGTGCCTGGTGGCGCTCTCGGTCCAGCACGAGGTCAACCCGAGGCTCGTGCGCGGGCTCGACTATTACACGCGCACGACGTTCGAGGTGTCGTCGGACCGGCTGGGTTCGCAAAACGCCCTGTGCGGCGGGGGGCGGTACGACGAGCTGGTGGCCTCGATGGGCGGGCCCGCCACGCCCGGCTTCGGGTTCGCCATCGGCACCGATCGGCTCGTGATGGTCGTGGCGGAGACGGCCGGCGCCGGAGAAACGCTTCCCCGGGGCGATGTCTATGTCGTGCACCTCGGCGAGGCGGCGCTGCGCGAGGGGCTCGCGGCGGCCCACTCGCTGCGGGCGATGGGGTTCGTCACCCGGTTCGATCCGGATGCCCGCGATCTCAAGAAGCAGATGTCCCGCGCCTCCGCCTGGGGCGCGCGGTACAGCCTGATCATCGGAGACCGGGAGATCGAGCAGGGAAGATACGCGCTCAAGCGGATGGCCGACGGAATTCAGAAGGACGTGCCGGCGAGGCAATGGGACGTGATCGGGCGGGAGGTCGCGCAGGGTGATGGACATGCTGTCGGTGCCTGAAAGAACGGGAGCTGGCGCTCTCACCCGTCGCGATGTGGGCCGCGTGGTCACGCTGGCCGGTTGGGTCCACAGGCGCCGGGATCACGGCAACCTGATCTTCATCGACCTGCGCGATCGCTCGGGTCTCTGCCAGATCGTCGTGCGCCCGGAGGAAAGCGCCGAGGCCCACGCCGCAGCCCGGGACGTCAGGGGAGAGTACGTCCTGTCGATCACGGGCGATGTCGTCGGGCGTGAGGAGGCCAACGTCAACCCGAACCTTCCCACCGGCGAGATCGAGGTGGTGGCACGACGGCTCGAGGTTCTCAACAAGTCCGAGGTCCCCCCGTTTCCCCTCGACGAGCAGGATGTCACCGCGTCGGAGGACCTCCGTCTCAAGTACCGGTATCTCGACCTGCGCCGCAGACCGCTGCTGAGATCGCTCACGCTGCGTCATCGCATCGCGATGGAGACGCGCCGGTACCTCGACGAGCAGGGGTATCTCGAGCTGGAGACGCCGATGCTCACCCGTTCCACACCCGAAGGGGCGCGTGACTACGTGGTTCCCTCGCGGGTGCACCCGGGTTCGATCTACGCGCTGCCGCAGTCCCCGCAGCTGTTCAAGCAGATCTTCATGATTGCCGGCTTCGAGAAGTACTTCCAGATCGCCCGCTGCTTCCGCGACGAGGACCTCCGCGCCGACCGCCAGCCGGAATTCACCCAGCTCGATCTCGAAATGTCCTTCGTCGACCGCGAAGACGTCATCGCCCTCATCACCGGCCTCATCACCCGCCTCTGGAAACAAGTCCTCAACATCGACATCCCCTCCATCCCCCGCATGAAATACCAGGAAGC
>DASROJ010000103.1:0-10372 GCA_035646975.1 Patescibacteria group bacterium
CTGCTGGACAGCGTCACCCGACTGGCGAGGGCTCACAACACGGTCACGCCGCCGTCCGGGAAGGTCCTGTCAGGCGGCGTCGACGCCAACGCCCTGCAGAAACCGAAGCGTTTCTTCGGGGCCGCCCGCAACGTCGAAGAAGGAGGAAGCCTCACCATCGTGGCGACCGCCCTGATCGACACCGGCAGCCGCATGGATGACGTCATCTTCGAGGAATTCAAAGGGACGGGCAACATGGAGCTGCACCTCGACAGGGCCCTTGTCGATCGACGGGTCTATCCCGCCGTCGACATCACCCGGTCGGGCACCCGCAAGGAAGAAATGCTGCTGACGCCGGACGAGTTGAACAAGATCTGGATCCTGCGCAAAGTGCTCAACCAGCTGTCGCCCGTGGAGGCGATGGAGCTCCTGCTGGACAAGATGGGCGGGACCAAGTCCAACGCCGAATTCCTCAAGATGATGGTCGAGTCCTCCCGCGTCGGCTGACCCGCTGCTCCCGGTTCGCAGCCGATATTCCCCGTTCCGGGTTCCAGGCCGGCGACCCCGGCCCAATGACGCGATTCAGGCTCCGAGCATCAGTCGCCGCACCGCCCGTGGCGGGATGGTCCCGAAGGAAAGAAGCGTCTCGTTGAACTGCTTGAGGTCGAACGCCGGACCCTTCGCGCGGCGATAGTCCTCCATGAGGTCCGACAGCTCGATGAATCCGACACAGTAGGTCGATAGCTGTGTGGAGGAGACCTTGGCTCGGCGCAGCTTGAGCGCGGCCTCGGTTTCCTGCTGGAAGCCGAACCGGCGCATCAGGTCGATCGCCCAGCGGTCTCCGGCCTCCTCGCCCAGCCCCTCCGTGTGCAGTCTCGCGTCGAGTATGGCGTTCATCGGCGCGCGAAGATTCATCTTCTTGTGCATCAGGAGGGCCTCGGGCTGATCGGCTGCATAGCCGCACCGGAACATCTGATCTTCGCAGAGCACCGCCCAACCTTCGGCGAAGGTGCCGCTGCTGAAGACCTTCTTGTAGATGGAGGCGATGGGGGAGTTCAGCGCGTAGTAGAACTGCACGTAGTGGCCGGGAAATGCCTCGTGGATCGACAGGTTCTGCAGGCCGTAGTCGTTGTACTCACGCAGGTACGACTCCTCGCGGCGTGCGTCGGTCTCCGGCTCGCCTGTGCGCGGAATGGAAGAAACCCAGTATGATTTCTTCAGGTGCGGCTCGAACGCCGGCGCCGGATTGAAGAACGCGACAGCCATTCCGTCGAGAAACGCCGGAGTGCGCTCGATGACGAAGTTGTCCGACTCGGGCGGAAGGTCGATGAATCCACTCGACCTGATGAACTGCTTGACCTTCTCTATCCAGCGGCGGCAGTCATCCAGCAGCCGATCGGGAGTCGAGTGACGAGTCGACGCCTCGTCGAGCACCTCGCCCACCACGACGTTGATCAGCTCATCGCCGGTTTCAGCGTGCAGATGCCCGGGGAACAATCTTGCGTGTATCGGCCTCGCCAGCTCGAGCATCTCTTTTCGCTCGCGGTGGATCTGCGCCCACGCCCGCTCCTGGATTTCCTCGGGCGTCAGGTCGCTCTGCAATGTGAGATTCAGCTTGCGTGTCCAGGTCTTTCCGCCGAGCCGCCAGTCTCCCGTGGAGCGAGTCTTCAGCTCGGTTTCGAGAAATCGCTGGTAGTCCCGCAGCGCGGCAAGGGTGATCGGCAACTCCTTGTCGAACCGCTCCTTGAGCTGTCCGTACGGGGCGAACAAGGGGGGAGCCGAATGCTCGAAGAAAGCAATGTTGCCCGGATTCTGCTCGATGATGAACTGGGTGATCACCATCGCAGGATTCCTGAGGTTCGCCCTTGCCGTCTTCAGAAACGCGGGCAGCGCGCGCATGCGCGAGAGCAGCGCCCCGAGCCGCTCGGGCCATTGAGGAGAGCCGGGCTCCAGGATTGTGAGGTAGAGCGTGCCGTAGCCAATGATGTCGTTGTACATCTGCGGGTCGTTCTCGTGCGGCTTCAGCTCCGACAGATTGAAGAGGGCCGACTCGATGTCGGTCGAGATCAAGTCGAGATCGATGGCGGCGCCGATGCTCAGGCCCGCGCGATCCACCCCGGCCATGCGCTTGCGCGCGTCGGCGTAGAAGGCGCTTCTCGCGGAGATTCCCGCCGGACTCCAGTCGTCCATCAGATGGTCGTACCGGTGGTATCCCAGGTACGTCGCCACGTACGGGTTCAGCTTCATCATCCCATCGAGATACTCTTCGGCCATCTCGTAAAAGCGCTGGTCGGCGGGATTGTCGGTCTGCGGCCTTGGTATGGGCTGGGGCGATGGCTCCGGCACGTATCCACTCACAATGGGGCTCCAATTGCGAGACGGTCATTATGCGGTCGCCCGCCGGGCAGGGGGTGCGACGGTTGGCGGAGAGGGTGGGATTCGAACCCACGTAGGGCTTTAGGCCCTAACCCGCTTTCGAGGCGGGCCCGTTGCGACCACTTCGGTACCTCTCCGTTGACTGCGACCTTCCTGGAACGCGTCAGTCTACCAGCGGGATGAACCAGGGGCAAGCCGTCGAGCGCGGAAGAAATCGCGCAGGATCGCGGCGCCTTCCTCCTCGAGTATCCCGCCGGCGACCTTGTACTTGTGATGGAGGAGGGCCGCGACGCGGGGAGTGCGGGCGATGGCCAGAGCGCCGCGTTTGGGATCCGCGGCGGCGTAAACGATGCGTTCGACGCGGGCCTGGACAATCGCGCCGAGACACAGCAGGCACGGCTCCAGCGTCACGAACAATGTCGAGCCGGTGAGGCGGTGATTGCCGGCGCGCCGCGCGGCGCGGCGCAGCGCGACCACCTCCGCGTGAGCCGTGGGATCGTGCCTGAGTATCGTGAGGTTGTGTCCGCGCCCGAGGATCTGCCCGCCGTCACCCGCCGCAACGACAATCGCGCCGACCGGCACCTCCCCGAGCCGGGCGGCGCGGCGCGCCTCCCGCAGGGCAAGCGTCATGAAATACACATCGTTCATGCGGTCCATGCGATCAATCTCCAGCCGAAACTCCCGCGACATACCCGCTGGCCCAGGCCCATTGGAAATTGAATCCGCCGATGCGTCCATCCACGTCGCAGATTTCCCCGCACAGGCTGAGCCCGTCGCACCGGCGCGAAGCCATCGTTCCGAGATGCAGCTCGGACAGGGGCACGCCTCCCGCCGTCACTTCGGCGACGTTGAACCCTCGATGGCCCGTCACGGGCAGCCGCATTTCGGTCAGCGCGCTGGCCAGGGCGCGGCGCCGATCCCTGGGAATCCGCGAGCCCGGCTCGGACGGGTCGACCCCGGATTCAAGACACAGCGCGCGAGCGAGCCGTTCGGGCAGCCGGGAGCGAAGGGCCCCGAGCGGGCCTGAGCGCCCCAGGCCGAGCAGCAGCGCATCGGCCGAATCGAGGGTCTCGTCGGCAAGCCAGTTGATGACGAGGTGGGCACCCTGGTCGTCCAGCACGGCGTCGATGTAGTAGCGGCTGATGTCGAGCACCGCGGGCCCGGACAAGCCAAAGTGCGTGCACAACACCGGTCCGGTGAACGAGACCAGCCTGCGCCCCGTCGATGACCGGACCTGGAGGCAGGCCTGAGCGGAAAGCCCGCTCAATCCGCGGAGGAAGCATCCGTCGGATAGCACCAGCGGCACCAGCGCCGGCAGGACGCGCGGGGTGACGGAATGCCCGAGGGATCTCGCGATCTCGTAGCCTCTTCCGTCCGAGCCGCTGCGCGGGAGGCTGCAGCCACCGGTGGCAAGAATGACGCGCCGCGCGCGCAGCGCGCCCCATGCCGCCGAACCCGCGGCCGGCCCTTCCACCAGGAACCCGGTGTCATCGCGTCTCACCGATTCCACCCGGCGCGGGTGAAGCAGCTCCACGCCGGCGGCCGCCGCGGCCCGCAGCAGGGCCTCCAGCACCGTTCGCGCCTTGTCGGTGTCCGGGAACAGCTTGCCGGTCGGCTCGCGTTTGAGCTTCACGCCGATTTCCCCGAAGAACTCCACGGTTGCCTGGACATCGAACCTGCGGAGCACCCGGCGGATGGCGGGACGGCTGGAGCCCGCGAACGCTCCTTCGTCGACATGATCGTGCGTGACATTGCATCGGCCCCCGCCGGCGACGAGTATCTTGGCTCCGGGCTTGCGCGCCGACTCGAGGATCACGACGTGAAGACCGCCGTGGGCTCGCCTGGCCCAGATGCCTGCCATCAGACCGGCCGCGCCGCCACCGATGATGACGACATCGCTGGAATCATGCGCAAACATGGGCCACGCTGTCAGAATGGCTCTTCACGGCGCACGCAGGCTAGCCGTCGGCCGCGCGCCGCGTCAAGGCAGCGTTTGACGGCCGTCGGCGTCTCTGTTACGGTCGCCGGCCATGACTGAACCCTCGCGATCCGACTATCGAACCATCTCACCCTCGGAAGCCGAGCAACTGGTCGCCGGCGATTCGGTGCGACTGATCGACGTCAGGACACCGGGCGAGTTTCGCGATCTCGGCCACATTCCCGGCGCGCTCCTGCTGCCGGTCGACCTGATCGCCGTGGCGGTGGCCACGCTCGAGCGGCAGGGAAAGCCGCTGCTCGTCTATTGCGAGCACGGTATGCGCAGCGCGCACGCGGCCGGCCTGCTGGCACGGGCGGGTTTCACCGGCGTGCTGAACATGGCCGGTGGCATGTCGTGCTGGCGCGGCCCGAGAGACCATTCCCCCGGCGACCCGTTCGGACCAGCCGGCCCGTCCTCGTGGCTCATCGACAACGCCGATCTTCTGCCACGGGGAGGCACCGTGCTCGATCTGGCCTGTGGCCGCGGACGGCACGCTCTGCTGATGGCGTCGGCGGGATACTCCGTGCGCGCGGTGGACTCGGATCCCGAGCGCGTCGAAGCCTTGCGTCTCGACGCCAGGCGACTCGAGCTCCCGCTGGAGGCCGAGCTGATGGACCTCGAGTCCGGCACGCCGGACCTCGGTGACGCAACGCACGATGTCATCCTCGTCTTTCATTACCTTCACCGCCCGCTCTTTCCGTCGATCACCCGGGCGCTGCGACCGGGCGGTCTGCTGCTCTACGAGACCTTCACCGTCGATCAGGCCCTGCGCGGGCATCCGAAAAACCCCGACTTCCTTCTTCAGCACGGAGAGCTGGCACGTCTGGTCGAACCGCTGAGGGTGGAGCGGCAGAGAGACGGCGAGTTCGAACAGCGTATGGTCGCCTCGGTGGCCGCGCGCAGGATTGCCGGCTGACCGACTCGCGACGACATCGCGACAACCGAGATAGTTCGGACGCATCGCTTGTCGCCATCGAGATGGCCTCGGCGCGCGATAACACGAGTGGGGCGAACACCCGATAGCGAGCGCCCCCGTGTCGCGGATATGTTCCATGTATCGGTGGACAGGGCATCTCCCGGGCAACAGATCGACTGGACAAGACGTACGGTGGCCACCGATTTACGCATCCTCATCATTTTGAATCGAGGGAATCATGAGACAAGCCAAGAAGAATGGTAATGGAAATCTTTCGGGGATCGTTGTCGGCACTCTCGTGGGCGCCGCGGTCGGAGCCGGTGTCGCCCTGCTGTGCGCTCCTCGCTCCGGCGAGGAAACGCGTGAGCTGCTGGCGGAGAAAGCCCGGGAGCTCAGGAATCGGACATCGAGAGCGGTCGAGCAGGGTCAGAACGTGGTTCGGCGTGAGGCCAAGGCAATCACGTCGGACATCAAGGAAGTCGCAAGGACTCTCTAGTCAGACCTGCACATCGGAAGCCGCGGCGCCGGAAGCATTCTGGTGGGAAGCGCGGTCCGTCACTTCGCCAAACGCACGAGAGTCATCCCGAGGAGTCACCAGGTAATGATTAGCCGATTCAAGCTCCAGCACGCGCTGGCCACTGCATTGCTCCTGTTCGTGCCGGCCGTCGCGCGCGCGGAATCCCGGCCGGATTCATGGATCACGATGAAGGCGAAGACCGCGCTGTACGCAACCGACGGTGTGAGCGGCAGCGACATCAGCGTCGATACCATCAATGGACGGGTGACGCTCCACGGCAAAGTGCAAAGCGAGACCGAAAAAGCGCTGGCCGAAAAGGAAGTGCGAGGCCTCGTGGGCGTTGTCGACGTTCGCAATCTCCTCCAGGTCGTCTCATCGACCAGCGCCGCCAGGGTGCAGCGTTCCGACGACGTCATCAAGTCGGAGATCGAATCCAGGATCAAGGCCGACAGGTCCCTCGATGACAGCAGCATCGTCGTCAAGTCGGTGAACAAGGGTGTTGTCCTGATGGGCGGCAAGGCCGAATCGGCGAACGACAATCTTCGTGCCCTTCACACGGCGGCCATCCAGCCCGGCGTGGTCCACGTGGCCTCCGAGATAGAGACTCCCGACACCTTCGCGGACGACGAGTTCCAGTTCGACAGGGACGCGAAGACCGATCCGGCTCACCGCACAAACGGCGGCGTCATGAGCGACCTCTGGATCACATCGACCATCAAGATGAGACTCGCGGCCGACAACCGCACACCGGCAACGGAGATCAACGTCGACACCTATGACGGCGTGGTGACCCTTTTCGGCATGGTTCCGTCCAGGCAGTCAAGCGAGGCGGCCCACGAGATCGCTCACGCCGTGTCGGGTGTCAAGAGCGTGCAGAATCAGCTCGAGGTGGTGTCCTCCGCCAACAAGAACTCCGTGCAGGCTCGCGATGAGGACGTCAGGACCGGGGTGAAGCAGGCTCTCAAGGACAGCGGCGATCAGCAGAACGCCAACATCATCGTCGAAGTCAGCAATGGCGTGGTGCGGCTGACCGGCACCGTGACGACCTGGCAGAACAACCTGTCTGCCGTCTACGCGGCGCGTTCGGTCACAGGCGTCCGCTCGATTCACAATGAGCTGAAGGTGGTCACGCTGGACGCCCACAAGACATAGCTCAACCAGCTACCATGAGGCCCAGCCCTGGTCGCCCCCGGCGATCAGGGCTGTTTTTTTCCGTGGAGGAGCCGGTCGGGGTCTGCCGGGAGTTCTCCAACACATCGCTGCGCTGACATCGCGGAGCTAGATGAGCGGATATTCCGAATAGATGGAGCCGGGCAGATCTGTGCAGCTTCTCATGGCGGAAGTCGTCAACAGGTCGCCCTGTTCCGTGATGAGCGCCCCCTGAACGCCCGGCGTCTCTTCGAGATGTCGAAGCCCCTCTTCCGGCCCGAGGAGGAAGGCCGCGGTGGCGGCAAGACCGGCGTCGAACGCCGTGGCAGCCACTGCCGTGGTGGCGGCCAGACCGCGGGCGGGAAAGCCGGTGCGCGCGTCGAGCAGATGGTGGTACCGAACGCCGTCCTTGATGAAGCACCGCTCGTAATCACCCGAGGAGGCCACGCCGCCGTCACACACCAACCGCACGGAGAACCGGGTCTGGTTGCCGCTGCGTGGATCCATCACGCCGATCTTCCAGGGGCGTCCGTCGCCACGGGACCCGACCGTGCGCAAGTCTCCTGCGAGGTTGACCACCGCTGACTCGACGCCTTCGGCGCGCAGGCACGCGGCCACGCGGTCCACCGCGTACTCCTTGCCGACCCCTCCGAGGTCCAGCTCCATTCCCTCGAGCCGCAGGAACACCGTTCCGTCACGCACCGACACCTCCCGGTAATCGACCAATCGGCGCAGCGCCTCCACCTGGCTGACTTCGGGCACCCGCTCCTCGCGGAAATTCCAGAGTCGCCTCATCACGCCGACCGTCGGATCGAAGGCACCCCGGGTCGTCGCGGCCAGGCTGAGGGCGTGAGCGACCAGGGACACCGTCTCTTCGTCGACGGCAACGGGCGTCCGCCCGGCATCGCGGTTGATCCGCGAGACGACGCTGGTCTGGATGAAACGCGAGTACTTGCGTTCGATGCGCTCGGCTTCGCTCATCGCCCGCAGCGCGATGGCCTCGGCGGCATCGACGCCCCGGCTGTCCACGAACCTCAGCAGACCCCAGCCACCCATCACACGGAACCACTTGTTGTAGAGAGTGCGATCCGTCGCAGTGTCCATCACGCGTCTCAGAATTTGAACGAGAAGCCGGCGGTGAGGCTGATCGTCTTCAGGTCGGCGGCCGACAACGAATGCGGCCCACCTTCGCCGCCCTCCTCGGTCTCGAATGCGCCGACGCCGCCCAGCGTGAAGAGTGGCGGCACGACCGCGGGCCTGACCTTCGCTCGATCGATGCCGGTCTGATCGAGGTAGCTTGCCGCCAACTCGAACGACAGGCGGTCGTTCACTTCGACCGTCATGCCGATGCCTGCCAGCCAGCTCCTGAACGACGAAAGCCGGTAATCGCTGCTCATGAACGACTGCGGAGTGGAGAACTCGTAGGCGAAGAACGACGCGGCGCCTTGCTGGTAATAGCGCAGACGCGGCGCGAGGATGAACCGGCGCCCGAGCCGCTTGTCCCACTCGAGCTCGAGTGTGTGGGCCTTGATCGCCCAGTCGTCCCAATAGTACCGGTACGAGGTTTTTATCGCGCTTCGCGATAGATAATAATGACCGTATTTGATGAGTGCGCTTTTCCGGCTCCGAGTGTCGGGTCTTGCCTCGGGCAGGGCCGACGCGCCGACGGTGACGAGCTTGTACGGGTCGGTCAGGTAGCCGTTGAGGTTTTCGAGACCCAGCGAAAAGTCGAGCAGATCGCGCGGGCCGAGCACCTGACTCCATCCGAGGGAGAACGAGATCCCCTTCTTGGCGAACGTGTCCGCCAGCGTGACCGGCTGAATCCGGTCGCTGGTGACGCCAACGCCCGCGTGGAGCGTGGAACGGCCCCCGAACAACTCCCATGAATCCACCAGCGAGAAGCCCCGCGACAGATAATCCGACTCGTGCGAATAGCTCAAGGTGATCGACGGCAGGTTCGAGCCGAACCGCCTCTGGTATGAGGCGCTGATCGCCTGGCGCGTATCCTGGTAGCCGACCATCGGGATCGACCCGGACGCGCCTCCCGAGGCGCTGGTGGTCGTGTCGGCCGTGGGCGCCTCGCCGGTCGGAGAGGCTCCCGAGATCGAGTCATAGGACAGCAGCAGCCCGACCTGTCCCTTCTCTCCGAAATCGTGCGTGAAGTAGATTTCGGGGTTGCTGACCTGTGTTCGCCCCCCCTGCTCGCCGTAGTGAAGGAACTTGAAATCCAGGGTGCTGTCGTCCGCGCGCGCGGCCGGGCTGGCCAGGACGCTGATGCCGGCGGCGATCATTCCCAGCGGTCTGCGACGGTTACGGCGTCGTCTAGTTGCAGCCACAGCCGCCCCCCGCCACCCCGCCGTTGCCCGCGGCGGCCTCTTTGCTCGTATGAATGTGCTCGCGCATGGAGCGGGTGAGCGTGTCACCGTCAAGGTTCATGATCGGATCGGCGAGATACCCGCGTTCCCATGCGCGCAGGTTGCCCTTCGCGCCCCGGCGGCGCTTCGAGACGGTTTGCACCGGCGCCACGCCGCCGCCCGTCAGCGCCGCCTCCACCGCGGCCTGCATCTGTTGGTGAAGGGTGTCGGTGCCCCCGTCGAATCGGGCGAGAATCTTCCCGTCCCGATCGATGAGGAGGGTCGTGGGCATGACGCTGACCTCATACGCCTCGCCCGCATGTCCGGTGATGTCGCGTCCGACGAGAAACCGCGAAGGATGACTGGTGACGAAGTCGGCCACCGAGTCATCGTCGGTTTCCATCGTGACGGCCACCACCTTGAGACCTGCCTTCGCATGTCTGGCCTGGAGGTCGTCGAGCAGAGGGAACCCCTTGCGGCAAGGGATACACCAGGGCGCCCAGAACTCGAGCAGCACCGTGTTGCCACGCAACTCTGCCAGCGAGTGCGTGGCGCCTTCGAGATCGCTGAACGTGAAGTCGGGCGCGACACCCGCGGCAGTCGGCTGAGACGGGGCGGGCATTGATGTCGAGAGCAGCATCAGGATGAGTGCGAAATTCATGATCCCCCCGCGAGACGTGATGTCGCACCGTTCGACACCAATCGTTGCACTGGGGATGACATTCGGCAACATCATGATTGCCGGGGCTTTGGCTTCCGTTAGGTGAGAGATTTCACGCTCAGCGTGAGATCACGCATCTCTGCGAGGCAGGTGCCGAATGGCTGGAATTTCTGGTGGGCCCTGGGTGATTCGAACACCCGACCTTCTGATTCGTAGTCAGACGCTCTATCCAGCTGAGCTAAGGGCCCGTCCCGTTGTGCGAGGGGCCGAACGATAACACAGCCCCGTCCCGCGCCGCAACGAGACGGTGACCCCGGGCTCGCGCTTCCGCCGCCGGTGGACCAGGTCGGGCGGGAACGCTAGAATCGCGCCGATGACCGCCACCGCCACCGCCACCGACGCAGCCGCCGCCCCGCAGCCGGGACTCACCGACGTCCTCATC
>DASROJ010000104.1:0-6361 GCA_035646975.1 Patescibacteria group bacterium
CGGATGCCCGACTTGCGCACACGCACGGGATGAAGGTGAAGAAAGACGTTGGTGATGATCGCCAGCGCCCGGTTCCGGTCGTTGTCGGGCGGACCGTGGCGGAATATCGATGTCCAGATCTGCGACTCGCGGATGTGGGCAAGCAGCGTTTTCTTCGGCCTCTCACCGGTGGGATCCGAAGGAACGTAGGTCTGAACCTCAGGCATCAGACTTTCTCCAGATAGCGAAGCATGCAGCTTGCAGAGTGTCAGGCCGCGAAAAGAAGGAAGGCTCCCGGGGCCTCCCACTGGCCTTTCTCCTGCTGGAACTTCACGTTCTTGTCGATCAGAATCTGCCCGTCGTCGGACATCCCGATCTTGTACCTCTCGAGCGGCCGCGGCGCGGGGCCCTCGAAGTTGATACCGGTCGGATAGAAGCCGCTGCCGTGACAGGGGCACTTGAACTTGTTCTCGGCGGGCAGCCAGTTCGGCGTGCAGCCGAGGTGCGTGCAGGTGGTGGAGAGCGCATAGAAGCCTTCGTCGGTGCGCACGAGCCACACACCGTAGGCTTCCTTCCAGCGCTCATCGACCTTGCCGACGGCGTATTCCTGCGGTCGGCCCGCCTTGAAAGTGGCCGGCGGCTCGAACAGGACGTTGGGAAACATGAATCTCGTGGCGGCCGTGACGATGCCACCCATCGCGGCGGTGAAGGCGATCCATCCGAGGCTCAGCCAGCTGACGAAACTCCGGCGAGTCATCTGATCGGTGGTCGCCGAGGGGCGGTAGACCACCTCGCCGAGGCCGCTCTTGATCACCGTGGCCGCCGGTCGCGCGGCCGCGGAGGCCGCGGCCCTGGCCGCCGCCACGCCGGCCGCTCCGGTGGAAGCGGCGTGAGCGGGCTGTGCAGCGGGCTTCGCCGCCGCTGGCGCGGCCTGCTTCGGTGCCGGCGGGGTCGTCGTGGTCGCGGGGGTCGCGGGAGCAGCAGGCTTCGCCGCTGCTGGCGCCGCCTGCTTCGGTGCCGGCGGGGACGTCGGGGACGTCGAGGTCACGGGAGCGGCAGGCTTCGCCGGCTCCTCGGGAGCGCCATCCAGCTCGGGCTTTTTCTCCTCGGACATCTACCGATTCCTCGCGAGCCGCTTCCGGGCCCCGCGCTCGACGGTTGCGACGCCGCAACAGTCGAACTTCCGGGCTGACGATATCAAACTTTCGCGCCTTCTTGTCGGTCGTTCAGGTGGGGACCACGGTCCACCATCGCGAAGTCACGCGCCGCGCAAGCCGCCGCCTGCTGCGTTCTTCGTGAAGGCGGGGTAGTGTACCAGACACTCATCGACTGTCAAGCATTCCCCAGCGACTCGAGAACCTTGATCGCGATCTCCCGGACCTTCAGGCTCGGATCCTTGCGGCTCAGCTCTTCCACCGCCTGCAGGAACGACCTGTCGTGCAACAGGTAGACCGCCTGGATGCCGTTGATGATCGCGCCGACCTTCTGCTCCTCGGTGATCCCGTCGATCGTGTCGAGGTGCCGTCGGTCGATCATCTGCTCGATCACGGTGCGCCCCGAACCGTCGCCCAGCACCGCCAGCGCCAGGGCGGCGTTCCATCGAATGTCCTCCGAGGTGTCTTCGAGCTTCGGCCGCAACGCAGGTATCGCGACGGGGTCCCGCGTCCGGCCCAGGGCGTAGATCGCCACCTTGCGGATCCCCGCGTCCTCATCCGAGAGCAGGGCGATGAGCGGCCCGGCCGAGCCGTCGATCCCGCCGATGGCGCCCAGCGCCCGCGCGGCCTGGAGCCGCACCTCCGGATCGGGATCGGCAAGCGCCGCGATCAGGGCGGGGCCCGCCGACCGGTTGCCGAGATTCTCCAATGCGATGATCAGGTACTTCCTGACCTTGGGGTCGTCCCTGCCTTCATCGCCGATCACCCCGCTGATCTCCCGCACCAGCCCTTCGTCGGCCCGCAGCGCCGGCTGCTGCGCGATCGCGCGCGACATCTCGAACGCCGCCTGCCAGCGATCGGTGCCCCGCGACGACCGGATCTCCTGCAGGAAGTCGCGCACCCCCTTGCTCTCGCTGCTGATGAGTCCGAACATGATGAACACGCCGACGCAAAGCAGGACGATCAGCGACGGCACGATGAAGAACTGGGCCAGCTCCCGCACGAACCCCTGCTCCGGTTCCGCCTCCGGCTCCGGCGGCGTCCCTTCGAGATCCCGGTCGTCCGCTTCCCCCACGGCTGGCTCCTCTCCGATATAAGATGAGCGGGCAGGTTAGCACCGGGCCGTCGGAGCAATCAAAGACCACCGCCCGGGTTCTTCGCAGGGAATCGGCGATGACATCCAGCGATTGCGCTCTGATCCTGTACGCGCGACCGCCCTTGGCGGGCCGGGTGAAGACGCGTCTTCAGCCGGCGTTCACCCCTCCGGAGGCGCTCGCGATCTACGAAGCGATGCTGGCCGACAGCGTCGAAAAGCTGATCGACATGGCCTCGGGTTTCGCCACCCCGTTCGTTTCCTGGAGCGACGAGGCCACTCCGTCCACCGAGCTGTCGGCGCTGCTGGGCCGCGTGCAGGTGGAGTACCAGATGGGTGACGACCTGGGCGAGCGCATGGCCACGACGCTGCAGAACAGGCTGCGCGGAGGATACAAGCAGGCGATCATCATCGGCAGCGATTCTCCGAACCTCCCCGCCGATTACGTCGACCAGGCGTTCGAAGCGCTGGCGGCGGTGGATATCGTGCTGGGCCCGTCCGACGACGGAGGCTACTACCTGATCGGGGCGCGACGGCTGCACCCGCGGCTGTTCCAGAGGGTTCCCTGGGGCACCAGCCAGGTGCTCTCGATCACGCGGGAGCGGATCAAGTCGGGCCGCATCACGTGCCACGAGCTGCCCGCCTGGTACGATGTCGACACACCCGAGTCGGTGAGCCGGCTGTGGACCGATCTGCAGCACATGAAGAAGAAGGGGTCGGAGGATCTGCCGGCGAGGACCTTCAGGCTGCTCGCCGGCATGGCTTCGGCCCGCAGACTCTGAGGCAGGAAGCGATTCGATGAACACCGGCATCCGGGTCGCCGATCCTCCCACCGAACGGCCGCTGCTGATCTTCGACGGCGACTGCGGATTCTGCCGGCTCTGGATCAACCGCTGGCGCCAGATGACCCGGGACGGCGTCGCCTACGCGACGTCGCAGGAGATCGCCAATCGGTACCCCGGGATCCCCGCCGACCTGTACGCGCGGTCGGTGGTTTTCATCGGCACCGATGGCGGCGTGTCCTCCGGTGCGGAAGCCGTCCTGCGGGCGCTCGCGCGGGCGCCGCGCGGCGGCTGGGCGCTCTGGCTCTACCAGCGCTTCCGGGTCGTCGCGGCGCTCACCGAAGCGCTCTATGCCTTCATCGCGTCGCGACGCGGGGCGTTCTCGCGGCTCACCCGGCTGCTCTGGGGCCCGACCGTCCTGCCCCCCTCCTTCGCCGTTGCGCGGTGCCTGTTTCTCCGGGCGATGGGGCTGATCTATCTCATCGCGTTCGTCTCGCTCTGGGTCCAGATCGACGGCTTGATCGGAAGCCACGGGATCCTGCCCGTGGCGACGTGGCTCCAGCGTGCCGCCGGTGTGCTGGGGCCCGAGCGGTTCGTGGAAATCCCGACTCTTTGCTGGATCAACTCCAGCGACGCATTCCTGCATCTCCAATGCGGGGCTGGAACGCTGCTGGCCCTCCTGGCCATGGTCGGGTTCGCTCCGATGCCCGTCTTCGCCCTTCTCTGGCTGCTCTATCTTTCCCTGACTGTCGCCGGTCAGATATTCCTCGGGTTCCAGTGGGACAACCTGCTGCTGGAATCGGGATTTCTCTCGATCCTGCTCAGCCCGCTTGCATGGCGATGCCGGACAGGCTGCGAGCCGACGCCGGCGCGGCTGCCCATGGCGCTGACGCACTGGCTGGTCTTCCGCCTGATGTTTTCCTCCGGTGTCGTGAAGCTGTCCAGCGGCGATCCGACGTGGCGCGGGCTCACCGCGCTGACGGTCCACTACCAGACTCAATGCCTGCCGCCCTGGACCGCCTGGTACGCGCACCAGCTGCCGCTGCTGTTCCAGAAGATCTCCTGCGCGGCGATGTTCGCCGTCGAGCTGGCCGCTCCCCTGCTGATCGTCGCTCCCCGCCGGCTGAGGCACCTCGGGGCGTTCGCAATGATCGGGCTGCAGGTGATCATCCTGTCGACGGGCAACTACGGTTTCTTCAATCTGCTGTCGATCGCGTTGTGCGCCACCCTGCTGGACGACACCTTCTGGCCGGCTGGATGGAGTGCCACCCATCAGCCGGCGGCCGGCCACCGGGCGCGGCGATGGCCGGCGATCATCATGGTGCCCCTCGCCTCCGTCATCTTCGTGGCCGGCGTGGTTCGGCTGGGCGAGGCGTTTCGTACCGGCATGCGGTGGCCCGCGCCGATACGCACGACGGCGGAGCTGATCTCACCGTTTCGCAGCGTCAACTGGTACGGCCTGTTCTCCAACATGACGACATCACGCCCCGAGATCGTCATCGAGGGAAGCAGCGACGGGGTCACATGGCGGGCCTACGAATTCAAGTGGAAACCGGGAGACACGAAACGGGCCCCCTCCTTCGTCGCCCCGCACATGCCACGACTCGACTGGCAGATGTGGTTCGCCGCCCTGGGCGACTATCGCTCGAATCAATGGTTCGTGGCATTGCTGGGCCGGCTGCTCGAAGGCTCCCCCGAGGTGCTCGGGTTGCTGGAGACCAATCCGTTCGCGTCGGCGCCGCCACGGTACCTGCGCGGCGTCCTGTACGATTACCGGTTCACCGACCGCAGGGAGCGTCTCGAGTCGTCCGACTGGTGGCACCGCACGAGGCAGCGGGACTACACGCCCGTCTACTCCCGCCGGCAGGAGTGACCTGACGCCACGCAAAGAGATTTCCCACTCATCGCCGGAGCGAGGTATGATGCGGCCCCGGTTGGAGGCAGCACGATGACGCCGATTTGCCTGATGTCGAGCCTGTTGATCGCGGTGCTGGCGCTGACCGACCCCGCCTCCCGACTCTCCGGTCGCGCGATGGGCGCCACACCCATGCTCGACGACCTGCGCGAGCTGTGCGATCGGATCGGCGGGCGTCCCACGGGCTCTCCGGCGTGCGAGCGCTCCGTGGACTGGGCCCTGGCGCGATTCCGATCCGCGGGCATCGACTCGGCCACCGAGTCGTTCCGCGTGCCCTCGCTCTGGCTGCCGGGCAGCGCCGAGGCGTCCGTGACGGCGCCCGAGGTTTTCAGTCTGCGCGTGGCGGCCGCCCCCTATTCAGCGTCGACGCCGTCGAGCGGGCCGATCGACGCCCGACTGGTCGACGCCGGCAACGGCGCGCCGGAGGATTTCGAAAAACTCAAGGACAAGGCGCGCGGCGCCGTCGCGTTGGTGCGCACCGGTGAGATGAAGACACTGGCCGATCTGTTCGACGAGTACATCCGCACCGAACCCATGGTGAAGGCGGCGCAGAAAGCCGGAGTCGCCGGTCTGCTGCTGATGTCCACCCGGCCGAAAGGGCTTCTTTACCGCCATCCGGTGGGCTTCGACGGCACGTCGATCGACCTGCCGGTCGCGATGGTCTCGCGCGAGCAGGCGGCGCGCCTGGCCCGACTGAGCCAGAAAGGCGAGGTGCGGGTGCGACTGTCGATCCGGAACAAGATCGGCCCGGCGTACGAATCGCGCAACGTGGTGGCGGAAATCCGGGGACGCGAGAAACCCGAGGAGGTCGTGCTGCTGGGAGCCCATCTCGATTCGTGGGATCTCGGCACGGGGGCGCTCGACAACGGCGTCAACGCGGCGCTCGTCATCGATGTCGCGCGCGGCATGAAGGAGCTGGGTCTCGCCCCGCGCCGCACGGTGAGATTCGTCCTCTTCACGGGCGAAGAGCAAGGGATGCTGGGGTCGGCGGGGTACGTCCACCGGCACGCGGCGGAGCTCGACCACCATGTCGGCGTCGTGGTGCTCGACGTGGGCTCGGGGCGCATCAACGGGTTCTACCTCAACGGACGCGAGGAGCTTCGCGGACGGGTCGCCGAGGCGCTGGGGCCCGTGGCCGGTCTGGGCCCCTTCCGGCAGACGCTCGAGGCGCTCGACGGCACGGACAATTTCGACTTCCTTCTTTCGGGTGTGCCGAACCTCGTCGCCGATCAGGATGCCGCCCCCTACCTGCCCGACTATCACGCCGAATCGGATGTGTTCGAGCAGGTCGACGGGCGCGAGGCGATGGCCAACGAGTCGATCACCTCGGCGCTCGTCTGGGCGCTCGCGGAGGATGCGTCGCGTCCGGTCGGGCGGCAGACACGCGCGGAAGTCGAGGCTCTGATCATGAAGGCGGGGCTGGACGGCCAGATGAAGG
>DASROJ010000105.1:0-14774 GCA_035646975.1 Patescibacteria group bacterium
CTCAGGAACCCCGGATAGTGACGACGGTCCCGCCAGATCAACGCGACGGCAAGCACGACGTAGACGACCGACACCGGCATCCTGAGATCCTCGTACACAAGCTGGACACCGAAGAGCCCGAACAGGACGAGAGCGCCGTACCAGGACAGGCTCAGGTTCGCCAGGATGGCGACGGCCAGCAACGATTGCGCCGCCGTCAGCCAAAGCTCGTGCTCCTGCCTGAGGTCGAGATGCAGCGCGCTCGGTCTTCCGATACTGACTGAATACACGATGGGCAATGTTCCAACGAGCAGGGTCCACTGGTTGACCTTCGAGGAGACCAGTGCTCCCAGCCCCGCCGGGGCATCACCACGGAATGTCCAGATGAGGGCGACGATGAATTCCGGAGCTTCCGAGGCCAGCGGCGCGAGCCACTGGACCAGCAGGAATTCGTTGATTCCCCAACCCTTCCCCGCGGCCACCAGCGACTCCGCGAACGGCTCGGCGGACATGAAGATGACGCAGGCGGAATACAGGAACAGCGCGCTGGCGGCAAGCCTCCTCGAGGCGGTGGGAAGATCGCCAAGCCATTTGGCCGGGCCGATCAGCTCGGGCTCGTGAGTCTCCGCCTTCGAGATGCGCAGGGCGTAGAACGCGAAGATGGCGAGGAAGAAAAAGGCATCGATGAGGCTGAGCGTTTTCTTCAGCGGAAGAATGATGGCGTAGCAGGTGGCCAGCCCCATGAAGAGGATCTCGACCCGGTGCGCGGGCTCGAGTTTGACCGCCGCCTTGCGGAACCGGAGCGCGAAAAGCAGCACCACCGCCGGCCAGCCGACACCCACCAGCAGCCGGTTGGCTCCCGTCATGTTCGCCAGGGCGTAATGGGCGTATTCCGGCTGGCGCCCCGCCTTCCAGGCAAACACCATGTCGACGGCGTACTCCGGAAGCACGGCGATGAGCGCCAGAATCGCGACGGCGAGCGCCTGGGAGATGTCTTTCTGGGCCACTTCGGCGGCCCATGAGAGCAGGAAGGCGGCGCCCAGTATCGCGAGTCCGAACAGCAGCGCTTCGAACCCCGGCGTGACGTGCATTCCTGTGAGCTTGAGGTACAGGGCAGGGAAACTCAGCGATGTCGCGAGAAACAGATAGAGTCGGGGCAATCTCGATCTCCGGTGGCCGCCCCGCGTTGGCGTCGCGGGGACGCCATTATACACGTGGCTCGCCACAAGGGACGGTCGCCGTTGTATGCTATGGACGTCAACCTGGCGCAGCGTGGAGAAGATCATGGAACCGATCCGGCAGACCCTCAAGATCGTGGACAACCGCACGGGCAAGACGTACGAGATCCCGATCGAGAACGGTGCGATACGCGCCATCGACCTTCGCCAGATCAAGACCGCGCCCGAAGACTTCGGATTGATGACGTACGACCCCGCGTTCACCAACACGGCGGCGTGCAAGAGCCGCGTCACGTACATCGATGGCGAACAGGGAATCCTCTGGTACCGCGGTTATCCGATCGAAGATCTTGCCGAGAAAAGCAATTACCTCGAGACAGCGTATCTGCTGCTGTTCGGAGAGCTGCCCACCCAGGCCCAGTTCGAGGACTGGATCTTCCAGATCACGCACCACACGTTCATCCACGAAAACGTGAAGCACATGATGGACAGCTTCCGTTACGACGCTCACCCGATGGGCATGCTGGTGAGCACCATGGGAGCGTTGTCCACTTATTATCCCGAGGCGAAGATCGTCAACGACCCCGAGGTGAGGCAGCGCCAGGCCTACCGGCTCATCGCGAAGATGCCGACGCTCGCCGCCTTCTCCTACCGCCACAGCATCGGCATGCCCTACGCCTACCCGGACAACGATCTCGGTTACATCGGAAACTTCCTCAACATGCTCTTCAAGACCACCGAGCAGAAGTACGTGCCGCACCCCGTTCTTGAAAGGGCGCTCGAGGTTCTCTTCATCCTGCACGCCGACCATGAGCAGAACTGCAGCACCAACGCCATGCGCGTGGTCGGCAGCTCGCAGTCCGACCCCTACGTGGCGATCGCCGCGGCCACCGCGGCGCTGTACGGCCCGCTTCATGGCGGCGCCAACGAGGCCGTGCTCAGGATGCTGCGGCAGATCGGCGCAAAGTCGAACGTTCCCGAGTTCGTCAAGCGGGTCAAGTCGGGCGAGGGGCGTCTGATGGGATTCGGACACCGTGTGTACAAGTCATACGATCCCCGGGCGAAGATCATCAAGAGGATGGCCGATGCGGTGTTCGAAGCCACCGGCCGCAACCCTCTGCTGGACATCGCGCTGGAGCTGGAGCGGATCGCCCTCGAAGACGACTATTTCGTCACGCGAAAGCTGTATCCGAACGTCGACTTCTACTCCGGGCTCATCTACCAGGCCATGGGCTTCCCGGTCGACATGTTCCCCGTGCTGTTCGCCATACCCCGCACGGTGGGATGGATCGCGCAATGGGAGGAGATGCTGCGGGACCCCGATCAGAAGATCGCCCGCCCGCGGCAGATCTATCTCGGCGCCCAGAAGCGCGACTACAAGCCTCTCGATCAGCGCAGATAGGCAGACAGAAGGAAGGGACGGCCGATCAATCCTCTCGCAGGGCCGTCTGAAGTGGAGGCCGCTGCCCGCGCCGGGCGCGCGGGCAGTGGAACCAACGCCGGGGCAGGCAGCGCGCGGGACGATCGCGGCGGTGCCCTGGGAGAGGATTGACCGGCCGGAGCAGCCTACTTCAGGTGCTTCGACACCAGCTTGGTCATCTCGAACATGCTGACCTGCTTCTTGCCGCCGAACACAGGACCGAGCTTGGCGTCGGCGTTGATGTTCCGACGATTCTTCGAATCCTGAAGGTTGTTCTTCTTGATGTAGGCCCACAGCTTCTTGGTGACCTCGGTGCGAGGCAGCGGCTTCGATCCGACCACTTCAGCCAGCAACGCGTCGGGATTCATCGGCTTCATGAATGCGGCGTTGGGCTTGCGGGCTGTCTTCTTCGCGGGCTTCTTCGCGGCCATTGAAATCTCCTCTGGAAGGTTTGCTGTTTCACGCCGGGCGCGGGCCCGGTAGCGAGACAGGATACCCGTGCGCGCCCCGGGAGTCCAGCACCCGATCCGGTTCGCGGAGATCACGACCAGTCATGGAACACAAAGAAGACCGCCAGCACGATGCAGCCGAATCCCGCCAGGTAGTTCCATCGAAGCCTTTCACCCAGATACGTGACCGAGAAAACGGTGAAGACGGCAAGACTCACCACCTCCTGGATTGTCTTGAGCTGGGCGGCCGTGAACCGGCCATAGCCGAATCGGTTGGCCGGCACCTGGAAGCAGTATTCCGGCAAGGCTATCAGCCAGCTCGCCAGGATGACCCGCCACAAGGGCACTCCCCTGAACTTGAGATGTCCGTACCAGGCGATGGTCATGAAGAGATTTGACATGGTCAGCAGGACCACGGTCCACATGATCCCTCCTTTGTGTGTGCGTGTGTGGATGAGTGGATGAGTTCTTCCCGGGCCGGACCGGCCCTCATGACCACGAGTCTACAACGGCGCGACCCCGTGTCTTGACACTTCAGCGGCACCTTGAGATAGCATGTGGCCTGTCCTGAACGGAATCAGTTACTGGAGGATCCGCACCCGGCATGTTCACACGATCTCTCGTTGCGACAATGGTGGTCACGCTGCTCGTCGCGCAGAGCAGCGCAGCGCTGGCACGCGAAGAGCAGAAGACACCTCCGCCCGACCGGTGGCAGGACACCGCGGAGCTGAGCTACGTCGTGACCGCGGGAAACTCCGAGACCGATACGCTCGGATTCAAGAACAAGCTCTGGCGGCAGTGGGAGAAATCGGCCTTCGAGCTCAACGCGGGCGGCGTGCGGGCCAACGCCACGACGACCACCACGTTCGCCCTGGGCACGATGAACAATTTCGA
This sequence comes from Patescibacteria group bacterium, assembly GCA_035646975.1. Classification (GTDB taxonomy): domain Bacteria; phylum Acidobacteriota; class Polarisedimenticolia; order JACPZX01; family DASXTC01; genus DASROJ01. Next base: position 3,921 of record DASROJ010000105.1, read on the forward strand.
TGTCACCGAGAAGAACGACTCCAACCTGACGGCGGAAACCTACTACCTGAATGGGCGATACGACCGGAAGATCATCGACAGCTTTTTCTGGTTCGTTGCAGCCGGCTGGGACCGCAACCGGTTCGCCGGCGTCCAGAATCGCTACACGGGGGTGGCCGGCGTCGGCAACATCTGGACCGACACCGACCGGCGCAAGTTTCGCACCGACTACTCGCTGACGTTCACCAAGCAGGTCGACGTCGTCGACAATCCAAGCGTCGATGGAACCTTTCTCGGGGCACGCATCGCCTCGAGCTATTTCCAGAAGTGCGGCGCGAACACGACCTACACGAACGACCTGGTGCTGGACGAAAACCTCGACGACACCGCCGACTTCCGCGCCAACATGATCAACGGTCTTTCCGTCGCGATGAACAAGAGGCTGGCGCTGAAGGTCACTCTCCAATGGCTCTATGACCACAGGCCGTCGTTCGAGTCCGTCGACCTGTTCGACCCGCTGGCCCCGCCCCCGGCCGGCGCCAGGACCGGCACCGTCCTGGTCGCGCTCGACGAACTGGACACCATCTTCACGACATCACTCGCGATAACCTTCTGAACGCCCCGCGTTTCGGCCCATAGGAGGCACCATGCGAAGGACGATGCTGGAGTTGCTGGCGGGAATTCTCCTGCTCGTGCTGGTCGTCGGAACGCCTGCTTCTGCAGGACAGGGTCAGCAAGGCGACTGGGAGTTCGGCCCCTATGCAGGATTCGGCTGGCTGGACGACTACGACATCCTGCATCCCAAAGGTGATGCCATCTTCGGGCTTCGCGCCGGCTACTTCTTCACTCCCCGGTGGAGCCTCGAAGGATCCTGGCAGCGTCTTTCCACCGACACGGACCTGAGCGCCGGTTCCAATGAAAGCTTCGATCTCACTTCGGGTCGTCTGAACCTCCTGCTCAACTTCCGGCCCGGCGAGTCGGTGAGACCCTTCGTCACGGCGGGCGTGGGCATCGAGAAGGCCGATGCCGGCCAGCTCGGTGACTCCACCGACACCGGCTGGAACGCGGGAGGCGGCGTGCGATGGTACCTCTCCCACAGCTTCGCCCTGCGGCTCGACGGCAGGTACGTCTGGACCAACGTGGGCGACAGGATCGATCAGAGCCAGGGGAATATCGAGGCAACGCTGGGCGCGGCCTGGTCGCTGGGTGGCGGCTCCCCCAGCGACGCCGACAGGGACGGCGTGACCGACCGCCAGGACAAGTGCCCCGGAACGCCGGTGGGAGCGAAGGTCGACTCGGCCGGCTGCCCCGTCGACTCCGACCATGACGGCGTTGCAGATGGAATCGACCAGTGCCCCGCGACACCGGGTGGATGGCCCGTCGATGCCAGGGGCTGCCCCCTGGACGGCGACCGTGATGGAGTCGCCGACGGCGAGGACGCCTGCCCGAACTCGCCCGCCGGGGCGAAGGTGGACGCGCGCGGCTGCACCACCGACGAAGATGACGACGGTGTATTCGACGGTCTGGACCGCTGCCCCGCCACCCCGCGCGGCGCCAGGGTCGATGCCTACGGCTGCCCGATCGACAGCGATCATGACGGCGTGCCCGACGGGATCGACACCTGCCCCGACACGAAGCACGGCGCCAGGGTCGATGCGCAGGGCTGCGAAATCGTTTCGAAGTCCGCCCCGCTGTTCACCCAGGACAAGAAGACGCTGGTTCTCGAGGGAGTGAACTTCGAGACCAATTCGGCCACCCTGACACCCGATTCGGTGACCGTCCTGGAAACTGTCGCGGTCTCACTCAAGGACTGGCCTGAAGTACGGGTGGAGATCGGGGGGCACACCGACTCTTCCGGAGCCGACGCCTACAACCTGGAGCTTTCACGCCGGCGCGCCGAGTCGGTGAAGGCCTACCTCGCTGCCAAGGGGATCGACGAATCCCGGCTCAAGACCCGGGGATACGGCGAAACCAGGCCGATTGCCGAAAATCGCACAAGGGAAGGCCGGGCCAGGAACCGCAGGGTCGAGCTGACCCGGGTGGATTAGCCGGCCTGGAGTGGAAAAACCCACGCGGGCTCCATTGCGAGAGCCCGCGTGGGCTTGCTACAATGCCCCCAGCCTCGCTGGCACTTCACCGATATCATCGGTCCCGATACCAGGGACACGATGATGGCTGCCCCGCATCATTCAGGTATGGAGACAGACATGCGCGATAAGCTCGCTGCATTTTGCGCTGTTGTGCTTCTGGCAGGGATCCCGGTGTTCGCCAAGAGCGTCGACAGCGACAACGACGGAATCAAGGACAGGAAGGATGCTTGTTCGAGCACCCCGACAGGGGCCAAGGTCGACAAGACCGGCTGCCCGATCGATTCCGACGGGGACGGAGTGGCTGATGGGGTCGACCGCTGCAGCAAGACGGCTACCGGCTGGCCGGTCGACGAGACGGGCTGCCCGGCGGACAGCGACAGGGATGGCGTCCCGGATGGCCAGGACACCTGTGCTTCCACCCCCACGGGGGCGAAGGTCGACGAGCGGGGCTGCACCTCGGACTCAGACAGCGACCAGGTGCTCGACGGGCTGGACCGCTGCGCCGCCACGCCGCAGGGATACCGGGTCGATGGCTACGGCTGCCCGGTGGATTCCGATCATGACGGGGTGAACGATGCCATGGACCAGTGCGCCGACTCACGGCCACAGGTCACCGTCGACGCCAACGGTTGTCAGGTCAAAGCGCCCGCTCTGTTCGAGCCAGGGGTGGACAAGATCCGCCTCGAAGGAGTGACCTTCGAGAAGAACAAGATCGAAATCCCGGCGGACTCCGAACCCGCCCTGATGAACGCCGCCACGGCCCTGAAGGATTGGCCCGATGTTCGCGTCGAGATCGGGGTCCATACCGACCGGGCGGGCAGCGCCGCCACCAACCGTGATCTTTCCCAGCGGCGGGCCGAGTACGTGAAGAACTACCTCGTGTCGATGGGAGTTGACGAATCCCGCCTCACGGCCAAGGGGTACGGGGAAAAAGCAGAGAAGGGGACGACCCCCGAGCGGTCGGTCGAACTGATCCGGGCGAATTAGGCCGAACGCCCGCGACAATTGGAAGCTCGAAATCCCCGGGAGGGCGCCGCCCCCCGGGGATTTTTTTATCTGTCTCCCTTCCGCAGTTACTCCCGTGTATCATAGGGGCCGTTCCGGGAGCGCCATCGCGGCGTCGGATTTCGGCACTCATCAACCAAGGAGAGACAGATGCGCATACGTTTACTGATCCTGATCACCGCCCTCGTGCTGGCCGCGACCCCGGCGCTGGCCGGGCTCGGCGAGACGGGAGAAAAGGAGATCGGAATCTATGCAGGCTACGCGTGGCTCGACGATTATCGAATCCTCCAGCCGAAGAACGATGTCTTCTTCGGCGAGCGGTTCGGATACTTCTTCAGCTCGCGGATCAGCCTGGAAGGATCGGCCCAGCGTATGCCGACCAACACCGACTTCGATTCGAGCCTCGGCCTGAGGGACCGTCGGGTCGATGTCACCTCCATTCGCGCCAACGTGCTCTGGAACTTTCGTCCGGGCACTACGTTCCGGCCATTCATCACCGGAGGCATCGGCGCCGAGATATTCAACGCGCACCGCATCGGCACCACGAAGGACATCAGCTTCAACGCCGGTGGCGGACTGCGATTCTTTTTCTGCAATTCGTTCGGACTCCGTCTGGATGGCCGCGCCGTCTACGTGGACACCGGCGACAGCATCAACCAGGCCCAGCTGAACTTCGAAGCCAACGTCGGAGGCTTCTGGGCCTTCGGTGGCGGACCGGCGCCCGATGCCGACAAGGACGGTGTGCCCGACCGCAAGGACAAGTGCCCGGACACGCCGGCCGGCGCGAAGGTGAATCTCGACGGCTGCCCGACGGATGCCGACGGCGACGGCGTGTTCGACGGTATCGACCAGTGCCCCGACACCCCCAAGGGCTGGCCGGTGGATGAAAAGGGTTGTCCGAAGGACACCGATGGCGACGGCGTGCCGGACGGCGCCGATGCCTGCGCCAACACGCCGAAGGGCGCCAAGGTCGACGCGAAGGGCTGCCCCACCGACGCCGATGGTGACGGAGTGTTCGACGGCCTCGATCAGTGCCCCGACACGCCCAAGGGCGCCAAGGTGGATGCGAAGGGCTGTCCGCTGGATGGCGACAAGGACGGCGTGTTCGACGGCCTCGATGCCTGCCCCGACAGCAAGCCGGGCGTCAAGGTCGATGAGAAGGGATGCGAGATCGTCCCGCCCAAGGCGCCACCGTTGTTCGAAATGGAAAAGAAGACCCTGGTGCTCGAAGGGGTCAACTTCGAGTCGGACAAGGCCGATCTGACCCCCGACTCCCTGGCGGTGCTCGACAAGGTGGCCCTCTCGCTGCATGACTGGCCCGAGGTGCGCGTGGAGATCGGCGGACACACCGACTCCACGGGCAGCGTGGCGCACAACCACGATCTGTCGCATCGCCGCGCCGAGTCGGTGAAAGCCTACCTCGTCAGCAAGGGTATCGACCCGTCGCGGATGGTCACCAAGGGGTACGGCGAAGACAAACCGATCGCCGACAACAAGACGAAGGAAGGCAAGGCAAAGAACCGGAGAGTCGAGCTGACGAAGCTCGACTAGTCCGGCCTGGAAGCAGTTGATGGATCTTCTTCGACCCCCGGAGGCGCCCGCCTCCGGGGGTGGTTGTGATAGCGTGCTCGAATCGTATGAGATGCCCAACCTGCGCCACCGAGGCCCCGGCTGAGAGCCGCTACTGCCCGTCGTGCGCCACTCCGGTGACACACCGATCCCAGGGGCCCACGCTCACGACCCTGGGCCCGGGCGCGGCAACGAACGCCCCGGGGCATGGTCGCTTCGATTCATCCTCGTCTTCCGGCTCGCTCGCCGAAGGCCGGTTCGTCCCCGGCGTGATTCTCGGCGGACGCTACCGGATCGTCGCGCTGCTGGGCACCGGGGGGATGGGCGAGGTGTATCGCGCCAACGACCTGAAGCTGGGTCAGCCGGTGGCGTTGAAGTTCCTCCCCGAGGCGCTGGCGCACGATGAATCGCGGATCGCCCGGTTCTACAACGAGGTCAGGATCGCGCGCCAGGTGGCGCACCCGAACGTCTGCCGGGTGTACGACCTGGGCGAAGCCGAGGGGCTGCACTTCCTGTCGATGGAGTACGTCGACGGAGAGGATCTCGCCTCGCTGCTGCGACGCATCGGCCGGATGCCACAGGACCGGGCGATACAGATCGCCCGCCAGCTCTGCGCGGGGCTGGCCGCCGCCCACCAGCAGGGGTTCCTCCACCGCGACCTGAAACCGGCCAACGTGATGATCGACGGCCGCGGCAACGCGCGCATCACCGACTTCGGGCTGGCCGCCGTCGCGCAGGGGATCGCGCCGCGCGAGGTCCGTGTGGGCACTCCGGCCTACATGGCGCCCGAGCAGCTGTCAGGACAGCAGGTCTCGGTGAAGAGCGACATCTACTCGCTGGGGCTCGTGCTGTACGAGCTGCTCACCGGCCGGCCGCCGTTCCGGGCCGACACTCCCGATGAGCTGCTGCGCACCCAGCAGGAGGCGTCGCCGCCTTCGCTGGCCAGCGTCATCGAAGGGATCGACCCGGCCGTGGAGCGCGCTGTCCTGCGTTGTCTGGAATCCGACCCGCGTCATCGCCCGGCCTCGGCCCTGGCGGTGGCCGCCGCGCTTCCCGGGGGCGATCCGCTCGCGGCCGCCCTGGCGGCCGGAGAGATACCCTCCCCCCAGATGGTGGCCGACGCGGGCGATGTGGGAAGTCTCAGTGCTGGAGTCGGCGCGGCCTGTCTGGCAACGATCCTGCTCGGCCTGCTGGCGCTGGCCTGGGTCTCCGGGACGACGCACATGTTGAGACGTTTCGATCTGCCCAAGCCACCTGAAGCCCTGAAGGTGGAGGCGCGCGAGCTGATCGAACGGATGGGTTACCCCGACCCTCCGGTGGACATGGTGGCCGGCTTCGAGCTGGACGAGGACTACATGCTCCACGTCCGGCAGAACGAGACCTCTGCCCGCCGATGGGACTCCCTCGGCACGGTCCAGCCCTCGGCCCTCACATATTGGTACCGCCAGAGCCCGAGGTACCTGGTCCCCTCGGGAGGCACCCGGTTCGTCGAGCTGGAGGACCCGCCCGAGGAGATTTCCGGGATGATCGGTCTGCGGCTTGATCCCCGGGGAAGGCTCGTGTCGTTTCTCGCCGTGCCTCCCCAGGTGGATCTTTCCGTCGTCTCCCCTGCGACGACCGATTGGTCCGTTCCGTTCAAAGCCGCCGGTCTGGACATCGATCGATTCGCTCCGGTGCCGCCCATCTGGAACCCGCTGATCGACTGCACCACCCGTTCGGCATGGAGCGGCGAGTACCCTGGCCAACCCGGCGTTCCGATCCGGGTGGAGGGCTGCTCCTACGGTGGCAGACCCGCGTTCTTCTCGGTGCTGCCCCCCTGGGCCAAGCCTCGCCGTCTGGAGGCCGTGCAGATCGCCGGAGCTTTACGGATCGCCGCCGCCATCGGCCTGTTCGTCTTCGTCTCGCTGATCGTCGCAGGAGTCCTGCTCGCCCGGCGCAATCTCAGGCTCGGGCGCAGCGACCGACGCGGCGCCTTCCGGCTGGCGCTTTTCGTCTTCTCGGTGCAGATGATCTTCTGGCTGCTCAGCTCGAACCACGTTCCTTCGTTCGCCGAGTTCGCGCTGCTGGGCATCGGGCTGGAAGTCGCCCTGGCGGTCACCGCGGTCGTGTGGCTGATCTACATCGCCCTGGAGCCGCTGGTGCGAAGGATGTGGCCCGACGTGCTCATCTCCTGGAACCGGCTTCTGGCCGGACGCTACCGCGATCCGCTGGTGGGGCGCGATCTTCTCATTGGCGGCGCGGCCGGCGCCATCGTCTGCCTGGGTCTGTCGGTGCTCAACCGCGCCGGAAGCTGGATCGGTCTGCCCGAGTCGACCCCTCTGCCGTCCGCCTTCCGGCCGCTGATGAGCATGCGGGAGGCGATCAGCATCTGGATCGGCTCCCAGGTCGGCACGCTGGCCCAGCCGATCGGGGTGCTCTTCCTCCTGCTGCTGTTGCGCGTGCTCCTGCGGCGGCAGTGGGCGGCGGTGGGCGCGACGATCGGCCTGTTCGCCGCCGTGGGTACCTTGCTGCGGATCGATCCTTCGTCACTGCCCTTCACGACCCAGACACTTCGCTTCGCCCTCATCCTGCTGCTCAACTCGGCCGTCTGGGCCGTCATCCTGGCTGTTCTTGTTCGATCCGGGCTGCTGGCCTGTGTCTTTCTCTTCGTCGTGGTCAACGCGGCGCTCGCCTTTCCTCCGATGCTCGATCTGTCGTCCTGGTATGCGGGGCGCTCGTGGCTCGCCTCCATCGTGGTGGCGGCGGTGGCCGTCTACGCCTACTCCATTTCCCGCTCGAGCAGGGGCGTCCGCTGGGAAGAGCTGCTGCCTCATTGACATGGTAGGCTGACCGCCCACCATACAAAGGCCGCCCGTTCAGCCCCGCCATCGTTTCGACACAGCGGAGCAAGATGTCTTCAGCGGCGCACAACGTCCGCGCGGAAGACTGGGATTGCAGGTAGACGGCAGGAAAGCAAAAACCCCGGGAGCCCACGGGCCACCGGGGTCTTTCGTCATGAGGGACGCTTCAGCAGTACTGCGTGGTTGCTGGCCCGCGGCGGCGGCGCGCCGGCGGGCTCGGGGTTCAGTCCATCTGCCGCCTCAGGAAGGTCGGAACGTCGAGGTCGTCCTTGAGGTTGGTGAAGTTGGGGCCGTAGCTACCCTCATCGGGACTGAAAGCCGGTGCCCGGCTGCTCTGTCCCTTGCGCAAAAACGGTGTGTCGGTCTTGCCGCCGCCCATCTGCTGTGACGGCGGATCGGTGGGCTCGAGACGCTGCCTCTGCATCACCTGACGCTTCGGCGCGGCGGCGACACGAGCGGCCTCCTCCTTGGCGCGGCTCTCGCGAAAGCCGGTGGCGATGACGGTGACCTTGATGGCATCGCCCATCTTGTCGTCGATCACCGTGCCGAAGATGATGTTCGCCTCGTCGTGGGCGGCTTCGTGCACGAGGTTCGATGCCTCGGCCACCTCGAACAGGGTCATCGAGGGTCCTCCGGTGATGTTGATCAGCACGCCGCGGGCGCCGTCGATGGTGGCGTCCTCGAGAAGCGGGGACGATATCGCGCGCTGGGCCGCCTCGGTGGCGCGGCTTTCGCCGGTGGCGATGCCGGTGCCCATCAGCGCCATGCCCATGCCGCTCATGATCGTCCTGATGTCGGCGAAGTCGAGGTTGATCTCCCCGGGGATGGTGATGAGATCGGAGATCCCCTGCACCGCCTGCCGCAGCACGTCGTCCGCGATCAGGAACGCCGCCTGCAGGGAGGTGTTCCGATCCACCGTGCTGAGCAGCCGCTCGTTGGGAATGCAGATGACGGTGTCGACGCACTCCCGCAGCTCGCGCAGACCCATCTCGGCCTGCTCGCGCCGTTTGCGCCCTTCGAACGAGAACGGCTTGGTCACCACCGCGACCACCAGCGCTCCCAGCTCGGAGGCCAGGTTGGCGACGATCGGCGTGGCGCCCGTGCCGGTGCCGCCGCCCAGACCGGTCGTGATGAACACCATGTCGGCGCCGTGCAGCGCCTCGAGCAGCATCTCGGTGTCCTCGAGGGCCGCCTGACGGCCCACCTCGGGATTGGACCCCGCGCCGAGCCCCTTGGTGAGCTTGCTGCCGATCTGCACCTTGACGGTGGCCTTGGCGCTCTTGAGCGCCTGGCAGTCGGTGTTGGCCACCATGAAATCCACGCCGGTCATCTTGGACATGATCATCCTGTTGACCGCGTTGGAGCCGCCGCCACCCACGCCGATGACCTTGATGCGAGCGCCCTGCACCGGATCGTCATCGAAGCTCAGCTTCATCTTCTTCGCGCTCTTTCCGTCTTCCCTGTCATCCATGGTAATCATCTGTACCCCCGATCCTGATGTTGGGCTTCCGCCATCAAAACAGTTCGCTGAACCATGACTTCATCATCACGCCGACCTTCCCCAGCAGGAAGGCGGGCACATGCGGTCTGACCAGCTGGGCCGGTGACAAGGCTCCGTACATCACCAGGCCCACGACGGTCGAGTAGATGGGGCTGCTGACGCCGTCGATCAGCCCGCCCACGCCGGCCGGCGACCCGCGCCGCACCGGAAGGTCGAATATCTGCTCCGCGATCTCCGGGACTCCTTCGAGGATGCCGCCACCGCCGGTGACCACCAGCCCGGATGTCAGGCTGTTCTCGTAGCCCGCGCGGGCCACCTCCTCCTGCAGCAGGTTGAAGATCTCCTCGGTGCGCGGCTGCAGGATCTCGCAAAGGATGTGACGCGACAGGACGCGCGGCTTGCGCCCTCCCACGCTGGGCACCTCGATCGTCTGGTCGTCGTCGACAAGACTCGCCAGCGCGCAGCCGTACTTGACCTTGATCCGCTCGGCCTCCGGCACCGGCGTGCGCAGTCCCACCGCGATGTCGTTGGTGAAGTGATCGCCGCCGGTGGGCAGCACCGCCGTGTGGCAGATGGCGCCCCGTTCGAAGATCGCGAGATCCGTCGTGCCGCCGCCGATGTCGACCAGGGCGACGCCGAGGTCTTTTTCGTCGTGCGTGAGGGTGGTCTCGGACGCGGCGAGCTGCTCGAGCACCATCTCGACCACCTCGATACCCGCCCGGTTCACGCAATTCGTGATGTTGCTCAGCGAGGGAATCGCGCCGGTGACGATGTGCACGTTGGCCTCGAGCCGCGAGCCGGTCATCCCCACCGGGTCGCGGATGCCGTCCTGGTCGTCGAGGATGAAATCCTGCGGCACCGCGTGGAAGATGAGACGGTCGGGCGGCAGCTGCACCGCCCGGGCCGACTCGATGACCCGGTCGACGTCCTCGCGATCCACCTCGCGCTCGCGCCCCGCTATGGCGATTACCCCGCGGCTGTTGAAGCCCTTGATGTGGCCCCCCGCCACTCCGACGAACGCCCGCTCCACGCTGACGCCCGCCATCAGCTCGGCTTCCTCCACCGCGGACCTGAGCGCGTCGACGGTCTGGTCGACGTTGACCACGACCCCCTTGCGCAGCCCGCGGGAAGCCGACCGGCCGATGCCGATGATGTCGAGGCCTCCGTCTTCTTTCTTTTCGGCGATGACGCAGCAGATCTTCGTTGTGCCGATGTCGAGGCCGACGATGAACCGGTCGTTCCTCCGTGCCATTACCTTCCTCCGTTCCTCAGGGCATGATGTTCCGTTCGTTCATGAAGCTCGTGTCGATCGGTGTCGGAGCCGGCGGCGGTCACCGCGGCCGGCATCACGGCGATCCGGTCCTGCCATCGCAGGTCCACGTACTCGATGGCGCCGGTATCGTCGTTTCTTATCTGGTCCCGCAGGGCGAAGTAGTTCTCCAGGTTGCGCAGGCAGTCCTCCCGCGACAGACGCAGGTCGTAGCTCTCCGAGTCGAGCCGCAGCACGATCATGCCGGGTTCCGACACATCGATCTCCGACACCTGCGCATAGAAGGCGGGCTCTTTTTCGGCAAGCGCGCGTGTCACCGCCACGCCCGTCGCCAGCGCGTCGGCAAGCCGCGCGGCGCCCTTTCCCGCCGGGGCCGCGGCGGCATCCGCCTTGAGCCCGTCGAGCCCCTTGATGATCGGGAAGTCGTAGTTCGAGTAACGCGGCCCGAACCGGTCGATCGGCATGCCGTTGCCGTCGATCAGCCAGACCACCGGGCCCACCAGGGCCAGCCCGGCCGCCTGCCGCTCGCCCACCGTGATCACCAGCGTGCCGGGCAGCCGCCGCTGTATCCGCACCGTCCCACCGGCCCCGATCCAGGGG
>DASROJ010000106.1:0-16705 GCA_035646975.1 Patescibacteria group bacterium
GAAGCTCTTCAGGTTCTGCGTGCCGAACGTAACGCTGTTGTCCTGGATCGGGGCATTGATGCCGCGCACGTCGTTCTTGACGAAGTTGTGATACGACCCCTCGGCATGGTTGAACGGAGCGAAGATGGCGACGTAGTCGTAGACATCGGGATGCGTGACGTAGAACTGCTTGATGACGCAGACCGCGTCGATGCGCGTGCCGAGCTGATCCTGGAATACGCAGTTGCCGCCGTCGACGATCGAGGCGATGTTGCCGTAGTCATGGTCGTTGGAGACATTGAACTGGGCTGCCGTTGTCGCCGCGCCGGTGTTGTGCATGTGGGCCGAGATCTCGTCGTACTCGCGACCGATGTAGGTGGCGCATTTGACGATATCCATCAGCTTGCCGACCTTGTTGCGCGTGATGTTGCCGCCCGGCCCGATGGCACACTCGCCGGTGTTGACAACCAGCTCGGTGCCGAGAGGGCACGCCTGATCGCTGAAACCCTGCTGCATGCTGAGAGGCGCGGCCAGCATTCCGGCGACAGCCGCGATGAGACACGTACGGAGGACAGCTCGAGCACTCATAGAGACCGTCTCCATGCCCGCGTGGGGACTGATGTGGGAATCCGTAGGGACATCCCGTCTGAAATGGAAGAAGACACCGAGAATTTGCCCGTTATGGTCAGGTAGCTGCATCGACTTCATACCCCTCTGCTGCGCCCCTGTCAATAGAAGAAGATGTGACGGATGGTGTCCGCGGATGACCGGTGATGGGTTTCCCGAGGCCCTGTCGAGCCGCGCAACGCGCCTCGACAGTTGCCGGCACGCGCGGCTATCATCGGCGCCATGGAAGCCGAAGGCTCCGCGCTCGAGGTGGAAATCAAGCTGTACGTTGGCTCGCTCGAGGAAGCGGCCGCGCGGCTCGCGCGTCTTGGCGCGACCCTCGAAGAGGATCGACGCTTCGAGGACAACGATGTCTTCGACACGCCGGACGGGCGGCTCGCCAGGCAAGACAGCCTGCTCAGGCTGCGGGTGGTGGGCGGCCGCGGCACGATGACACACAAGATGAAGGTGGCCACGGAGATGCGCGCCAAGGTGCGCGAAGAGGTCCAGACTTCGGTCGGATCGCCCGACGCCCTGAGGGAGATCCTGTCCAAGGTGGGCTTCGTGAGGGTGTACCGGTACCAGAAGTACCGCAGCTACCATGCCTGGACCGACCCCGAGTCGGGCTCGAAGCTCTGCATTTCCCTGGATGACACGCCGATCGGGGTGTACATCGAGCTGGAAGGGGACAAGAGCGCCATCGATCATGCGGCCGGACGCATGGGATACGCGGAGAACGATTACATCGTCGACGATTACCGCACGCTGCATCTGGCCTGGCTGGAAAAACGAGGGCTGCCCGCGGGCGACATGGTCTTCACATGAAGCCGACGCGCGCGATGGTCCTTGCCGCCGGGCTCGGCACCCGCATGAAGCCGCTGTCGTCGCTACTCCCCAAGCCGGCGCTTCCGGTCGTCAATCGCCCGTTGATCGTCCATTGCCTGGAGCACCTGGCCTCGCACGGGGTGACGTTCGCCGTGATCAACACGCATCACCTTGCCGACCAGCTCGAGCAGGCGGTGAGCCGCCATCTGCCCGAGGGTCTCGAGGTGAAGTTCTCCCGGGAGAACGCGATACTGGGCACGGCCGGCGGGTTGAAAAAAGCGGCGCGGGAATTCAGGCATGACACCTTCTACCTGGTCAACTCCGACAGTCTCACCGACGCCGACCTGACCTCGGCGGCCGCGGCTCACGCCGCCTCGGGGCGCGCGGCCACGATGGTCGTGATGCCCCACGAGCCGGGCTCGGGTTACCGGCCGGTGGAAGTCGTCGGCGATGACTCGCGGCCGACGCAGCGGGTGAGCGGCATCGCGGGCCGGCGGTGGGGAGGCGGCGACCTCGCGCCGCGAACGTTCATCGGCATCCATCTGCTGGAGCCTTCCGTGCTCGACTCCATTCCCGCTGACGCGCCGTGCGACATCAACGCCGAGGTCTATCCCCGGATGATCGACAAAGACCCCGAGGCGGTCGGCGCGTGGCTTCACGCGGGATGGTGGTTCGAGGCCGGGGGGCCGGAGCGATATCTCGATCTGAACCTCCAGATGCTGGCGCGATCGGGGCGCGGCGCCGTGGTGGGGCCCGGGTTCTTCATCGACGAGGAGGCTCACGTGGAGCGATCGATCATCGGAGCGCGCGCCCGTCTGGAACGAAAGGCGGTGGTGGAAGACTGCGTGATCTGGGATGATGTCGTGGTGGGCGAGGAGGTCTCGCTGCGCCGGTGCATCGTCACGAGCGGGGTGACGCTGCCACCCCTGTCCCCCCTGACGCTGGAACGAGCCATCGTGATGCCGGGCGAGGACGGCGGGATTCGAACGGAGAAGATGTGAAGAGCCAGCCGGCGGGAATCGATGAACGGGTGGGCGCCTTCGTCAGGACGCGATTCGGCGCCACGGCCGCCTTCGAACGTCTCACGGGTGACGCCTCGGACCGGAGCTACTTCCGGTTGAGACTCCCCGGGATGTCCTCGCTCATCCTGATGGTCCATCGCGAGCCGTTCGATCTGGAAGAGCTTCCCTGGTTCGTTCATGGCCGGTTCCTGCACGAGCTGGGCGCGGCGGTGCCCCAGGTGGTGGCGTCGTACCCGGATGACGGGATCCTCGTGATCCAGGACCTCGGCGACGAGATGCTACAGACCCACCTGACCGGATGCGACACGTCGCGGCGTCGCTTCCTCTACCTGCAGGCGGTGCAGATCATCGCGTTTCTGCAGGAGGAGGGCACGCGGGGTCTGACTCCCGACCTGCCGGCGCACTCCACGGCGCTGGATCGGGAGCGCCTGCTGTTCGAGCTGCGGTTCTTCGCGGATCATTACGTGCACGGATTGAAGGGCTCGCCCCTGTCGCCGCAGCAGACCGAGACGCTCGACGGCTGGTTCGGCGCGCTGGCCGGAGAGGTGGCCGGGTACCGGCGCGTGCTGTGCCACCGCGACTTCCACTCCCGGAACCTGATGGTGAAGGGGGACCGGCTCTTCATGGTGGACTTCCAGGATGCGCGGATGGGGCCATACACCTACGACCTCGCGTCGTTGCTGCGCGACTCGTACGTCGATCTGCCCGGCGGCCTGGTGACGGAGCTGATCGAGTTCTACCGCGAAGCGGCCCGCGCTCCCGGGACCGCCGAAGAGTTCGAAGCGGAATTCGCGCGCACCTGCCTGCAGCGGAACATCAAGGCGCTCGGAACGTTCGCTTCACAGGTGATGCTGCGCGGCAACCGCGTCTACCTTCCCTACATTCCCCGCACGCTCGGGTACGTGCGGGACAACCTGGGCCTGCTGGCCGGAAGCGCCGAAGCCAACGGGACCGCCGAGGTGCTCGAGATGTTCTCGGGTCCGCTCGATTACCGTTGAGCGGGCGGCGTGAATACCACCTGCATGTTTCGATAGTCGATGGTGAACGGCGTGTCGTCCAGGTGCGGGGCTCCCAGGATGAGATACACCTCCGATTCCAGGGCGTGACTGAAGCCGGTCAGGTCGCCGCTGGGCAGGCCGTTGGCCGGGTAGTCGCGTCCGGCGAACGAGAGCGTGCCTTTGATGATCACCTTCCGGTCGGCCATCGGCCCGCCGATGCCGCGTGAGGAGGAGCCGACGCCCGGCCCCTGGGACGTTCCCCAGCGCGCCGGCACGGCCTGCAGTCCCGGCGCCCGGCGTAACGTCGCGCGGGCCACGATGGTCGACACCGACCCGGTGTCGAGCAGCGCGTTCATCGGCTCGCCGTTGACTTTCGCGACGATCATGATTTCACCGCCGACGTTTCGGAACGGCTCGGCCCGGCCCGGTCGCTGCGTTCCGGTCCCCGCCGGCGTCTGAAGCGTCAGCCGCCGCCCCTTGAGGTCGACGGTGATGTCGAAGGCGGAGAAGAACGACGGACCGATGAGCCCTTCTTCGCTGCCCGACGGGTCGCGCACGGTGGCCGGGACATTGCGCACCACGATGCCGTCGCCCAGCGTCATCTCGGGCACCACCACGAGATCCCCTGTCTCGGTGCGGGACACCCCGATCCCGGCGATGGTGAAGGGCCGGATGGGCGTGAGCTTCGCCCGGGCGGCGATCCGAGGCGAAATGGTGACGCCGGTCGCGCCGGTGTCGAAGACGAACTTCTGGCCCGGCAGTCCGGCAACCGTCATCTTCAGATAGGCCTGCCCGCCGAACACCTGTATCGGCACGCTGCAGGGCTCTTTCTTTGTCATCTCCTCGATGGGCCGATCACCCATCAATTCGAGAAGCGCGACCCAGGCTTCGACATTCTTCACCGCCGATTCTTCCTCTTCGGCGGGCCGCTGCCTGACCAGCTCGAGATAGTGTTTGAGCATGGCGATGGTGTCCTGCCGTCGCGCGAGATGATTGGCCAGCACGCGCAGGTATTTCGGCGTCTCGGGGCTCAGCGCCGCGGCCCGGCTGAAAGACGCGGCGGCGTCGCCGTAACGGCCCAGCGTGCGCAGCACCCGGCCGATGCCGAAATGCGCGGCCGCGGCGTTCGGGTCGATCTCCACCGCGCGGCGATAGCGCAGCTCGGCTTGCTCGAAGTCACCTCGACGGTACAGCGCGTCGCCCAGCGCCGCCATGCCGGGGGCATGGTCGGGCCACCGATCCACGGTCATTGCCGCCAGGTCGAGCGCTTCGTCAACCTTGTCGTCGTGCAGCAGCTCCGCGACCCGTTCGACAACCTGGTTCGGATCACCGGGCAGGCTCGCCGGCGCGGGGGGAGGGGGCGGCTCGGCCGCACCGAAAGCGCACATCGTCGCCAGGAGGAGCCACGTCATCGGGGCGGTGATGAGGCTGGGCATGATCAGGAGGCTGAACGCAGCCCGATCTCCCCGACCAGGATCGATGGCGAGCCGAACGAACCGGTCGGGAAACCGAACGCGAGATCGTTGCCGATGCCGACGATGCCCGACAGCAACCCTGAAATCGGCCAGCTCGCCATCATCCCGGAGATCGCTTCGGCCGGCTTGCCGTCAACGATGCGGCGGCCGGCGGCCAGCGCGGTGAACGATCCGTATTCGCCGGTGCGGCGCAGGACCGACGGGGCCGGGCGCAACGACTGGATCCAGACGCCGTCCTGCAGCCCGGACATCAGATCCTCAGGAGTGTCCGAACCCGGCGCGATGAAGAAATTCGACGGCATCCGTCGCGGCGCATCGCGGAAGGAGACCCTGATGCCGTTGCCGGAGGATTCCTCCGAGCAGCGGGCCGCGCTCGAAAGGTCGTGCAGCATCCCCTCGAACCTGCCGCGCTCTACCACGGTGGTCCGACGCGTCGGGACCCCTTCTCCATCGAACGGAGCCGAAGCGATGCCACCGGGCAATCGACCATCGTCGATGATCGTCAGCAGACGCGAGCCGACCTCGGTACCGCGGGGCGGCCCGGGAGGCGACAGGGTGCGTGCGAAGGCGCGAAGGATTTCGGCGGCCGCGGGTGGGGCGATGAGCGCCGGGTAGACGCGCTCGTCGATGGGCCGGCCTTCGAGCGCCTCGATGACCAGCCTGGCGGTGCCGTCACCGAAAAGAGCGGGTGAGAATCCCGCGAGGTTGCGCGCGGTGCGTGAACGTCTCACCAGGACCGACGAGCTGCCTTCACCGCCCATCAGGCTGAGCGTGAGGTGAACGAGCGTCTGGCGATAACTCCCCGCAAGACCCCTCGAGTTCGCCAGCCAGACCTCGGAGGACGACGCGGCGATCGACGCCGAGTCGAGCCGTCTCACTCGCGGGTCGGCGCGCAGGGCCTCGGAGCAGGCGTCGTCGAGCAGCCCTTCGAGGTCAGCCGGCGTGGCGGCATGCAGTCTCTGATCGAAGATGCCGAGCCCGCGCCCGTCACCCGGTTTTCCCGAAGGCAGGGCGAGCACCGGCGCCGGCGCGCGCGCCGCCTCCAGCGCGGCGCGCACGATCTGGTCGATGCCGCCGGGATCCGGCGAGGGCCCGCAGGCCGAGGCGAAGCCGCAGGCTCCGTCGCGAAGAAAGACCCTGAGCGCCACGCCCCCCTCGGCGGTCCGCGTCCAGGTCACGCCACCGCCGGGCTCGAGCCTCACCTCCCTGGAGGCGCCTCGCTTGATCAGGGCGTCGGCGCCCGCCGCCCCGGAGGCGAGGCTCTTGTCCAGCAACGATGCCAGCGTCTCCTTCATCGATCCCCCACGCTCATCGATGAGACACGCAACGTGGGCTGAAGGATGCCGAACGGGATGGCCTGGTCCTCCTTCACGCAAACCGGCGAGCCGGTGTCGGAGACCGGATCGCATCCGATCGCGTCGATCTTCATCAGAAGGTCGGCCGCCCGACCGCGTAGAACCGCGCCGGCCACCGGGCTGGTCACGCGACCGTTCTCGATCAGAAACGCCTCGTCCACCGCGAGGACGAAACGGCCCGAGGCGGGGTCGACCCGGCCCCGCCCCAGCCGGGTGACCAGCAGGCCGGTCCGGGTCGTTGCCAGGATCCGCTCGAAGGTGTCCTGCCCAGGATCGATCACCAGGTTCGTCATTCGCGGCATCGGCGCATCGCGATAGGACTGCCGGCGGCCGTTGCCCGTCGAGATGCCATCGGTAGCCACCGCGGTGAGCCGATCTGACAGGAACCCGACCAGCGTTCCATCCATGATCAACGGCGTACGGCGGCAGGCCACTCCTTCATCGTCGAACAGCGCCGAGCCTCTCATCCCCGGAATGGACCCGTCGTCCACCAGGGTCAGCAGGGGAGAGGCGATGGCGAGCCCGCGCGCCGAAGCGAACGGAGTGACGCCCCGCAGGACATGGTCGGCCTCGAGCAGGTGGCCGCAGACTTCGTGCAGCAGGAAGCCGCCGGACGGCGAAGCGAACACCACCGGCATCTCGCCACGCGGCGCCGGCGCCGCTTCCAGGCGGCGCCCGGCACGGGCGGAAAGTTGCACGGCCGGGTGGAGGTCTTTCGAGGCGAAACGCGCAAGCTCTTCGAGCGTCGCCGCGCTGCGTATCTCTTCGAGCGGGTTGACCTGATCCGATGCACCGCCACCCGAAACGCTGGCGCGCAGCGTGGCAACGACGGATGACCGGGTGTCGCGCGCCGGGTCCCTGTCCGTGGCGAGCAGGAGGATCTCCTGCACGCTGGCATCGAGCGACGCCGAGCAGAAACCGTCCGTTCCCGATGCCGGCCCGCCGGCCAGCCCGCCGGCGATCGCTCCGATCCAGGACGAAAGCAGACCGGTCGCCGTGGCGAGAAAGCCGCTCGACCAGGCCCCGGTGAGCGCTGACGGCGAGGCGTCCGCCAGCCGCGCCTCGACCGGCTCGGAGCGCTGATTGTCACGGGCAATCCCCAGCGGCGGTGGACCGTCGAGCCACTCCACCGCGACGGCCTCCGGATGAAGGGCGAGCGCCTCGAGTGTCCCGGCCGTGGGCGCGTCCAGCACGAACGACTCGTGACGCACATCGCGCCGATCTCCGCCGTGGGAGAATCGTCTGAGATGGGCTCCGGTCTCCCATCTGCGTTCGACGGTCGGAGCGGCGGCGGCGCCGTCCGCGCTCATCGTGACGCCGACGTGAACGCTCAGACGCGATTCGATGAACAGCTCGGCGGCGCGCGCGCCGGTGGGCAGCGAAGCTCCGAGGATGCGCCTGAGGTGATCGATATCGACGCGAAGTGTCATCCCGCGGCGATGGTAGGGGGGTGCCGGGTGCCTGTCAAGAAACATGATAGGATGGCCGTCGAGACTGCGATATGTCCTCCGCCGGAAGCCTCATTACGCCCATTAATAATGATACCGAACGCCCCCTGCCGGGCCGACGATTCACCTGGCCCCGGGCGGCCTGGGTGCTCGGCGGTCTGCTGGCCGTGCTGGCGGGCTGCGTCCTGTTCAGCCTCACGATGGGCTCCACTTCCGTGGGCATGCTCGATCTGCTGTTTCCCTCCAGCGCGACCCAGGAGTCGGCGACCATCCTGCTCGGTGTGCGGCTTCCCCGTATCCTGCTGGCCGCGGCCGTGGGGGCGTGCCTGTCGGCCGCCGGGGTCTGCTTCCAGGCCCTGCTGCGCAACCCGCTTGCCGATCCCTACATCCTGGGAATCTCCGGTGGCGCGGGGCTCGGCGCCATCCTCGCCACCGCGCTGGCTCCCGCGGCGGGCCTGGCGGTGATCGTGCTGCGTCCCGCCGTGGCATTCGGCGGCGCGGTCGGCGCGGTCGTGCTGCTGCTCGCGATGGCGCGGCGTCGCGGTCGCCTGATCCCCGAGACGATGATCCTCATGGGAGTGGTGATGAACGCCACGATCATGGCTGCCATCATGTTCATCATCACCATGGCGGACTTCAGCCGTTACGCGGGCACGATGTACTGGCTCATCGGAAACCTGTCGTCCCCGTCAACAGGCGAGCTGGCGCTGGTCTACGGTTGTCTCGTGCCGGGCGTGATCGCCCTGACGCTGATGGGGCAGGGACTCAATGTCATGACGGGGGGCGAGGAGATGGCCAGTCAGCTCGGCGTCAACGTCCCGCGGCTCAGGCTCGCCACCTTGCTGGCGGCCTCTCTGGTCACCGCCGCGGCGGTATCGCTGACCGGTTTGATCGGCTTTGTCGGATTGATGGTGCCGCATCTCGGGCGGGTGTGGCTCGGGCCCGACAACCGGCTGCTCGTGCCCGCCTCGGCGTTGCTGGGCGCCATCATATTAGTAATGGCCGACACGGCGGCCCGCGCGCTGTTCGCCCCGACACAGATCCCGGTGGGGGTCATCACCGCCCTGTTCGGCGGCCCCTGCTTCCTGTGGCTGTTCGCGCGGCGGGGAGCGGAAGGAACCGCGCGGGGATGAAGGCATCCAACGTGTCATCGGCACCACCCGCCATCGAAGCCCGGGGGCTCCGCTTTTCCTACAGGGAGACACCGGTGTTCGACGGTCTCGATCTTCAGGTCGCCGCGGGCCAGATGCTGGCCCTCATCGGCCCGAACGGGTCGGGCAAGACGACGCTGCTCAAGCTGCTCGGCGGAGCGCTGCGTCCGGTATCGGGAGAAGTGCTCATCGAGGGGCATGCGCTGCCGAGTCTCGCGCCGCGCGAACGCGCCCGGCGGGTCGCCGTGGTGCCGCAGGATACGGCGATGACCTTCGATTTCAGCGTCCTGGAAACCGTGCTGATGGGACGCACGGCCTACCTGGGGCTGTTCGGGATCGAAGGGGCCGAAGATCTCGCCGCGGCCCGGCAGGCGATGCGCCGCACGGGCACCGAGGGGTTCTCGACCCGGCTGTTGTCGCACCTCAGCGGCGGCGAGCGGCAGCTGGTGGTCATCGCGCGCGCGCTGGCGCAGCAGCCCCGTCTTCTTCTGCTCGACGAGCCGACCGCGTTTCTGGACATCCGGCACCGGCTCGAGATTTACGGACTTCTTTCACGGCTCAACGTGGAGGAGGGGCTCACGATCGTCATCACCTCGCACGACATCAATCTTGCCGCCCGCTTCTGCCGCCGGATCGTGCTCATCAAAGCGGGGCGTGTGCGCGCCGACGGTGCCCCTGCCGAAGTCTTCCGCGCCGGGATTCTCTCCGACGTGTACGAGACGCCGCTGCAGATTCTGGCCGATGCCTCCACGGGCACCCCGTTCGCGGTCCCGGCATGACCGTGAATCCTCCCGAGACCCTGACGACACCGCGTCTGCTCCTCAGAAAGCCGCGGCTGACCGACGCGGAGTCGATTTTCGAGGAGTACGCCCGCGATCCCGAGGCGACCCGGTACCTCCTGTTCCGGCCTCACCAGGATATCGGGCAGACCCACGAGTTCCTCAGGACGCGACTGGCGAACTGGGGAGGAGGCGATGAGCTGATGTGGGGGATCACGGTGAAACCGGACGATCGCCTCGTGGGAATGATCGCCTGCCGGTTCAATGGACACCGGGTTGACATCGGCTACGTCATCGCGCGCCGGCTGTGGGGCAACGGCTACATGAGCGAAACCGTGAAGGCCGTGGGGGACTGGGTGCTGGAACAGGAAGGGATCCACAGGGTCTGGGCGGTGTGCGACACGAACAACAGGGCCTCCGCGCGCGTGATGGAGAAGGCCGGGATGAAACGGGAAGGGCTCCTGAAGCGGTGGCTGGTGCATCCGAACATCTCCGACGAGCCGCGGGACTGTTTTGTCTACAGCCGGGTTCGGGGAGAGAGCTGACCTGCATGCGTCGTTACACCGAATATGATCGGTTCGCCGAGATCTACAGCAGGCACTGGAACGGATTCAGCGCGCGCTGCCTGCCCGTGCTCGACAGGCTGCTGCTGGGTGAGCTGGCGGCCGGCGCGAAGATTCTCGACCTCTGCTGCGGCGCGGGGCACATGGCGGCGCTGCTGACGGCCCGAGGCTTCCGGGTGACAGGTCTGGACGGGTCGGAGGAGATGATCCGCCGCGCGCGCGCGAACGCTCCTGCAGCCGAGTTCATCGCCGGTGACGCCCGGTCGTTTTCGCCGCAGAAGGGTTCGTTCGATGCCGCCGTCTGCCTGTTCGACAGCCTCAATCACCTCATGACATCCCGCGATCTCGCCGACGCGCTGGGCAACGTGCGCGCGGCGCTGCGCACCGGGGGCCGTTTCGTCTTCGACATGAACATGGAGGAGGGATACCTCCGCCGGTGGAACGACTCGCTGAGCATCGTCGAGGACGCCTATGTCTGCGTGGTGAGGGCCCGCTTCGATGCGGCGGCAATGGTCGGCAGCAATGACGTCACGTTGTTCGAGCGCGCGGAGCGCTGGGTTCGAAGCGACTTCACGCTGACCCAGCGCTGCTACCCGGAGAACGAGGTGCTCGCGGCGCTTTCCGTCGCGGGTTTCGTCGGCTCGCGATCGTTCGAGGCTTCCCGGGATCTGCAGGCCGACATGGGCGTCGGCAGGAGTTTCTTCACCTGCGTGGCAGGATGACGAGCCCCGGTCCCGTGACCGGTTACTTGCCCGAGCTGGCGGCGGGGCGTGGCGGCTGCTTGCGAAAGACCAGGTCGGCCTTCGCTTCGATTTTCTCGTCCAGGACACGCAGGTCACGGATGAGATAGTCGATCGTCAGCCCCGGGATCCCCTGATCGAGCGTCTGCGAAAACGACACCGGCAGAACGAACGGCTGAATGTACTGGTCGAGGTTGATGGTGCCCAGAGCGCCCATCCTGACCGGCAGGGATTGCACCTTCGCCACGAACGCGTTCTTCTGGTGATCGAAGTAGACGACCAGCGTCGGCTCGAGCTCCGCGTTCACGCTCATCGGCTCGCCACGACAGTCGACCTTCAGCCGGACCTTCCCGCCTTCGAAGCGCAGCTCCCGCGGATTGAACAGGGTGAACCGCTCGGTGAACCCGGCCGCGATGATCTCGAACGTGAACGGGGTGGCCGCGCGCATGAAATTCAACGTGGTCACGCGATCGATGCTGAGCGTCGCGCTTTCCGCGCGCACCCCCGTGGTGGCCAGGGCCGCGCAGACGAAAACGGCCAGCGGGATGAGGAAAGTGCGCGCGCGGGAGGTCGTGGCTCGATTCACACGCACAGTATGCACCGGCGCCGGCAGGCTCGCCACCCGGTCAATTGAGACCTGACAATCGTCGCGTCAACACCGCGATCGAGACGGGGGGCAGCGAAAGCCGCGGCATGGCGACCACCTGCCCGGTGGCGGCGTCGATGACGACGAGCCGCGGATCGTTGATATCGTGCGCCGGCAGCAGAATCCAGCCATCGCCGTCGGACACGACCTCCGGCAGGAAGGCCGTCGACTGGTAAGGTGTCCCGGGCAGGACGGCGCCGGTGTCGGCGTCGAACGTCCGCACCATGTTCGTTCCCGCGGCCGTCGTCACCACGCAATACCCCAGCGTGACGGCGCCGACGCTCGCCAGGGCAACCGACGACACGTTGCCGCCCAACGCGTCGTCATCCACCAGGAGCCCGCGCGTGGTGAGGGTATTGGGATCCACGACTTCGACGCCGCCGCTGAGCTCGCGCTGCAGGCTTCCCTGGAAGATGCCCGCCATCGCGTAGTAGAGGTCCCCCGAGGAAGGGTGCACCGCCGGCGGGCCGAACGGATTGAGGCCCACCATCGTGATGGTGCGGGTGACCGAGTCGGTGGCGGGATCGATCACCGCCAGCAGACCCGGACCGTACTCGGTGAAACTGGTGTCGATGTTCTGCAGCCCGGCGACCACCATCCCGTCCGCCATCGCCAGACCGTCGGCGCGCGGGGTGCCCGACGAGTTGGAGGCCAGCGACGAAAGATCGATGAAACCCAGGTTCCGGCCCGTGGCGCGATCGACGATCAGGATGTCGTTCCAGGGAGGCTCGTAGCGCGTGATGTAGAGCCGGGACGGATCGGGAGCCAGGATATCGTGCGGGTTGGATCCGTTGCCGGTGGAGAACTGCAAGGCCGTCGCGAAACCGGCAGCCGGATCCAGCGACTGGATGTTGTCGAAGAAGAACCGGTTGACGATGTAGACGCCGCCCCCGGTGGCGCGGGCGACCGGGTCGCCCGAGATCGCCTCGAGATCGCGCGCGACCTCGAAGCTCGTGTCGAACCGGACGGTAACGAGGCTCGCGGTCCCGGTCACGCCGAAATCGGTGGCCGCCACGAGATAGCGGCGTTGCTTGACCGCGTGAAAGCTGCCGGTCTCACCCGAGGAAGTCACCACGGAGATGCCGTCGATCGTCCTTCCATCCGAAGAAAGCGTTCCGGCCAGGCTGAGCCAGACGTCGGTGAACCCGGCCGACGCGGTGCCCACCTCGATCGGCCCGAAGGAGTCGAGTCCCCAGTCGGCCCCCTGCAGCTGACCGGTGGTCGTGAGCGGTCTGGCGGCGGTGAACGGGCGCGGGATGCCGCCGACCTCGACGCTGTTGATGGTGACGGCGCCGTCGAACAGGCTCGCCCCGCCGGTCATCTCCAGCGTGAGGTCGACACGCAGACCGCCGGCGGCGTATTGGGGAAACTGAAGTCCCGGCACGGTGATGATGAAGTCGTAGATGGTGGCCAGCGGACGGGCGGCGTGCCCCTTGACCGTGTCGGCGCCCGGCGTGAACGACCTGCCGCATGCTGCCGCCGCGAACGCCAGGAGGATCGTGAGCAGGGCGCGTGAGAGATTTCTCATGTCTTCATGGCAGCTTGAGCCGGAGCTTCGCTTCGATGAGACGCCCCGGCAGCGGATACCGTGCGACGTCGACCGTCTTCACGTTGAAGATGTTGTCGGCTTCGACGGTGAATTCCAGCCGCGTCGAAAGGCTTCGCGTGAATCCGGCGTTGTGAAAATAGCGCCCGGGTATCCTCAGCAGGTTCGGATTGATGCCCGACCCTCCCACGGCGGCCGCGGCCGAGTCGACGAAATTGGGCCCCACGTAGCTGAACTCGTAGAAGGGACGGCCCCACCTTTTCGCCAGCGCCGCGCGGGCCGACACCTCATGGCGGGGCCTGCCGGGCAGATCGTTTCCGCCGCGAAATGTGTCGCTGAGATCCCGGGAGATCTGCCAGGTGTAATTGAGATCTCCGTTGAAACAGCCGAAGAGTCCCAGCGCCAGCGAGAGCTCGGCCCCCATCACACGCGCGCCCTCGATGTTCTGGGCGGTGACATGGCTCTGCGATACCTGGACGAACTGGATCAGGTTGTCCGCGTCCCGGCGGAACAGCGTGGTCTCCAGGTGCAGACGATCCAGCGGGCCGCTACCCCCTGGCCGACCCAGCTCCCAGGAGGCGCCCAGGTCGTAGTTCCATCCGATCTCGGGCGAAAGATTCTCGCTACCCGACACGGTGCCCTGATCTCCGAACAACTCGGTGAACGTGGGGACCCGGTAGAAACGACCGGCGCTGGCCCTCAGGTTGAAGCGGGGACGTGGCCGCCAGGCCGTGCCGAGGCGCGCGATGAGCTGCGAGTCGCCGTGCAGGCTGGCGGGCGGAGGCGGCACGCCGGGCGGCGAGGAAAACCGGTTGGTGAAACTTTCCCATCGTGCCGACGGGCTGACGATGAGCCGGCCACCGGCGAAATGGATCTCGTCCTCGGCGCTCAGTGTCAAGGACAGGCGCCTGGCGGTTCCGCGGTCGGCGATCGGATTGGTCCACTCGGTGCGCTGCGCCGTCTCTCTGCGTGAAGAGATCAGAAGCCCCAGGTACTGACCGACACCACCGGCCATCGAGGGATGCCATCGCAGCGAGAACGAAGGCCCCGCGGCGTCCATGATGTTGCGTGAGTCGGCCGACACACCGCCGGTGGTTCCTCCGGCGCGATCCTTGAACTGCTGCCAGGTCCGGCTGTAGTAGGCGTCCAGGTTCAGCTGGAGGGAGCCGCCGGCAAGATGCTCTTCGGCCAGACCGGCTTTCACGAGACTTCGCACCATCTCCGAACGGGCGTCGAGCGACTGGAACGCGTCGATGCCCGGCACCCCCTGTCGGCGCTGCGTGAGGGTCGCCTCCACCTCCACGCGCCCCCCTTCGTGGATACCGAAGCCCGCGCGGCCCAGGAGGTCGGCCATCCAGAACCGGTTGTTCAGACGCGTCTCGAACCCGTCATCACCTGCTTCGGTGAGCGTGCCGTTGTTGTCGAAGAAACGATAGTCTCCCTCGCTGCGCGTCACGTCAACGGAGATCAGGCCGTCGGAGCCGCCGCCGGATCCATTGGACCTTGACGGCGCTGACGACCATGACGCGAGACCCGACGCTTCGCCCGTTCCGTACGAGCCGTACGAAACGCTGCAGGCCCCCGCGGCGTGCCCGGCGGCCGGGCGTCTGGTGCGGATATTGATCGCGCCACCGATGGCTCCGCCTCCCAGGAACGCCGGCGTGAAGCCACGATATATCTCGATCGAGTCGATGCTCGACAAGGAGAAGTCGGCCAGATTGACCCCGCCTCCCATCGCGGGATTCACCAGCACTCCGTCGACGTAGAAGTTGACCTGCTCGGCAGTGGAGCCTCGGATCGATACCGTGGCGAACGCCCCGAGCCCGCCATACGAGCGCACCTGGAGACCCACAGCCTCGGCGAGCAGATCGGTCAGCGAGGTGATCCGCGATTCGAACTGGTCGGCATGGATGGTGGTGACGGATCCGGTGAGATCGACCGGCGCGGTGGCCCCTTCCCCTTCGACATGGACCGTCTCCTGCTCGTTCTGCGCGCTGGTGGCCAGGGCCTGGCTGTCCGGTATCGACGCCAGCGCGAACAGACAGGGGAGTGTCATCCCCTTCATCCTCAGCACGCGCAATAGGCTCATCGTCGTCCCCATCGTCGTGACCATCGTCGTGGCCATCAAGGAGGACAATCGCCGGTGGTGAAAGAGCGCGGGGTCCCGGTGGACGACTTGCCGTACGCGGTCTGTCCCTTGATGCGCCCGAGATAGAAAAAGGCGCGTCCCGCCGCAGGGACACCCGCGTCGGGATGATCGGATGTCGTCAGGTTGAAGGAGTTGTCCTCCATGCAGACCACCGTGCCGGGCAGAGGGCCGGCAGCTGCGGGCAGGTCGCCGCGGACGATGTCGTATGTGGCCGATGAGGAAATGAAATTCCACTTCACGTAGGTATCGGTCGATCCCGCGGCCATGACGGTCACCAGGTCGAGCTGCGGGACGAATGCCGGCGCGTCCGACGGCGAAGTCAGGCTGCGGCACCGCGCCGCCTCCATGCCGTCGTTGACGCCGTCGCCGTCGGTGTCCGCGCGCAGCGGGTCGCTGCCGTACCAGAGGGTCTCGTCGACGTCGGGCAGGCCATCGCCGTCGGTGTCGGGGCCGGAAGGTGTCGGCGAGGGAATCGAATTGACCGCCACCACCGCGTCGAGATCGAAGCCTTCCGCCGAACCGGCGAACCCGGTGGCCAGCCCCAGGTCGGTGATCAGGATGTACCGAGCCGAAGTCAATCCCACCGCGGACAGATCGAACGCGTCGCCACCGGCGCCCGATACGCCGCCGCGGCCGTTCGGGTCCCAGACGTCAGGGTCGTCGGGAATCGTCCAGTTGCCGGTGAAGGTCGGCGTGATACCCGCCAACCCCCGCAGCAGCGGCAACGCCGACGAAGGGGTCGCGTCCTGTCCCACGAATTGCAGCGCATTGGGGTCGTAGGGGAACTGATGGAAGGTGACTCCGTCGTCGCTCACCGATACCGAGCCGGGTTCGGCGAACACCGAGTAGGGCTGGTTCGGATCGGTCGGCACGGTGGTCTTGAAAAATGCGTTTTCGAAGACGATGAAGTCGGGGCCCGGGCCGTCGACGATGACGTTGTCGGTGAATCTCAGCAGAATCCAGCCGTTGTGGCCCAGCGACACGGTGCTCGTGGAGCCGGTGTTGGGCAGCGAGTCTCCCGGCGGACCGAGCACGATGCCGGGCAGCTCCGGGACGCGCAACCCGCTTTCCGGTGGAGTAAAGCTCACGCTGTAGGCGACGACCTCGTCCGCGAAGCAGTCCACGGTCCGCGCCACCGCGAGGCTTCCGGCGGGAAGAAAGGCGGTGATTGCGGCAAGCATCGCGATGGCACGGAGACGTGACCGCTTCATGATCGCGCGGACCCTACTGCAGCGGCGGCTGAACGGAGCTCAGCCGGCTTGCACGCTTGACGAAACGCTTCAGGACTTTCGCCAGATCGGGCGGCAGCTGACCGTTGACCTTGGGGCCGCTGTAAATCAGGTCGTAATCCACCGTCGCGAGCAAGGATCGACCGCTCAATGCGAACAGGTTGAACCCATCGTGATACGCGGAGATGCCCAGG
>DASROJ010000107.1:0-7783 GCA_035646975.1 Patescibacteria group bacterium
GCAAGGATGGGTGTGGCTGCTCGCCGGTTCGATGGCTTCGGCCAACCTCTGCATCCTGCGATTCATCGTAATTCCCGCCTATCACCCGGGTGGATGATCGGTGGTTGCGGCTTCACCCGGATCACGCTCACTGAAGAAGCGCGGCCGCCGGCGGGTGGTCCGCGGAAACGAGCCAGCGCGACAGATAACTTCCAGTGCTGGATTCCTGTACCGACACGATGTGCTCGGGCGTTCCGACGGCGACCACGCGACCCCCCTGCCCGCCGCCACCTGGTCCCAGATCGACGATGTGGTCCGCATCGGCGATGACGTTGATGTTGTGTTCGATCAGGATCACGGTGTTGCCCTGGTCCACCAGCAGGTGCAGCGCGCGCATCAGCCGCTCGACGTCGGCCATGTGCAGACCCGTGGTCGGCTCGTCGAGCAGATAGAGCGTGCTCGCGCGCGACGGCTTGCCCAGCTCTTCCGCGAGCTTCACCCGCTGCGCTTCGCCGCCTGACAGTGTCGGCGACGATTGTCCCAGCGTCAGGTATCCAAGCCCCAGGTCTTCCATGATGCGGAGGAACCGGCAGATCCCGGGAAGGTTTTCGAAGAAGCTGACCCCCTCCGACACGGTCATGCCCAGAAGATCCGCCATGCTCCGGCCCTTGAAACGGATTTCCAGGGTCTCCGCGTTGTAGCGGCGTCCTCCGCAGACGTCACAGTCGACCCAGACATCGGGCAGGAAGCTCATCTCGACCCTGACCCTCCCCTGGCCCAGACAGTTCTCGCATCGTCCTCCCTTGACGTTGAAGGAAAACCGGCTCGCCGTGTAGCCGCGCGCGCGGGCCTCCGGCACCATCGACATCACCTTCCGGATCTCGTCGAAGAACCCGACGTAGGAGGCGGGTATCGACCGCGGGCTCTTCCCGATGGGCGACTGGTCCACCTCCACGACACGAGAAATCGAGCCGGCGCCACGTATCTCGCGGTGCCGGCCCGGCGGACGAGGGTCGTCGTAGATGATGCGTCTGAGCGCGCGGTACAGGACGTCGCGCACCAGGGTGCTCTTGCCCGAACCCGAGACCCCGGTCACGCAGGTGAGGGCGCCGATGGGAAACGCGACGTCGATGTGCTGCAGGTTGTGCTCGGCCGCGCCCCTGACCTCGAGACGCTTGCCGGGAGGCCGCCTCGGCCGCAGGACGCGTGTCATGCCGGCCCTGGCAAGACACCGGCCGGTCAGCGATCCCGGCGCCGCGATGATGTCGGCGAGGCCGCCCTGGGCGACGATGCGCCCTCCATCACGCCCCGCTCCAGGTCCCAGGTCGATGATCCAGTCGGCCGCGCGAATCGTCTCTTCGTCATGCTCAACCACCAGGATGGTGTTGCCTCGATCGCGAAGGCCTCTCAGCGTGGCGATCAGTCGTTCGTTGTCGCTCGGGTGCAGTCCGATGGTGGGTTCGTCGAGGATGTAGCAGACGCCCCTGAGGTTCGAGCCGAGCTGAGCCGCCAGCCGGATACGCTGGGCCTCACCGCCCGACAAGGTGGTCACGGGCCGGTCCAGAGCCAGGTAGCCGAGGCCCACCTCGGAGAGGAACTCGAGCTTGGGGACGATTTCACGCAGGATGTCGGCGGCGATCGCCTGGTTCCGCCCCCTCAGCCCGAGCCTGCCGATCCAGCCGAGCATCTCGCTCACCGGACGGGCCGTGACCTCCTGGATGCCCAATCCTTCGACCGTGACCGCGCGGCTCTCCGGCTTGAGCCGCGCCCCCCGGCAGGCCTCGCAGGCCTCGGAGTCCTCGGGGAGCTCGACGAACCGCACCGCCTCTTCCGCCACCTCCGACAGGTGCTCCTCGTGTTCGAGCTCTCTGGTCTGTGCGATGCGCACGCCGTAGCCGGAGCACTGCGGGCAGGCGCCGTGGCGGCTGTTGAACGAGAAGTGCTGCGGCTCCAGCTCGGGAAACGAGATGCGGCAACTCAGGCAGGACCGTTCGCGCGAGTAGAACTTCTCCGCGCGCGCGCCGGCGCCGTGCGGCGCGAAGTAGAAGGCCCCGCTTCCCACCTCGAGCGCCTTTTCGATCACCGCCTCGATCGCCTTTTTCTTTCGGGCGGTCACTTCGACCAGTCCGACCAGCACGTCGATGTTGTGCTCCTTGAATCGATCGAGCGAGATCACCTTGCGAAGATCCTGGAACCGGCCGTCGACGCGAGCCATCTGGAAACCGCCGCGACGGAGCCGATCCAGCACATCGCGGTGCACCCCTTTCCGGTTGACGATGACCGGCGCGAACACCCGGGCCAGGCGACCCGCCGTATTGCGCGCGATGTCCTCGACCATCTCCGGCACCGTCCAGGCCGCCACTCGCCGCCCGCACTGATGGCAGTGCTGCTCGCCCGTCCTGGCGTACAGCAGTCGAAGATAGTGGTAGATCTCGGTAATCGTCGCGACGGTGGATTTTCTGCCGCCCTGGGACATGCGTTGCTCGATGCTGACGGTGGGGGGGATCCCCTGCACGAGGTCGACGTCGGGCCGGTGCAGCTGTCGGATGTACTGGCGCGCGTACGCCGAAAGCGTGTCGATGTAGCGGCGCTGTCCTTCAGCGAAGAGGATGTCGAAGGCCAGCGTCGACTTGCCCGAACCCGAAAGACCGGTGACCACCACCAGCTTCTCCCGCGGCACCGTGACGTCGATCTCCCTGAGGTTGTGCTCGCGGGCGCCCAGCACGCGGATCTCGCCCTGCTCGACGATCTCGGCGGTCAGGTCCGGAGGAGGGTCATCTTCCGGGGCGACGTGGCTCTCGGTTGTCTGCACCCGCGGGGATCGATCCATCAGGTCGAGCAGATAACGCCCGGTAATCGATTCGCCGCGCCGCCCGGCTTGCGCGACCTGCTCGGGCGACCCTGCGGCCACGACGCGCCCGCCGGCCGCTCCCGCTTCGGGGCCGAGATCGATCACCCAGTCCGCGCACTTGATGACTTCGAGATTGTGCTCGATCACCAGCACCGAGTTGCCCGCGCGCACGAGGCGATCGAACACTTCGAGCAGCACACGCACGTCGTCGAAGTGCAACCCGGTCGTCGGCTCGTCGAAGAGGAACAGCACGCCGCCGCGAGCCCCCGCGGACAGGTGGCGGGCCAGCTTGAGCCGCTGTGATTCTCCCCCCGACAGCGTGTTGATCGGCTGGCCCAGTCTCAGATAGCCCAGTCCCACGTCGACCATCGGTCTGAGCTTGTCGACGACCCCGGGAAGATCGGCGAACAGGTCGATCACATCCCGGGCAGTCAGCATCAGCGTGTCGGCGATGCTCAGGCCTCGAAAGCTCAACTCGAGCACGTCCTTGCGGTAACGCCTCCCCCGGCACTCCGGACAGGTGATGAAGACATCCGAGAGGAACTGCATCTCGATCCGCTGATGGCCTTCCCCGCGGCACACCTCGCAGCGCCCACCCGGCGTGTTGAACGAGAAGGCGCCGGCGCCGAGCTTGCGCTCGCGGGCCCCGGGCAACGATGCATACAACGCGCGGATGGCATCGAAGGCCTTGAGATAAGTGACCGGATTGGAACGGGGTGTCCTGCCGATGGGAGATTGATCCACCATCTCGACACCGGCGATCTGGTGGAGTCCGTGGATCGCCCGGACGACGGCAGGCTCCCGGTCGCCCGGGGCTGCTGGTACAATCCGCTCCACGGGAAGGTCCCGGCCGGCTCCCATCTCCTCGATGGTTTCGTGAAGCACCTGTTCCACCAGGGTGCTCTTGCCCGAACCGGACACGCCCGTGACGGCGACCAGCCGGCCCAGCGGAATGTCGACATCGAGGTCCCGGATGTTGTGGCAGCTCGCGCCGACGATTCTCAGCACCTTCGATGGATCGAAAGGTCTTCGTCCGGCCGGCAGGGGGATCCGCGAGCGACCCGACAGGTATCGACCGGTGAGGCTCGACTCCGAGCGCAGCGCCTGCGCGTACGTTCCGTTGAACACGATGTTGCCGCCGGCGGAGCCGGAGCCAGGCCCCAGGTCGATGATCCGGTCGGCTTGCCGCATGACGTCGGGCTCGTGTTCGACCACCAGCACCGTATTGCCGAGGCTCCTGAGCCCCTTGAGGATCCGGATGAGGCGCCGGTTGTCCCGCGGATGCAGACCGATGGACGGCTCGTCGAGAACATAGAGCGTGTTGACGAGCGAGGAACCCAGGGCGGTGGTGAGGTTGACACGCTGCACCTCGCCTCCAGACAGGGTGCGTGACTGACGGTCGAGGGTCAGGTACTCCAGACCGACCTCAACGAGGTATTTCAGCCGTGTCCTGATCTCCCTCAAGAGCAGACCCGCGGCGCGCTCTTGGCTCGGATCCAGCGGCAGCGTGTCGAACATCCTCGACGCCTCGCCCACCGACAGCGCGTAGACCCGGGCGATGTCCAGACCGCCAACCCGGTAGAGCAACGCCTCCGCGTTGAGCCGCGCCCCGAAGCAGGACTGGCAGACGACATAGCCGCGATAACGCGACAGCAGCACGCGGATGTGCATCCGGTAGGTCCGTGTTTCGAGCCACCGGAAGAATCCCTTGATTCCTCCCCAGTCGGCCGACTCGTCGCCCTCGATGAGGGCGCGACGATGCGCCTCCTCCAGCGAGGCGAACGGGACATCCATCGGAATCCTGCGGCGCCGGCAGTATCGCGCCAGGTCGGCGGCCTCCTGCCGGTAGGCGCTGGTGGTCCACGGCTTGATGGCGCCCTGGGCAAGAGACTTGCGGGGATCGGGGATCACTTTTCGCAGATCGATCTCGATGACGCGGCCGAAACCCTGGCAGGTGGCGCAGGCGCCGAGCGGATTGTTGAACGAGAACATCGACGGCGTCGGCTCCCGGTAGCCGATGTCGCACCGGGCGCAATGCCTGCCCGCGCTGAAGGCAATCGTTCGCGCCGCTTCCTCTTCTGCCCCGCGATGGCCTGGCTCGAACAGATGCGCCTGGGCGCGCCCGGCTCCATAGGCGAACGCCTGCTCGAGGGAATCGACGAGTCGTTGACGCTCCGTGACCTTCCACTCGAGCCGGTCGATCACCACCTCGACATGCGGTCCCGGCCTGCCGGCCGGATCGAGATCCTCGATCCTCACGGGGCGACCCCCGAGGTAGACCCGGGTGAATCCCATCCTCGAGAGCTCTTCGCCCAGCTGTTTCCATTTCCACCCCTTCGGCGCCGCGTGCCGGAAGGCGATCACCACGGTGGTGCCCTCGCTCGACGCGAAGATGCGCGACGCCGCGTCTGCCGGAGTGTCCGGCGTCACCCTTTCTCCGCAGCCCCGGCAGTGCAGCGAACCGATGCGCAGGAAGAGCAGCTTCATGTAGTCGTTGATCTCGGTCATCGTGCCGACGGTGGAGCGGCTCGACCGCACGGGGTCGGTCTGATCGATCGCGATGGCCGGGGGAATGCCTTCGATCCGATCCACCGCCGGCCGATCCATCCGATCGAGGAACTGGCGCGCGTAGGCGGAGAACGACTCGATGTAGCGGCGCTGCCCCTCCGCGTAGAGCGTGTCGAATGCCAGCGACGACTTTCCCGACCCGGAGGGACCGGTGACGACAACCAGCTCGCCCAGGGGGATCTCCAGGTCGAAGCCTTTGAGATTGTTCTGGCGGGCTCCGATGATGCGGATCGCCGGGGGAGGTGTCATCGAGACGGCTCCGGGGGAAAACGGCCAGTATAACTTTCAGGGCTTCACAATTCGCGTCTTTACGCGATCTTTCTTCTCTGGTATCTTTGCGCGGCCATTTGCGGTCCGCGCCGGGCACTCCAGTCAGGCGCTCCGATGTGCCCGCTTCAAATACCCTGTTTTCAAATGTTTGTGGGCGACGTGCGCGTGGGGTTCGGGCCATGAACGCGATACTCGCAAAGATCTGCGCTCTGCTGAAGAGCGTGAAACCCGAGACGCAGATGGCCGCCGCGGTCATCCTCGGGGAGCTGGCGCCGCGAGATCCGTCCGTCATCAAGGCTCTTTCCGCCGCGCTGGGCACCGGCACGCGCGCCTTTCGTCTCACCGTGCTCGAGACCCTTTCGCAGGTGGCCTCTGCCGCCTCGGTGCCCGACCTCCTGCCGCTTCTCGAGTCTCCCGACGATGACGTGCGCGACAAGGCCGCCAGGGCGCTCATCCGGATCGGTCCGTCGGCCATCAAGCCGATCGCGCGGCAGATGCTCGACGCTTCCCCGGTTTCGCGCCGGGGACTCATCGCCGTGCTCGCGCGCGTCAAGACGGCCGACTCGATCTCCGCGTTGATGTCCCTTGTCGGATCGGGGCATCCAGAAGCCGCGCGAGAGGCCGCCCAGGCGCTCGTCACCCTTTCGCACACCATGAGCCGCGCAGAGACCGCCAGGCTGAGGATCGGCGCCGAGAAGGTGCTCAAGGTACCCGTCGACAAGGCCCCTGCGGGCTCGCTGTCGGCCGCACTCCAGGTCATGATTTCGGTGGGTCAGCCAGGCAATGCGTCAGGACTCACACGCCTCCTCGGCGCCAGGTATCCGGAGCCGGTTCGGCGCGATGCGCTTTTGGCGATCGCCGGCGTGCTGAAAACCGCCTCGATGCCGATGAAGATCCTGTCGACGATTCTGCCAATCATCCAGGAAGGGCCCTCGCCGGCATTGCGATCGGCGGCCATCGAGACGCTTTCCGCCGTCGAGCTGCCGCCCGCCTCGGTCGACTCGATGATCAAGCTGCTGGACAACCGCGACCCGGCTGTGCGGCGATTCGTCGCGCGCAAGCTCGCCGACAAAGGGCTGTCGGGACCCAAGGCGGCGCGCAGGCTCGTGCCCCTGCTCGCCGACGCGGACCCGTCACTGCGCGACGCCGCCGCGGAATCGCTCGCCAGGCTGCCCGAAGCGGCTCCCCTGCTCATGGAGGAGCTGCTCGCCTGCGACGACATCCACCGCGGCTGGGTGCTGGCGCATGTCTTGAAGCTTCATGTGTCAAGAATGCGCAAGCCGATTGTCCGGCAGGTGTTCGACAAGGCCGTCGTCGCGCTGACCGTCGATGACCGGATCTGGGAGCCAATGCTCTACGTCGTGCGCCATCACGATCCGAAGATCATGTACGCCTGGCTCATGGATGAGGCGGCGCGCTTCAAGAAGGCGCGCAAGTACACCGAGGCGGAGGCGTGTCTCCGGCCGCTCACGAGAGGCGATCATTTCGACAGTGAGGCTCGATACGAGCTGGCGCTCGCCGGCATCCGGGCGGCCCGCTCGCGCGGCGGGATCTCTTCGTCGGCTGCTTTCAGCAGCATCGACCTCTTCAAGCAGCTGGTGCGCGATCCCGCATTCCCTCTGCTCGACCGGCTCAAGAAGGAGCGGACTCACCTGCAGGCGGACGACCTCTATTACCTCGGATTCCATCTTGCCGAGGGCACACCGAGCGAAAGGGAAATCGGCGCGGAGCTCCTGAAGCTCGTCGCCGCAAGGGCCGGCGCGACGAAACTCGGCAAGTCGGCGCGCAACAAGCTCAGGGCCGAAGGGCTGGCGCTCTGATTTTCCTCCCCTGTTACGTTCCAATATTGGATATAATCGGCCGTGAAAGGGATTCCAATGCCTAGACCGGACGAGTGTCACCATCCCGCCAATGGGCTCCTGCCCTGGTACGCCAAGGGAACGCTGCAGGGTGCAGAACTCGAATGGGTGAAGGACCATGTGGAGTCGTGTGACTCCTGCTCCTACGAGTTCGAGTCGCTGACGGCTCCGGCGGTGAATGAACCGGAGCAGCCGCGGACTCCGGCGCCGGCAAATCCGTCCCGGCGGTCACTCTTGCTGGTGGGCGCGCTGGTGG
>DASROJ010000108.1:0-16352 GCA_035646975.1 Patescibacteria group bacterium
GCGGAGATGCCAAGGCTGTCGACCAGGAACCCCTCGAGGCGGGAAAGATCCACCCGAACGGTGCCGCCCGGCAGTGCGATGGCCGCACCGTCGCCGCGCACGAACGACACCTTGGCAGTCATGGCGCGGGAGGTGGCGGAGTGCTCCAGCTCGACGAGGTAGGTCACGCCGGTCTGGAGATTGAACTCCACCGACCCGAAGGCGAAGCCCGCAAACGCGTCGGGCGCGACCTGTTTCGAGAAGACGTCGGGCGAGAGGAACGGGCCGCCGAAAAACGGCGAGACATTCGGAAAGTAGGCGAACTCGAGAGTGTCGAACGTGTCGGCGGAGAAGTCGGACAGATCGCCCGTTCGATCGTCGCCCGTGGTGGCCGAGTTGAACAGCGAGAAGGCGATGGGGTGGAACCCGAACGGATCGGCGGCAAAGCCATCCGGGCGGATCGTGATGACGGCGCCGAACACGAAGTCATCGTCCTGCGTGAAGCCACCGGGCAACGTCGTGAAGAACCGCGACGTCGGAGCCAGCGAATCGTAGGTGACGGCGAGCGAGCCCCTGGCGTCGCCGGAGAATCGCGGCGGGCTCGATGGCTCGTGGACGAACTGTCCGGCGCCGGGCCCGCGGAGGAAGAACACCGGGTCGTTGCCGTGGCTCCGGGTCGGGTCGGATGAGAAGTCGGACACCACCACCTGGGCGGCGGCGGAGCCCGTGCCGAGAACGAATAGCGCTGCGATTGCGGCCAGAAGAGCGGTGCGGACGCGTGACATGCCCTCTCCTATCGCCGGCTTCAATGCCGGCGTCTGGCCTTCAGGGGATGTCCGTGCCAAAAAAATACCCCGGAGCTCTGAGTGGGAAAGCCCGGGGATGGCGAGGCCTTGCCCTAGAAGGCTCGTGAACGAATGGCTCGGGCAGGTCTCCTGGCTCGCGACGTGTCTTGCTCGAATCCTACTAGCGGCGTCGTGGTGCCGACCCTTCCCGGAGATGTCTGACATCATCCAGTGGGTCATCCCGCGGCGTTCGTCGTCGCTTACAGTTGCTGGGCAGCGAGGGCTTCTCACCCTCTTCCCTTAACCCGGGCCCATCAATTGACAAATCGATCAACGGCTCAAAGAACGGTACCTCGAGGAGCAGCGACTGTACGACGAACCTGCGCCGCCGTCAAGATCGTTCCAACGCGGCGCCGGTGAGTGAGACCGGGCTCAGAGCGGGGCCGGTTTGACACCTGTACGGGCAGGCGCATAAGATCTCCGTCACCATGACCTGGTTCAAGAAGGAAAAGCAGCCCAAGCAGCCGGTGCAGGACAAGAAGCTGCGCGTGCCGGGGGGGCTCTGGGTCAAGTGCGACAACTGCAAGGAGATCATCTACAAAAAGGAAGTCCTCAGGAACTCGAACGTCTGCCCGAAGTGCGGCTATCACTTCCGTATTTCTGCGCGCGAGCGGCTCGCCGGCCTGTTCGACAACGGCATCTACGAGGAGGTCGACCGCAACATCCTTCCCACCGACCCGTTGAGCTTCAAGGACACCAAGCCGTACAAGGACAGGTTGAAGATCTACCAGGAGGAGACCGGGCTCAAGGACGCGGTCATCAATGCCGTCGGGCTGATCGGTGGCATGCCGTGCGTCATCGCCGCGATGGAATACAGCTTCATGGGCGGCTCCATGGGTTCCGCCGTTGGCGAAAAGGTCGCTCGCGCCTGCGAGCGCTCTTTGAGCGATCGACGTCCGCTCATCATCATCTCGGCTTCGGGCGGAGCGAGGATGCAGGAGGGGGCGCTGTCCCTGATGCAGATGGCGAAGATCTCGTCGCTCCTGTCGAAGCTGCACGAAGCGGGCATCGCCTACATCTCGATTCTCACGGACCCGACCACCGGAGGCGTCACCGCCTCGTACGCGATGCTGGGCGATCTCAACATCGCCGAGCCCAAGGCTCTCATCGGTTTTGCGGGTCCGCGCGTCATCGAGCAGACAATTCGCCAGACCCTGCCCGAGGGGTTCCAGCGCTCCGAGTTCCTGCTCGAACATGGCATGCTCGACATGGTGGTGGATCGATCGCAGATGCGCCCCACTTTGATCAAGTGCCTGCGCATGCTGGCGGGCGAGCCGTCACCGGCGGCCGTCTGAGAGGCTGAGCACGGCCCTCCTCTCGGAGAGTCGCAGAAAATTAAGAAAATGCCCCCGATGCGTGTGAAGGTCCCGAGCTAACTGCTTGAATGAGCATCGGATGGTGGATTCCGGTTTGGGATTTTGAAGAGCTGCTCGTATCCAGTTGGAAATGAGTCGGTTATGAGCTCACCTTCACACGCATCGGGGGCATTTTCTCATGTATTACCATCACACGAAAAGCCCCGGCAGTGTTGACGGGTCCGAGACCAGCTACTTATAATGATGACCTTGCAACGGAATACGCCCCAGAACTCAACCGCCCCCTCTACCCTTAAAAAAAGGTGACCAGCCTTGAAGACCTCCTCGCGTAAATCCACGGCGACAAAGGTGAGCAAGAAGACAGCCCCGCCGAAGAAAAAGGCGCCTCCCGTCCGGACGTTGAACCTCGACAAGGCGATCAAGGATTACGAGGACGCCCTGAAGGTATTCACCAGGAAAGAGTATGCGAAAGCAGCCCATCTCTTCGAGGCGGTGATTCGGGATTATCCCATCGAACGCGAAGTGGGCGACCGCTCCCGCATCTATCTCAGCCTGTGCCGGCAGAACACGGCCACCGCGGCCCCGAAGCCGAAGACGGCCGAGGATTTCTACCTGCTCGGTGTCATGGCCTCCAACGAAGGCCGGCTCGACGAGGCGGCCGACTTCTTCGACAAGATGGTGAAGACCGACCCATCGAGCGACAAGGGGCACTACTCGCTGGCCGCCGTGAGCAGCCTGAGAAACGATCGCGCCGCGGCCGTCTCCGGGCTGGCCAGGGCGATCGAGCTCAACGGCAGGAACAAGGTTCAGGCACTCAACGACTCCGACTTCGACCCGCTGCGCGAGGATGCCGAGTTCATGGCGCTGCTGGGCAGAGCCCCGGAGGGGGGTGCGTGAGCTCGTCGAACGGCCATCGCCCTGGGCTGAAAGTCGTCTCGATGGGGGGCGGCACCGGGATGGCGACTCTGCTGGCGGGTCTCAAGAAGTACGTCGGCCCCCGCAGACGTGGTGTCTCCATTTCCAGTCTGACCGCCGTCGTCGCGGTGTCGGATGACGGCGGGTCGTCCGGGCGCCTGCGAAAAGAATTCCAGATCCTGCCGCCCGGCGACATCCGCAACTGCATCGTCGCGCTGTCGGATCACACGGCGTTGCTCTCGCGGCTCTTCCAGTTCCGGTTCGACGGCAACGGCCAGCTGGGCGGCCACTCGCTGGGCAACCTCCTGCTGACCGCGCTGGCAAGCGTTCAGGGCGACTTCCTCCAGGGGATCAAGGCGGCCAGCGACGTCCTGGCGATCAAGGGGACCATCTTCCCGGCCACGACCCAGAACGTGCATCTCGTGGCCGATCTGGCCGATGGCAGCCGCGTGAGAGGCGAGTCGGCCATCGCGCGGGCGGTGGCTCCGATCAGCGCGTTGAGGCTCGAGCCGGCGGATTGCCGGCCGCTGCCCGAAACGCTGCTGGCGATCCGGTCGGCCGACATCATTTCCATCGGGCCTGGCTCGCTGTTCACCAGCATCGTGCCCAACCTCCTGGTGCCGGGGGTGGCCGAGGCGGTTCGCGCCTCAAGAGCCGTGAAAGTCTACATCTGCAACGTCATGACCCAGCCAGGTGAGACGCCGGGCTTCACCGCCTCCGATCACCTCCGCCGCATGGCGGAGATTTGCGGCCCGGGGCTCGTGGATGTCGCGGTGGTCAACTCCGCGATGCCGTCTCCGGCCGTGCTGAGGAGATACCGTCGTGACGGCGCCGATCCCGTGGTCATCGATCTCGCCCGGTTCCGCCAGCTCGGCGTCAAGGTGGTGAGTCGCAAGGTGATGTCCGAGGACTTCAGGCCGGCGGGCGACGCCGGGCGCGCCGGCCGGATCGTCAGGCACGACTCGGACAAGCTGGCGAGGCAGATCCTCTCCTTGATGGAACGGGCCGGATGAAATCCCGGTCGGGCGCGATCCCGGTGTCAGCGCTGGTGCTGGCCGCCGGCCAGGGCAAACGCATGAAATCGGATCGCGTCAAGCTGCTGCACGAGCTGGGAGGCGCCCCGATGGTCTGCCACGTGGCGCGGGCGGCAGCGCATCTCGAGCCGGCAACCCTCGCCGCGGTGGTCGGCAACCAGGGCGCGCAGGTGACCGCCGCGCTGTCCGGCGAGCCAGGGCTGATCGAGGCCGGGCTGTGCTTTGTCACACAGCAGCGTCAGCTCGGCACCGCCCACGCGGTGCTGCAGGCCGAGCCGCTGCTCAAACGCGCGGGAAAGTTCAAAGGCGACCTGCTGATCCTGAACGGGGACGTGCCTCTCATCCGCCCTTCCACGCTCAGGGCGCTCCTGCGGCACCATCGCCGCCAACGCGCCGCCGCCACCGTGCTGACCACCCTCGTCGATGACCCGGCGGGCTACGGGCGTGTGGTCCGGGACGACGAAGGCGAGCTGGTGTCGATCGTCGAGGATCGCGATGCGAGCGCGCACCAGAGGAAGATCAGGGAGATCAACGCCGGGCTCTACTGCGCAGACCTGTCGCTGCTTTTCAGCGCGTTGAAAAGGACGGGTCGGTCGAACGCGCAGGGGGAGTATTACCTGCCCGACCTCTTCCCCATCCTGAGGAGCCAGGGCCGGAGGATAGCGGCGTACCTGCATGCGGACGCGGAAGAAGTGCTCGGGGTCAACGACCGGGCCGAGCTGGCGAGGGCCGGAAGGGTGCTTTACCGTCGGCGGGCGGCCGAGCTGATGGCGTCGGGCGTCACGATCGTCGACCCCGATTGCACCTACATCGATCCGGGCGTGCGTGTCGGCCGGGACACGATCATCCATCCGCTGGCACGGATCGAGGGGCGAAGCCGGATCGGATCCGGGTGCGTCATCGGCTCGCTGTCCCACATCGCCGACACGACGCTGGCCGACAACGTCCTGGTGCGCGACATGTGCGTCATCTCCGATTCGACCATCTCGACCGGAGCGAAGATCGGTCCGTTCGCGCACATCAGGCCCGGCACGGTGCTCGGGCAGGACGTGCACGTGGGCAACTTCGTTGAAGTGAAGAAATCCCGTGTGGGCCGGGGCTCCAAGGCGAACCATCTGACCTACCTGGGCGACGCGGTGATAGGCGAGGGGTGTAACGTGGGCGCGGGCACCATCACGTGCAATTATGATGGCGTGCACAAGCACACCACCACGCTGGAGGACAGGGTTTTCATCGGGAGCAA
The DNA here is from genome assembly GCA_035646975.1 of Patescibacteria group bacterium. Classification (GTDB taxonomy): domain Bacteria; phylum Acidobacteriota; class Polarisedimenticolia; order JACPZX01; family DASXTC01; genus DASROJ01. The sequence goes on from DASROJ010000108.1 coordinate 5,333, forward strand.
CTCGGCGCTCGTCGCGCCGGTGAAGATCGGACGGGGCGCCTACGTGGGCGCCGGTTCCGTCATCACGCGTGACGTGCCGGCCGGAGCGCTGGGACTGACCCGGGCGCCGCAGCGCATCATCGAGGACTGGGCGGAACGCAGACGACGCGAGCTGGAAACGCCGCCCAAGCGTCAGCGGCGCAGGAAAAGGGGGAAGGCCTGACATGTGCGGCATCGTCGGATACATCGGCAACAAGCGGGTCGTCCCCGTGCTGCTTGACGGGCTCAGGCGGCTGGAATACCGGGGGTATGACTCCGCCGGGATCGCCGTGGTGGACAACGGCGAGCTGAAGATCCGTCGCAGCGCCGGCAAGCTCAAGGACCTGGAGGATGTCCTGAGGACCTCTCCCGTGGACGGGCAGTTCGGCATCGGCCATACCCGCTGGGCGACACATGGCCGCCCCACCGAGGAAAACGCCCACCCGCACCGCGACTGCAAGGGGCGCATCGTCGTGGTGCACAACGGCACGATCGACAACTATGTCGAGCTGAAGACCCGTCTGGCGGCCGCGGGCCACAAGTTCGTCACCGAGACCGACACCGAGGTCATCGCCCACCTGATCGAGGAGAGCAACGGCGGCAACGGCGTCCCGCTGGAAGACGCCATGCGCAAGGTGATGCCGCAGCTCAAGGGCATCTACGCGCTGGTGGCGCTGACCACCGCCGAGCCGCAGAAGATCGTCGCGGCTCGCCAGGGCCCGCCGCTGGTCGTCGGCCTCGGCGACAAGGAGTACTTCGTCGCATCGGACGTGCCCGCGCTGCTGCAGCACACGCGCGACATGTTCTTTCTGGACGACGGCGAGATCGCCGTGGTCACGGAATCGGGCGTCCGGATCATCGACCTGTCGGGCCGCACGGTGTCCAAGGAGGTCCAGCGGATCACCTGGGACCCGATCATGGCCGAAAAGGCCGGCTTCAAGCATTTCATGCTCAAGGAGATCTACGAGCAGCCCCGGGCCATCCGGGACACCCTGGTGGGGCGCTACTCGCTCGAGACCGGCCGCATCTATCTCGACGAGGTGGGGATCAGCGAAGCAGATTTCCGGGCGTTCTCGAAGGTCAACATCGTCGCCTGCGGCACTTCATGGCACGCGGCCCTGGTCGGCAAGTTCCTCATCGAGAAATTCGCCCGCGTGCCGGTCGAGGTCGACATCGGCTCCGAGTTCCGCTATCGCGATCCGATCACGGGCCCGGACACCCTCACGGTGGTCATCTCGCAGTCGGGCGAGACAGCCGACACCCTGGCGGCGCAGCGCGAGGCGCGGGCCAAGGGCTCGCGCAGCCTGGCCATCGTCAACGCCACCGGCAGCATGATGACGCGGGAAGCCGATGGGGTGATCTACACGCACGCGGGCCCGGAAATCGGGGTCGCCTCCACCAAGGCCTTCACGGCGCAGCTCGCCGCGCTCGACCTGCTGGCGCTTTACCTCGCCCAGTCGCGCGGCAGGATGACGCCCGACCAGATCAGGGAGCACCTCGAGCACCTGCAGAGGATACCGGCGCAGATCGAAGCGATCCTCACGAAGGACCCCGAGATCGAGGACCTCTCCCGCGAGTTCACCAACGTGAACGACTTCCTGTTCCTGGGGCGCGGCGTGAACTACCCGATCGCGCTCGAAGGCGCGCTCAAGCTCAAGGAGATCTCCTACATCCATGCCGAAGGATACCCGGCCGGGGAGATGAAGCACGGGCCGATCGCGCTCATCGACGAGCAGATGCCTGTGGTTGCGCTCGTGTCGGACGATCAGGTCTCCGACAAGATGATGGTCAACATCGAAGAGGCCAAGGCTCGCGGCGGAATTATCATCGCGATCGCCTCCGAGCGTGAAGCGGGGCGATCCTCGGTGATCGAAAAGGCCGACGAGACGTTCCTGGTGCCCCGCACGCTCGACGTCCTCGCGCCGATGCTGCTGGTCGTGCCGCTGCAGCTTCTCGCCTACCACATTGCGTTGCGCCGCGGGTGCGATGTCGACCAGCCGAGGAATCTTGCCAAGAGCGTGACGGTCGAGTAGGCCACCGCCCCACGGCATCTCTCCCCACGGTATCTCTCCCCACGGCATCTCTCCCGGATGCGCTATGCTGCTTCCCGCGGCGCCATCCCGGCCCGCCTCACCGGCCACAGGACGATGGAACCACTACTCGACCAGCTCAACGAACAGCAGCGCGAAGCCGTGCTTGCCACCGAAGGTCCCGTGCTGATCATCGCGGGGGCCGGATCCGGAAAGACGCGCGTGCTGACGACCCGCGCCGCCTACCTGATACTCGGGCTGGGGATTCCTCCGGAAGAGATCACACTGGTCACCTTCACCAACAAGGCCGCCGGAGAGATGAAGGAGAGGATGTCGGCGCTGCTGCGGTCGTCGTCGGAATCTCCGGGGGGACCGGCGGGCATCCGGATGGGAACGTTTCATGCTCTGTGTCTGCGCATCCTGCGGGTCGAGGCGGCGCACCTCGGCTACACCCGCGATTTCGTCGTGTTCGACACGGCCGACCAGTCCTCGGTCATGAAGGACGTGGTCGCGGAGCTGGGTCTCGACCCCGAGCGTCTCGCCCCCCGCGCGCTGCTTCACCGTGTGAGCGCGGCGCGGAACCGTTTCGTGAGCCCCCAGGACATCGATGCGGCGCTCGACGATCCGGCGAGCGGGGGCGCCGTCCTGCGCGCGAAGGATCTCTATGCGAAAAAGCTGCGCGCGGCCAACGCCATGGATTTCGACGACCTGATCCTCAATGTCCTCGCCCTGTTCCGCCAGCAACCGGAGCTCGAGCGAAAGTACCGGGACCGCACCCGCTACCTGATGGTGGACGAATACCAGGACACCAACCGGTCGCAGTACGCGCTCGTGGCCGCGCTGGCGGCCGGCTCGCGCAACCTGTGCGTGGTCGGGGATGACTCCCAGTCGATCTACCGGTTCCGCGGCGCCGACATCGGCAACATCCTCAGGTTCAACGAGGATTATCCGGACGCGAAGACCATCCATCTGACGCGCAACTACCGGTCCACGGGGCGCATTCTCGAAGCGGCGGACAACGTCATCCGCCACAACCACGGAAGAATCGACAAAGAGCTGTGGACCGAGAACCCCGAGGGGGAGCTGATCACTTTTCTTCAGGCGGCCACGGATCGCGACGAGGCAACGTTCGTTGCCGAGCAGATCCGTGCGTTCCGGCGCGGCCCCGACGGGCGCGATCTCTCCGATGTCGCGGTGCTGTATCGCACCAACGCCCAGTCCCGGCTCATCGAAGAGGCTTTTGTGAAGTCGGGGATCCCCTACCGCATCTACGGCGGGCTGCGTTTCTATGACCGCAAGGAGATCAAGGACCTGATGGCCTACCTGCGGCTGGTGGCCAACCCTGCCGACGATGTGTCGCTCAAGCGGATACTCAACGTCCCGCCGCGCGGGCTGGGCAAGGTCACGCTCGATACCCTGGAGGAAGCGGCACGCGCGGAAGGGATCAGCCTGTTCGCCTCGGTGGAGAAATCGGCGATGCAGACACCGCCCGCCCGATGGTCGCGGGCGCTGCGCGCTCTCGTCGACACGTTGTCTGACCTTCGCGAACGGGCGGCCGCCGGCGAGATGCTGTCGGTGCTGATCCGGGATCTCGTCGACCGGCTCGAGTACCAGGCCTACCTGCGAAAGAACGAGCCGGGAGATGTCGAGTCACGGATCGAGAATATCCAGCAGCTCATCGCCGCGGCACAGGAGCGGGAGGCGGGCGGCGACGGCGACCTGGCGGCGTTTCTCGACGCCGCGGCGCTCGTCTCGGACATCGAGTCGGTGAGCGGCGACACGGGAGTGAACCTGATGACCTTGCACTGCGCCAAGGGGCTGGAGTTTCCCGTGGTGTTCATGGTCGGGATGGAGGAGAACCTCTTCCCCCACGTCAGGTCGGTGATGGCCGCCGACAACGCGGAGATCGAAGAGGAGCGCCGTCTCTGCTACGTGGGGATGACCCGCGCCGAGCAGCGGCTGGTGCTGTCGTGCGCGAGGGAGCGCCGGTCGTTCGGCTCGCTGACTGCCAACGAACCCTCGCGGTTCATCAGCGAGGTGGGCTCGGGGTTGATGCGGGATCTCTCGGCCGACTGGATGGCGGCGGCCGGATATCGGACCGAGGGTTATCGCGGTCGACTCTACTCGACGCCGCGGCGCGCGCCGGCGGCCTCCCCATCCCCCTCTCTGGGCGACGAGGACATCAGCGCGGCGCCGGACGACGATGACGGCGCCACGACGCCGGGAGCCGGCCTGCGCGTCGGGATGAAGGTCTTTCATGTCAAGTTCGGCTACGGCGAGGTCGAAGGACTGGATGGCCTGGGCGAGAAACAGAAGGCGACCGTGCGTTTCTCGGGCTGGGGCAGGATGAAGCTGATGACCCGGTACGCGAACCTCCAGCGGGTCGCACGCTAGACCTGTTTCCGGGTCGGCACCGGGCAGAAAAAAGCCCGGCGCTCCTTTCGGAAACGCCGGGCCATGATTGACAACGTTCGCCTACCAGGTCAGGTTCAGCTTTCCTCTCCACGCAGGGCGATGAGCACACGCTGCTGCCTGAAGATGTTCGGGTCGTTGATCACCAGGGTGGCGGTTCCGCCATCCTCGCTGACCTGGATCGAGTAATCACGTCCTTCCTGGAAGACGCCGGGCAGGATGTCCATCCCCTTGATCTTCTTCAGGCCGTAATCACCAGGTGCGAAGCTGATGCTCTTGGCCTGCCGGAGATCGAGCGCGTCGTCGTAGCTGACCCCCTTGACGTCCTTCAGGTTCTTGAGGAACCGGGTCAGGATGCCCTGCTGTGCCAGCGACTTCTCGGAGCTGGCATGGTAGTAGAGCGAGTTCTGACGGGTGGTGAGGTCCCCCTCCAGCCTGTCTCCCCGCGCCTGCAGGTCGCCGTTGCGGGCGTCCAGATCGGCCACCTGGGTCTCGAGGGTCGAGCGTCGATCTTCCAGGCCCCTGACGTCGGTCTCGAGCCGCGCGACATCACCTTCAAGAGCGGTCTTGGTCTGCTGGAGCGCCTGGGACTTCGCCAGCGCCGCGTCACGCTCGCCGACGAGCTTGCGTCGTACGGCGCGCTTGACGGCCAGCGGGGTCTGACCCGCCTCGCCCTGCGTGACGTAGGTCTTGAACGTGTTGTCATCCTTGTTGAAGTTGTACCAGACCTTGAAGCCAGGGACGAGCTCCTCGCTCAGGTCGATTTGATTCAGCAGATCCTTCGCCTTCTCCTCGGCGACCCCCTCGCCGAGCAGGTAGTCGTGCGCCAGCTTGTAGTGGGTGTCCCCCCTCTTCGCGATGGCGAACTTGTCGGGCAGCTGCTGCTCGAGGCGAAGCACTCTCTCCTGCAGGCTCTGGATGGTGTTGCGGTCTTCGATGATGCGCGACAGGAGGTTCTTGTACGAGGGATTCTTTTCCTGCTGGAGAAGCTGATCGAGCACGTCACGCTGCTCGGGGCTCAAATCCTGGTAGAACAACTCGCTGAACTGGATCTTCTTCTCGCTGGGACCGCGCGAAGCGTTGAAGGCGTCGATCCGCTTCATCATCTCGTCGCTGGCCTTGTCGATCCGCTCCTTCTGTGACTGCAACTCAGTCATCAGCTGTTCTGGGTTGGAGGGGACAGGACCTGACAATCCCTTTTCGAGAGAGTCCCGGCTGCATCCCGTCGCACCGGCGACGAGGACGACTCCCAGGGCCAATAGAGCCAGACCCAGAGGCCGGAAGGCCTTGCCAATTGCGAATTTCATGGGAAACGACCTCCGCTGCGCAAGAGGGCCCGCACCCTCCCGCCTGACCACCGCGACGCGATTGTAGCACAGCGTGCAAGCGTCGCCAGCAGGATCGAGGCTCAGGGCGCGGAGTTTCGCCGCCCGTAGGTCTCTTCGAGGTAGGCGACGATGTCGTCGACTTCCGTCACAATCATTCCCTGCTCGGGATCCACCAGCGCCGGAACGTCGCGCTGGCCGGTGGCCAGTTCCAGTCTGGTGCGGGGGGCCGGGTCCGCGGGGACGTGGCGTGTCACGAAGTCGAGCATCATTTCTGAGAGCTTTTCCCTCACTCGGGCGCAGGCGGGGCAGCCCTCCCGCTGAAACAACTCAATCATACCTTCCGGATCCCCGTCAGGAATGCATTTCAGTGAGAGTCTCGCGGGCGGCGGCCAGAGTCGCCTCCACATCTTCATTACCGTGCGCGGCCGAGACGAACAGCGCCTCGAACTGCGATGGGGGAAGGCTGACCCCCCGATCGAGCATGCCGTTGAAAAACCTCGCAAAGGCGGTCTTGTCGCACCTGAGAGCCGACTGGAAATCGGTGACCGGCTCCCGCGTGAAAAAGGCGGTCATCATCGAGCCGACACGGTTCATCACCATCGGCACGCCGGCCTGGCGGGCAGCTGCCGTGAGCCCTGTCTCCAGCCTCGCGGAAACCTCCTCCAGCTGCTCGTAGAATCCTGGCCGCCGAAGCGCCTTGACCGTTTCGATGCCAGCCGCCATCGCGAGCGGGTTGCCCGAAAGGGTCCCCGCCTGGTAGATGGGACCCACCGGCGCGATTCTTCGCATGAGATCCGCGGCGCCGCCGTAGGCACCCACGGGCAGGCCGCCACCGATGACCTTGCCGAGCGTGGTGAGATCGGGCGTGATGCCGTAAAGCTGCTGCGCGCCGCCGAGGGCCACCCGGAAGCCGGTCATGACTTCGTCGAGGATCAGCAGAGAGCCGTGCCGCCGGGTGATGTCACGCGCCGCCTGCAGGTATCCAGCCGCCGGCGCCACCACCCCCATATTGCCCGCCACCGGCTCCAGGATCAGGCAGGCGATCTGCTTTCCATGGCGCTCGAACAGCCGCTCGAGCCCTTCGATGTCGTTGTAACCGGCCGTCAGCGTCTGTCGGGCCACCGCTTCGGGCACGCCGGGACTGCCCGGGATGCCGAGCGTGGCGACACCCGAGCCCGCCGCCACCAGCAGCGAGTCGACGTGTCCGTGATAGCAACCCTCCAGTTTCACGATCAGGTCCCGCCCGGTGGCGCCCCGGGCCAGCCGCAGGGCCGAAAGCGTCGCCTCGGTGCCCGAGCTGACCATGCGCACCATCTCGATGGAGGGAACCGACTCGGTGACCAGGGTGGCCAGCTCCACCTCGTAGGGCGTGGGAGCGCCGAACGAGGTGCCCTCGCGCGCTACCCGTTCGATCGCGGCCACCACCGACGGAGGGGTGTGCCCGAGAATCAGCGGTCCCCAGGATCCGACGTAGTCGATGTACTGGTTTCCGTCCACGTCGGTCACGCGGGAGCCGTGGCCTTGCTGCATCACGATGGGGTCGCCGCCAACGGCCGCAAAGGCGCGCACCGGAGAGTTGACGCCGCCCGGCATGAGACGCCGGGCTTTTTCCAGCAACTCTCGAGAACGGCGGCGCTCGGGTGGCGGCCCCGCCCGGTGGGTTGGCGTCACCGCAGTCGCACCCCCTCGCGGGCAAAGTAGGTCAGCACGATGTCGGCGCCCGCCCGTCGGATCGACGTCAGCGATTCGGAGATTGCCCGCTCCCGATCGATCCAGCCGCGCGCGGCGGCCGCCTGGATCATGGCGTATTCGCCGCTCACCTGGAACGCCGCGATCGGCACATCGAACCGGTCGCGCGCCATCCTGATGATGTCGAGGTAAGGCATGGCAGGCTTCACCATGACGATGTCGGCTCCTTCGTCGATGTCCAGCGCGATCTCCCGCATCGCCTCGCGGGCGTTGGAAGGATCCATCTGGTAACCGCGGCGATCCCCCGAGCGCGGAGCCGAGCCGGCGGCGTCGCGGAACGGGCCGTAGAACACGGAGGCATACTTCGCCGCGTACGACAGGATCGGCACTTGATCGAAACCGGCGTCATCGAGCGCCGTGCGGATGGCGCCCACCCGGCCGTCCATCATGTCCGACGGCGCGATCAGATCGGCTCCCGCCTGCGCCAGGCTCACGGCGGTGCGTCCGAGCAGCTCGAGGGTCGGGTCGTTGGCGACCTCCAGGGGGGCGTCGCCGCCGGAGCCCCGGCCCTCCTCCGCCAGCAGACCGCAGTGCCCATGGTCGGTGTACTCGCAAAGACAGACGTCGCCAATCCGCAACAGACCCGGAACTTTTTCGCGCAAAGCCCGCATCGCGCGCTGCGTGATCCCGTCATTGCTGTAGGCGCCGGTGCCGGCAGCATCCTTGGTTTCGGGGATGCCGAACAGGATGATTCCCTCAACGCCGGTGTCGAAGGCTGCGGCGGCTTCGTCCACGAGGGAGTCGACCGAATGACGGTACACGCCGGGCAGCGAGCCGATCTCCTGCTTGATTCCCTGGCCCGGCACGACGAAGAACGGCAGGATGTATCGCGCGCTCGACGGCGAGGTCTCCCTCGCGAGTCGTCGCATGGCTTCACCACGCCTCAGCCGGCGCGGCCGGACGGCGGGAAATCCTCCCATGTCAATCCTCGTCGCCGAAGAAAAACTCATCGGCGCAGAACTGGGTGCAGAAGAGGCGCCCGCCGCGATTGTACCGGCAGGCCTCGCACACCAGCTTGAAACAGATGGGACACTTGATCAGGACAAGCTTTTCTCCAGTTGAGCTGCACCGCGCGCAGATTTTTGCGTCCACTCGACCCTCGCCAGAATTGCCGGCAGTATAACACCCCCCGTTCTTGACTCCGTCTGTAAGCTGGCCTAGTCTAACGACTTAATTTTCAGCGGTGGCGGAGTAGCTCAGGTGGTTAGAGCACGCGGCTCATATCCGCGGTGTCGGGGGTTCAAGTCCCTCCTCCGCTACCAGTCAGGCGCATGATCCTCGAGACGTTCAGACGGGCCGTCGAAGAAGACGGCCTGCTCGCCCCCGGCGAGCGGGTCCTGGCCGCCGTCTCCGGCGGCAGCGACTCGGTGGCGCTGCTTCGTCTCCTTCTCTCCTACGCCGAACGGGTCCCGCTTTCCATCATCGTCGTCCATGTCAACCATCGCCTGCGCGCACAGGCTGCCGACGACGACCAGGCGTTCGTCGAAGATCTGGCCGCGCGGCTCGGGCTCGAATGCGTCGTGCTGGCCCCGCGCGACGAGGAGGAGATGTCGACAGTCAGGCGTGGAGAGGAAGGGGCCCGGCTGGTGCGCCATGGGCTCCTGGCGCGCTGCGCCCGCGACCATGGCTGCACCCGCATCGCCCTGGGGCACACACTTGATGACCAGGCAGAGACGGTCATGATGCGCCTCGTGCGCGGCGCGGGGCGCCGCGGGCTGTCGGGCATGGCGCGGTCGGGACCCGGGCGACTGATCCGGCCGATGCTCGACATCCGGCGCGAGGAGGCGCGACGCTACCTGGCGGAGATTTCCCAGGAGTTCAGGGACGACGAGACCAACGAGCAACCGCGGTTCCTGCGCAACAGGATCCGGTCCCGGCTCATTCCCCTCCTCGTGGAGTTGAACCCATCCATCGCGCGCACCCTCGGCCGCAACGCCGGGATCATGGCCGAGGAAGACGCCTACCTGGACATGCTGGCCCAGGAGTGGGTCGCCGGCTGGGGAGTGCCCGAGTCGACGGGCAGCACGATCCGGGTGCCGGCAGGCGAGCTGGCCGGCCTGCCGCCGGTGCTCGCCCGGCGGGCGGCACGCCTTCTGCTCAAGCGGGCAGGCGCGGAGCCACGCGGATGCTCACAACAGGTCATCCGATCGGTCCTGCAGCTGGCGAACACGGGTGACGGCGATTCCTCACTGATTATTTCAGGGGGAATTCTGGCGCGCCGGGATCGGTTGGATATCGTGGTGAGCGGCGGACAGGCTCCGGCGGGTCCCGGGCCTGAGGCGGCCTGCAACGTCACGCTCGAGCTTCCGGGCAGCGTGTCGTTGCCTGGCACAACGGCCCGCCTGACGGCGCGTTTGATGCCACGGACCGGGCTCGCGGAGATCCCGAAAGACGCGACCCGGGTGGCGCTGGATGCCGGGCGACTGGGGGCCCGGGTGGCGGTAAGAACCCGCCTGCCGGGTGATACGTTCCATCCCCTGGGCGCGGCAGGGCACAGAAAGCTCAAGGAGTTCATGATCGATTGCAAGGTGCCGCGAATACAAAGAGATCGGGTCCCTCTTCTGGTGGGGCCCTCGGGCATCGCCTGGGTCGTGGGGTACCGGATCGGCCATCCCTACCGGCTGACCGACGCCACCCTGACCGTCGCGCTTATCGAGTGCGCGGGCGGGTGGATTTAAGGGCGATTCCTCATTATTATAAGAGTGCCCCGTAAAGCAGCCGGATCGGCCGCGGCGACCGGAGCCTCCGGAACGGCCGGTTCAAAGCAGTTTCTCATCACGGAGATGAAATCTTGAGCGCCAGCTTCAGGGCGGTGATGTTCTGGGTCGTGGCGCTGCTAGCGGTGTTGCTGCTCTATAACTTCTTCAAGGCGACCAGCCAGCAGCAGGAAGAACTCACCTACAGCCAGTTCATCAAGAAGGTCGAGGATGGGGCCGTCGCCAAGGTCACCATTTCAGGTGACGAGACCTTCGAGATAGAAGGGGAGTATCGTCCCGAGGCAGGCGGCACGACGGTGGCGAAGTCCTTCCGCACCACGGCCCTGAAGGACGAAAAGCTCGCGAGCACCCTGAAGAACGCGGGTGTCGAGATCACCGTCAAGAAAGCCAAGGAAAGCACCTACCTCATCACGTTGATGACCTGGGCCCCCATGCTGCTCATCGTGGGGATCTGGATCTTCTTCATGCGCCAGATGCAGACGGGCGGCAACAAGGCGCTTTCATTCGGCAAGAGCAAGGCAAAGCTCTCCTCCAGCCAGGGCAAGAAGATCACGTTCAAGGACGTCGCCGGCGTGGAGGAAGCAAAAGAAGAGCTCCAGGAAATCATCGAATTCCTCAAGGAGCCCCAGAAATTCCAGAAGCTCGGCGGACGCATTCCGAAGGGCGTGCTCCTGATGGGCCCGCCGGCGACGGCGCGCGCGAGGAGCGTCTTGCCGGTCCCCGGCGGGCCCATCAGGAGCATGCCCTTCGGAATGCGGCCGCCAAG
>DASROJ010000109.1:0-6187 GCA_035646975.1 Patescibacteria group bacterium
ATCCCCGCACCAACCACACGGCGGTCTGGACCGGCAGCGTGATGATCGTGTGGGGAGGCTTCGGCGGGGCATATCTCAACAATGGCGGGCGGTACGACCCGCTCACGGATTCCTGGGCGCCCACGACCACGGTCAACGCGCCGTCTCCGCGACAACTCCACACGGCGGTCTGGACCGGCAGCGTCATGACGGTCTGGGGCGGCTCGGACGACACCGCCTATCTGAATACCGGCGGGCGCTACAACCCGACGACCAACAGCTGGTCGGCCACGTCGCTCACGAAGGCCCCGACGGGGCGCAACTCGCACACAGCCATCTGGACCGGCAGCGTCATGATCGTCTGGGGAGGATTTGGCGGGGCAAGCCTCAACACCGGCGGCCGTTACGATCCGTCCACCGATCGATGGACCGCGGTGGGGCTCACCAACGCGCCGGAGGCACGCGACAGCCACACCGCGGTCTGGACCGGAGGCGTGATGATCGTCTGGGGCGGCGTGGACGGCGCCACGGCGTTGTCCACCGGTTCCCGTTACAATCCGGGCACCGACAGCTGGTCCGCCACATCCATCACGCTGGCGCCCTCGCCTCGTTCCCTGCACACCGCGGTCTGGACCGGCTCCTTGATGATCGTCTGGGGCGGCACCAGCGGCGCCGCCGCGCTCGGCACCGGCGGGCGCTACGACCCGGCGGCCAACAGCTGGCAGGACACCTCGATGGTGGGCTCCCCCTCGGCTCGATCCGACCACGCGGCCATCTGGACCGGAAACACGATGGTGGTGTGGGGCGGTACCGACGGGACGTCACCGCAGGCCACCGGAGCCCGGTACAACCCGGCGTCGAACACGTGGCTGCCCCTTTCGTCCACCAACGCCCCTTCGGCCAGGTTCGATCCCACGGCGGTCTGGACCGGCAGCGTCATCGTGGTCTGGGGCGGCTCGAACGGCTCACCCGCCGGACTCGGCACGGGCGGTCGATACGACCCATCCGGCGACGTCTGGACCCCCACGCTGTCCAGCAGCGCACCGTCACGTCGCTACGACCATTCCGCGATCTGGACTGGCAACTCGATGGTGGTGTGGGGTGGCACCGACGGCGCCACGGCCTTGAACACCGGGGCGCGCTACGACCCGCTCAGCGACAACTGGTCGCCCACGGCGACCGCCGGCGCTCCGGCCGGTCGCTCGGCGCACACGGCCGTCTGGACCGGAAGCCGCATGCTGATCTGGGGCGGTTTCGGCGGCGCCTACCTCAACACGGGCGCCAGGTACGATCCGGTGGCCAACACATGGACGTCGATTGCCGTGAGCGGCGCGCCGAGCGCACGGTCGAACCATACCGCCGTCTGGACCGGAACGAGCATGGTCGTCTGGGGCGGCGGAGACATCATCACGACCAACACCGGGGGCCGGTATGATCCGGTCGCCAACGCCTGGGCGGCCACCTCGACGACCAATGCGCCCGCCGCGCGCTATCTTCATTCGGCGGTCTGGACCGGCAGCATCATGATTGTCTGGGGCGGCTTTTCCGGCGCGGGCCTCAACACCGGTGGCCGCTACGATCCGGTCACCAATGCCTGGATGGCCACATCTACCTCCAGCCCCCCTACGGCGCGGTACAACCACACGGCAATCTGGTCCGGAAGCCTGATGATCGTCTGGGGAGGGTACGACGGCACCTACACCGCCACGGGAGCGCGTTACGATCCGGCGGCGAATCTCTGGACCCCGGTGTCGACCACCGGCGCCCCGTCGGGACGCTATCTGCACACGGCGGTCTGGACCGGCTCGCGGATGATCGTCTGGGCGGGGCAGGACGCTTCCACCGTGCTGGGCACCGGGGGACGGTACACCCCTTCGTCGAACGGCTGGGCCGCCATGTCACAGATCGCGGCTCCCTCGGCCCGCGCCAACCACACCGCGATCTGGACGGGCAGCTTCATGATCTCGTGGGGCGGGCAGGATGTCGCCTCCACCGTGAGCACCGGTGGCCGGTACGCTCTCGGCCAATCGGTCGACAACGATCTCGATGGGTTCAGCGAATGCTCCGGAGACTGCGACGACACCAGCGCGGCGGTCTACCCGGGCGCCCCGCAGGTTTGCGACCGGCGCAACAACGACTGCGCCGACCCGGCGTGGCCCGCGCTGACGGGGACCAACGAGGTGGATGCGGACGCCGACGGCGTCTCGGTCTGCATGGGCGACTGCGATGACGCCGACGCCATGGTCTGGGCGGCGCCGGGAGAGGCCACGGATCTCACCTTGCTCCAGATCGGCGGCTCCACGCAGCTCGACTGGACGGCGCCTCCACCTGGCGGCGGCACCTACCCGCGCTACTACGATACTTTGAGGACCAGCGGGACCGGCGACTTCATCGGCGGGGCGACATGCGTCGAGACCCACGACGACACCGACACGACATCGGCCGACCCGCAGGCGCCCGCGCCGGGGGGCGTCTACTTCTATCTCGTGCGCGCTGTCAGCGGGTCGTGCGCCGGGCCCGCCGGCTACGATTCAACCGGAGTCGTTCGCGCGGCCCGCAGCTGTCCGTAGCGGGCCGCACCCCGGCTCACGGCGTGCCGGCGGCCTCGAATCCCAGCGGCGGCCGCTTGCGCGGCTTCGGCCAGACCTCGTCCATGGTCAGGGCGTCGTAGAGAATCCCGCCCTTCATCACCTGCTCCATCGAATCGCTGTTTGCCAGATCGGCCAGCGGGTTCTTCGCCAGCACGACGAGATCGGCCAGCTTGCCCGGCTCCAGCGAACCGAGATCCGCCTGCAGGCCGAGGTAACGGGCGCCGTTGAGCGTCGCGCATCTGAGCGCCTCCTGCGGCGTCATGCCTCCCTGCCCCAGCATCCAGAGCTCCCAGTGCGCGCCAAGACCCTGCAGCTGCCCATGCGCGCCGAGCTGGACCGACCCACCCGCATCGAGCACCTGTTTGGCTCCCCTGGCGAGGTCGAAGTGGTTCCAGTCGTCGTCGGGCGCCATGACATCGCGCCGGCGCGCGCGCGAATCGACCACGCCGCGCGGCACGAAGCGCAGGAGCCGTTCGTCCTTCCAGACATCCGTGTGCTGATACCAGTAGTTCTCTCCCATCAGCCCGCCGTATCCGACGATGAGGGTCGGGGTGTAGCCGGTGCCGCTGCCGGCAAGCAATCCCACGACATCCTTGTGGAGCGGCGCCACCGGCAGCGCATGCTCGATGCCGGTGTGGCCGTCGAGCACCATCGACAGGTCCATGGCCAGCGTGGAGCCCCCTTCGGGCACCACCTCGATCCCTTCTTCCCGGGCGGCCTGGATGATCCACTGCCGTTGATCGCGGCGCGGCTGGTTGTACGACTTGACGCTGATGGCGCCCTGGGCTTTCAGTCTCTTCACGTGGGCGCGCGCGTCGTCCAGGCTCTCGATCACCGCCTTGTCGTCGCTCTCCGCTCCGTAGAGGATGTAACCGGTCGACAGGATACGCGGGCCGTCCATCAGCCCCGCCTCCACCATCTCGCTCTGCGCGAAGACGAGCTGCGTGGGGGCGGACGGGTCATGGCTCGTGGTGACGCCGTAGGCGAGATTGGCGTCGTAACGCCAGTCGGCCCGCGGCAGGATGTCCAGCGAGGAGTAGTGCAGGTGAGCGTGCACGTCGATGAGACCCGGGATGATCGTCCGACCCGCGACATCGATCACCCTGGCCCCGGCCGGGAGGGTGACGCTGGACCTGGGCCCCACCGCGACGATCCGCTCCCCGTTCACGACGATCGCGCCATCCTCGACGACTTCGTCCCCCTTCATGGTGACCAGCCGCGCGCCCACCAGGGCGATGGCGCCGTCGGGGACGGCGCGCGGCACCCGCAGATCGACATCGATGGTGGTGGTCTGCTTGACGATCGGGTTGGTCATCGGCCCGGCGTCTTTCTTCTTGTCATCTTTCTTGTCATCTTTCTTGCCGGGGACCGCCCGCGCGGCGCCAAGCGCGTCTGCCACCGGCGTCCGGTACACCCGGGGTCCGAGGTTCCAGACAACTTCCTTGCCATCGAACGTGAAGCCCGGCCAGTCCCCGCCGATCCGGGAGAGCTTGCTGATCGGCATGCCGGTGCCCTCCGGGTCGAGCGACACCGCGCCCGGTCCGGTGGGGGGAAAGGGGGCCAGGTAGATCTGCTGCAGATCCTTGAAGACGAGAAAGGCCCCGTCGGGCGAGACCATGATCTCGCGGGCGTGCTTTCCCTTCGCGTGCACCCGCTTGTCGGTGCCATCCAACGCCACGCTCACCAGCGCGCGCGCCGTGTCGTCGCCACGCCCGTTCATCTCGGTGTAGTAGATCCGCGTGCCGTCGGCGTTGAACGCCGGTCTGGGCATCCGCTCGTTGGTCCCCGGGTTGGCCGTCTGCACCACCGTGCCTGTTTCGCCGCCCGAGGCATCCACCATCACGATCCTGAAGTAGAGCTCGTCACCGAGAGTTTCGTCCGAGCGGCGACCGGCTCCCGAGCCGCGCACGAACACGATGCGGCGCCCGTCCCGGGAAAAGGCAGGATTCGCGTACTGGTCCGCCACCTGTGTCAGCCGGATCGGTTCTCCACCGGCTGCCGGCGCCGTCCAGAGGTGACCGCCCGAGGCTTCCTCCCAGGTCACGAAGGCGACCTTTCGTCCATCGGGTGACCAGGCGGGCGCATACTCCAGGGGTGCCTCGTCGCTCGAGTGCGTCAGACGACGCGGCGTGCCGGTGGGAAGGTCCATCAGATAGATGCGACCGACGGCCTGGAACAGAAGGGTGCGTCCATCGGGCGAAACGCTCGGCCACCGAATCATCTTCGAGGTCAGGGTGGCGCCTCCCAGTCGGTGGACAGGATGCAGCGCGTCGTCGACCCGCTGGTCCACCCGGACGCTGAACGGGATGGGTGACGCGGCACCGCTGGTCACGTCGATGCGCCCGATGTGCCCGCCCCAGGAGACGACCATCGTCTTCGAATCAGGCGCCCAGGCGAAAGCCGGGTAGATGCCGTGGATGGCCCAGGTCTCCTGCTGGTCGTGGTCGAGGCCGTCGAACAGGGGGCGCTCCGCGCCGGTTTCCAGATCGCGAACGAACAGCACGCTCCGGGTGCGGACGCGCCTGACGAACGCCAGGGATTTCCCGTCGGGAGAGGGTGTTGGCCGGACAGCGCCGCCGTAGTCGGCGGTGACGGGCGCGACATCCCCCGTGACCAGGTCGAGACGCGAGATCTGGAAGATACCGTCGTTGACATCCTTGTTGTAGTCGAACGGACCGGAGTGGGAGAAGTAGACATAGCGGCCATCGGGAGAGATGGCCGGCTCGTTGACGTCCGACGTGTCGGTCTCCTTCTTCGTGAGCTGTATCCCTTTGCCCCCTTCCACCGAGTACAGCCAGACCTCACCCGCACCGAGCGAGCGTGTGTTGGTGAAATGCTTGCGCGCGAAGACGAACCGTCCATCCGGCGTCCAGTCCGGGCTCGAGAGCATCCGGAACGTTTCCTTCGTCACGGCACGGGCGTTGCCGCCGTTGGCGTCCATCACCCAGATGTTGTCGCCACCGGCGCGGTCGGAGGTAAAGGCGATCCTCCGGCCGTCCGGGCTGTACCGCGGCTGCATCTCCCATGCGGGGCCACCGGACAGCAGCTTCGCCTCGCCGCCGGCGGCCGGCATGGAGTAGATGTCACCCAGCAGGTCGAAGACGATCGTCCCGCCGTCAGGGCTCAGATCGAGGTTGATCCAGGTTCCTTCGTCAGTCGTGAAGGCGATCTGTTTCGACGGGCCGTGCGCTGCCGTCACATCCCAATCCGGCTTCGGCGCCGCGTCGTCGGCCGGCAGAAGAGTCGTGCAGAGGATCAGGACCGGGACACAGGCCAGGCCGGCGAGGTGCGATGCGCGCATGCGGATTCTCTCCGTGAGAAAGGAGTTGGATATCGAAGGGCGCATGATAGGCGAGGTCGACCGCGGCTGTCGAGGCGCCGTGGCGAGTCCGCGCCGCCCGGCCCCGGTGCAGCGCCTCTCGAGGTTGACCGGATTCAATCCGGATCAGCCGGCGCCATTCAACGCCAGGACGATCCACCAGGTGCCGAACGGATAGGAGCGCGACTTCCTGAAGGACACCGCGAGGGCGTATCCACGCGCCTTTGCCACCTTGGAAGCCGCATCGCGCGGCAGCGTCGAGGGGTCCATCGAGGTATAGGTGAACACCCATCCCTCG
>DASROJ010000110.1:0-8705 GCA_035646975.1 Patescibacteria group bacterium
GCCCGGCGAGGGCAGGGTGTTCGTCTTTCCTGGATCGCCCTCGGGTCTGGCGGCGTCTCCGTCGTGGAGCGCCGCGGGCGGACAGGCTTTCGCGCGGTTTGGAGCGGCGGTGTCCTCCGGCGGTGGCGACGTCATCATCGGTGCGCCGATGTATGACAACGGCCAGTCCAACGAGGGGCGCGTCTTCTTCTTCGCGGGGTCGCCCACCGGGCTGGCTGCCCTCCCGTCCTGGACGGCGGAAAGCGATCAGGCCGACGCGCACATGGGGGTGTCGGTGGCGCTTGGCGATCTCAATGGTGACGGCTTCGCCGAAGCGATCGCCGGTGCGGACCTGTATGACAACGGAGTGGCGGATCGCGGCAGGGTCTCCGTCTTCGCAGGCTCCTCGACGGGGCCAGCGAACCAGCCTCTCTGGATCGGCGAAGGAGATCAGGCCGGCGCCCGGTTCGGTTTCTCCCTTGCGGTTGCGGCCGGATTCAGCGGCGACAACTACGGCGACCTCGTCATCGGGGCGCCGGGCTATGACAATGGACAGGTCGACGAGGGACGCGCCTATGTCTACCTGGGCTCGCCATTCGGTCCGGGTTCGATTCCCGCGCGCACGATGGAATCGGACCAGACGGGCGCCCAGCTCGGCATCTCGGTGGCCTCCGCGGGCGACATCAACGGCGACGGGCGCACCGACCTGATCCTCGGCGCGAGTCTTTACGACACCGGCCAGTCCAACGCGGGACGCGCCCAGGTGTGGCTCGGGTCGGCCGGGCTGCAGCCGCTGCCGGGCGCCGCCTTCTTCTATTATGTGCGGCCGGGCAATGCCTGCGGTTCGGGGCCGCTTGGTTTTTCTTCGGACGGCACGGCGCGCACCGGCGCCGCCTGTCCCTAGCAGTCTGCTGAGAAACTCGCGCGGGTGCACCGCGAGCGCCACGCGCAACGCGATCCGCGGAAGGTTTTCAGCACCCAGTCAGCCCCTCTCAACGTGACGCGCCGCCAACCCGCCAACACTCCACGATGCCTCGGCCCCTTGTGTCGAACCGAAGCGTGAATTTCCTCGTGATGTGATGCTGCGTAAACAAAACCGATCGTCGATGGGTCTGTATGCCGACGTTCAGGTTGAAGAATCCAGTGACATCAGGAAATGGAATGCGTGGGAGACCCGGCTAACCCATGAACCCGCCAGGAACAACAACAGGAGGGAGGGTCAATGCTCTGGTCAACCCGTGTGTTCAGGCTGGCGGTCCTCGCTGTGGCACTTTCGGCGGGACCGGCCGCGTCGGCGCTATTTGCCCAGGGGACCACCGCGGCGGTCAAGGGGCGCGTGGTGGACACCGACGGCAGCGGCATCCCCGGAGTCGTGATCGTCATCAAGAGCAAGGCACAGCCCAGCGGTAACAAGCAGGTCGTCAGCGACATCGAAGGCAACTACCGCATCCCGCTTCTTCCCCCGGCCAACGACTACTTCATCAAGATCGATTACCCCGGTTTCGCCCCGATGGAAGTCGGCCCGCTCGATCTCGACACGGGCAGGACCACCGTGGCCGACATCACGCTGCGAACGACCACCGAGATGACCGAGAGAGTCGAAGTGATTGACACGGGGAACATCGTGGCCACGGACATTGCGACGACCTCGACCAGCTTCAACGCCGAGTTCATCGAGGGGCTGCCGATCATCGGACACAACTTCCAGGACATCCTCAAGCTGGCCCCCGGAGTGACCGACACCGATGGCGACGGCAATCCGAACGTCCACGGAGCGCGCGACACGGGTCTGCAGATAAGGCTCGATGGCGGCAACATCACCGATCCGGTCAGCGGCACGTTCGGGCAGAATCTCAACGCGGACATCATCGAAGAGCTCGAAGTGATCACCTCGGGCGCCTCCGCGGAGTTCAGCCGCGCTGACGGCGGGTTCGCCAACATCATCACCAAGTCGGGGGGCAACGACTTCGAAGGCAAGTTCTCGATGTTCTGGCAGGGGAAGTTTCTCAACGGCGACGGAGCCAACAACAACGACGTCAACAGGTTCGACAATCATTTCCCGAACTACGTCGACATCCGTCCCACGCTGACCCTGGGCGGCGCCATCGTGCGCGACAAGCTGTGGTATTTCAGCTCGATAGAGGTGCTCGACACGGAAAGACCGGTCAATCAGATCGGCTCCAATGTCCTGATCACCTCGCGCGGCAACAACTCGTTTGGGAAGGTGACCTGGCAGGTCAATTCGCTCAACAAGCTGGCGTTCCAGCTCAACACCGATCCGCGCGTCTTCCGCGGGCTCGGGCTCGCCCTCGGGGTCTCACCCGACTCCGACTTTCAATTCAAGCAGGGCGGTGTGACTCCTCAGCTCAAGTGGACGGCCACCATCTCGCCTCAGCTGCTCCTCGAAGCGGCCGTCTCGGGATTCAGATCCGGTATCGCCCTGACGCCGGTGTCACGCTACTTCGAGCCGACCGAGGTGCACACCGTGGTGACCGGCAAGACGGTCCAGGCGCTGTATCCCTGCGACGTCGTGAACTGCGACCCGGCGCGCGGCGAGAAGCGCGTCTTCCAGAACGACCTGATCACGGGACGCGTGACAGGTCCTTTCAACACCTCCACCGACGACTCGCGAACCCGCAACGCCATCAAGACCGACCTGTCGTACAACATCGACGACGCCTGGGGGCAGCACAACATCAAATCGGGCATCGAGTTCGCCGACGAGAAGTTCTCCGACGAGCCGATCACCAATCCGCTGCTGATCGATGTCACCCGGCCGTTCCAGCCTCCGCCGGGCGGCTCAGGTGGCGGTGCAGTCAACCCGGACGCGATCACGGGCGTGCAGGTGGTCCAGACATTCAACCCGTTGAGGACACCCCAGAGCGCGGCCAGCCTGAGCAGCGGCTTCTACCTGCTGGATGCCTGGAAGCCGCGTCCCAACATCACGATCAACGCGGGGGTCCGGCTCGATCGCGAGGATATCGACACGTCGGGGTTCGATTTCTTCGACCCGCGGCATGAACGACGACAGGCGATAAACCTCTGGAGCGGGATCTGCCTCGAGGCCAAGACCCAGGAACAGCTCAGGCCGGGGACCATCGCGACGACCTCGAACTGCCAGACGATCTCGGAGCCGAACTCCGTCTACGACGGGCTTCCGCCTTCGGGCATCATCGACCATGACCCCATCGCCGGCACGGGGCTGCTGAGCGTCGAGGATCGCAACGGCGACGGCATCAACGATGTCGACCCGAGAGTCGCCGCCCTCGACCTCAATCACGACGGTTTCGTCGGGATGCAGGGTGAGGAAGGGCTGGCGCAGTTTCGCCCGTTTACGACATTCAAGGACAGGCAGACGAACAACTTCGAGATCACCAACACCAATCTCGCGCCACGGTTCAGCATCTCATGGGATCCCTGGGCGGACGGCAAGACGAAGTTCTTCGGCAACTGGAGCCGGTTCTATGACAGGCTGTTCCTGGCCACGGTGACAGGGGAGATAGGACCGGACCGGGTGAACTTCGCTTTCACCCCCGATTCCAACCACATCATCGTGCCGGGGGCCATCTCACAAGCGGCGTCCACTGTCAGCATCACGCAGGTCGACCGCTCACTGCGCACCCCGTACACCGACGAGCTGAGCATCGGCTTCGAGCGCGAGCTGGCGCCGGAATGGTCGGTGGGGTTCACGTACATCAACCGCAAGGGGCGTGACCTGCTTCAGGATACCGACTTCAACCACGTGACGTGCGAGCAATACGGCCAGTTCTTCCATATCAGCCCGCAGATCCTCTGCGGCGATGCCGGTTCGCTGGAGACCGATCGGTTCGGCAATGTCGGTTTCGATCCCGCGGGGGGCAACGTGGAGGGGGGCAACTTCGCGTTCAACCGCGGCTTCAGCACCCCCAACGGTGCGCCCGATCTCTACACGGTCAACAACGGCTTCAACCAGGTGCTGCGCATCGGGAACTTCAACACATCGCACTTCGAGTCGTACGAGCTGAAGATCCTCAAGCGGCTGCACCGCAACTGGCAGATGCAGGCGAGCTATGTCTGGTCCCAGGCCTTCGGCCAGGCCGAGGCGTTCGGCTCGGCGCTCGGGAACGACCCGCAGACCGTCGACGACGAGAAGGGGTTCCTCGCGTTCGACCAGAGACACGTGCTCAAGTTCCAGGCGGTGACGAAGCTGCCTCACTCGATAAGTCTTGGCTCCGTGGTGCAGTGGTCCTCGGGGACGCCCTTCTCGGTCCAGAAGACGGTTGTCGACCAGGACAGCACCGGCAACACGATATTCAGGACTTTCTTCCCATCGCACCAGCGCAACGACCAGCGCAACTACGGGCAGTGGGAAATCGACGGCCGTATCGAGAAGAACTTCACGATCGGCGGCAAGCTGCAGGTGGCCGCCTTCATCAACGTGCAGAATCTGCTCAACGCGGATTACGTGACCATCAACTCGTACGATCTCAGCCCGCTGGACGGCGTGGGACTGAACGCCACACGCAACTTCGGCCGGAGGTTCGAACTGGGGGCGGTGGTGAACTTCTAGCGCTGGCCAGTCTTTGTCGAACGGATCAGAAGACGGGGCGGCCGCTGCGATGCAGCGAGCCGCCCCGTTTGCATCCGGTCAAATGATTAGAGCAGCGGGAAGGTGACCTGGAACATCTCCGTCCCTGCCTGCATGAGCTGGAGTTGCTGGCCTCTCGGATCGAAAGTCAGCAGCTCCGCCAGTCCCTCGTCGTCGTCGCCGCTGGAAGGGCGGGAGTCGAACTGGATCTTGCCGTTGCCGTTCGCATTCACCACGATTTCACCTTCCTTCACGCCGCCGACCAGCAGATCGAGCGTGCCCGGCGCCGCCCCGTGGACCACGACGTCGAACTGAATCCGCCCGAATCTCGACACCAGACTCGCCTCGGACGTGCCGGCGCCGACGCCCAGGTTGTCGAGGTCGATGGAGATCTCGGTCTTCGCCTGCGCCTCAGCGGCCGTCAATGGGATCGTGGCCCCGAGCATCTCGACGCCCGCGGCCTGGATGGCAAGGTCTCCGCCGCGCGGATCATACGGAAGCGGCGTGCCGGAGTGCTTGCCGGTCACGATCGACCGGTAGAAAACCTTCCCGGTACCATCCCCCTTCACCGTGAGGGTGTCGACGACAACTCCGTTGAGCACGATATCGTACGGACCGGGAGTCAGATGCGACGCCGAGATGGTGAAAAAGGACTGCGCCGGGTTGGTCACGAACATGATCTTTCCCTGCGCCGCCGTCTGGACACCCGCGTTGAGAAAGTAGTACTTGATCAGGTTCTGGGGCTTGGCGAAAGCCGATGCGGCCGAAATCATCAGCATCATCGGCACGACGAGCAGCAGGTTTTTCCGTGTGGTTGGCATCATCGAAGGCCCTCCTGAGCAGTTGAATCGTCACCAGACGTGACGCAAAACAGCATGACAGACAGCGGGGTACCGTCGAGACTTGGTGCGGGGTCAAGGAAACCGTATCACGCGGATGGGGATCCCGCCAGCCCTAGGGCTTTACAGTCGACAGCAGCGCCCGGACTGCCGGGGCGGCGGAAATCATGGTGGCCTCGGGGCCGGTGCACTTGAGGAACCAGGGCGCCTCGGGGGTCTCGACCACACCGGCGACCAGCTGGTATCCGGTCCTGGGCCCATCGGTGGAATCCATCCCGCCGGAGTAGGTGCCGGTGACCTGAACCAGGGTCACGTGCAGCCCACCCGCGCTGAACTTCTCCACGCGCGCCTTCGCTTCGGTGCTTCCGCCGTCGGGCTGGGTGAACTGCCCGTACCAGCGTTCGAGATTCGCCTGGACGCTGCCGCCCTGCCCCGGGAAGTGAAAGAGGGTGCACTCGCCGGGCTCGCCACCGCCCGAGGCCGGCGCGATTCGGTATTGCGCAACGCGCATGTTGCTGGAGGGTTGCTCGCTCGTCCACCCCGACGGCACCTCGAAGGACAGACCGTCGAATGTCGCGCGATCGCCCATCGGGACGCTCGCCGCTCCGCCGTCGCCCCCGCCGCCAGGGCATCCAGCGCAAAGCAGGAATAACGAGAACATCGCGACGATGAAGGGTGCGGGACGCCGAGACACTTTGCGAGTGAACATGCCGGCATTCTACCGGCCCACCCATGCGCAGTCCAGCATCGTGTAAACTGCCCGAATGAGAATTATCAAGGTCGGCCTGGCGACGACAGCCCTGGTGGCCGGCGTGCTGATACTGCCGCGGATGCTCGTGGCGGACGGTCCGGGGTACGAATCGGAAATTCGCAAGTGGCGCGAGCAGCGCGAGACACGCCTGAAAGCCGACGGGGGATGGCTGACGGTCGCGGGTTTGTTCTGGCTCGAGGAAGGGGCCAACCGGTTCGGCACCGATGCCACCAACGAAATCGTCCTGCCGCCTGGCTCCGCGCCGCCGCGAGCGGGGGTGTTCGAGTTTCACGACGGCAGGGCCAGGGTGAAAATCGAGCCGGACGTCGTCGTGACCGTCGAGGGAAAGCCGATCACCGACATGGATCTGAAATCGGACGCGAACGGCGCCCCAGACGTCCTGACCCTCGGCTCGTTGACCCTGCAGGTGATCCAGCGCGGCGAGCGCCACGCGATCCGGCTCAAGGACATGAACAGCCGGTTTCGCCGGGAGTTCACGGGGCTGCGATGGTTTCCCGTCGATGACTCGCTTCGCGTGACGGCCCGCTGGGTCCCGTACGACCCGCCCCGGGAGATCTCCGTGCCGACCATCCTCGGCACCACCGAGAAAATGCCATGTCCCGGCGCGGCCCTGTTCACGGTCGGCGGCAGGGAGGCGCGTCTCGAGCCGGTGCTGGAGGAGCCCGGAGCGGAGGAGCTGTTCTTCATCTTTCGCGATGCAACCAGCGGCGGGAGGACCTACGGCTCAGGCCGGTTTCTCTATGCGGAGCTTCCGAAGGATGGAAAGGTGGTGCTGGATTTCAACAAGGCGTACAACCCGCCCTGCGCCTTCACCCCCTATGCAACCTGCCCGCTGCCGCCGGAGCAGAACAGGCTGAGCATTCCGATCGAGGCCGGCGAGCTGAGCTACGCCGACCACTGAAAGCGACGGCTACCTCATCTCGGAAACGCGGCGGAAGTAGTCGGCAAAAGCGATCATGCCCCCCTCGGCCTGCTGCCAGTCGTAGTTCTCGTTGGGCGCGTGGTAGCCGTGCTCGGGCAACGACAGCCCGAGAAAGAAGACGGGGACCTTCAGCACCCGCTCCATCGACAGCACCGCGCCAATCGAGCCGCCTTCGCGCACGAAAACCGGCTCCTTGCCGAAGGCGAACTTCACCGCCGAGCGGATCGAGTCGGCGTGCGGGCCGGTGGTCCGGCCTCTGTAGGCCGGCAGGCCATGCTCGATCTCGATCTTCACATCGGGGTTCTTCTTCTTGACGAAGTCCTTCACCAGCTTGACTATCTTTCGGGTGTCCATCTTCGGCACGAGCCGGCAGGAGACAATCGCGGTCGCGCGCGGCGGCACCACCGTCTTGACGCCAGGGCCCTGGTAGCCACCGGCGATCCCGTGCACCTCGAAGGTGGGCAGGCACCAGATCCGTTTCATGATTTCCATGGCATCGTTGGTGCGCAGCGACTTGAAGAGGTGGTCCTTCTTGAAGTCCGAGGTGGTGAACCCGCACTTCTTCAGGTCCGCCAGCTCCTGCCTGGTCGGCGGCACCACGTCCTTGTAGAAACCGGGTATCTTCACCTTCCCCGATTTCGCATCCACGCACTCGGCGATCAATCCGCACAGCTCCGTGACCGGATTGCGAGCGGCGCCTCCGGTCGTCCCGGAGTGTTGATCGGTCTGGCCGGTTTCGATCGTGAAGCGGAAGCCCTGCAGACCTCGCAGGCCGGCCGGACAGGCCGGCCGCGCGCGGGAGACCCAGACGGTATCCGAAACGATGACCGAGTCGGTGCCGAGGCTGTCCCGCTCGGCTCTGATGGTCGACTCGAAGTGCGGGCTCCCGATCTCTTCTTCCATCTCCCAGAGAAAATGAATGTTCGCCGGCACGCCATGGTCGAACGCGTACTTGGCGCCCCACAGGGCGGTCATCGCGGGACCCTTGTCATCGGTGGTCCCGCGGGCGAAGTAGCGGTCGTCCTTCCTGGTGAATCGGAACGGTTCGGTGATCCAGCCATCGCCGACGTCGGCCGGCTGAACGTCGAGGTGGTTGTAAACGGTGACGGTGGGCAGCCTGTCGCCGGCGTGGAAGACGCCATGGACGATGGGATGCCCCCGGGTTTCGATGATGCGGGCCTGGCCACCAAGACGGCGGATCAGGTCGGCGGCGTAGGCGGCGCCGCGCAGGCAATCATCTTTATGTGCGGGGTCGTTGGAGACGCTCGGGATCTCCACCAGCTCGCGAAGCGTGCTCTCGAACCGGTCGCGCTCCGAACGCGCATACTCGAGCAGGGATTCCTTGGAGAAACCATTGCCTGCCATGAGTCAGTCTCCTGTTGAGTTGAGGGTTCAGGCGCGGAGGATAACCGGGCGTGCCCGGGGCGTCAATCGCCCGTTACGCTTCCCCCAGGGATCGCGCCACCGCCGCGGCGCCGATCAACGAGGCCCGATCGTTGAGAATCACGCGAACCGGGATCCGCTCCATCAGGGGCCTGAAACGCCCCTTGTCGCGAAAACTCTCGAGAAAATGGCCGCTGGTCAGCAGCGGCATGATTTTCGGCGCGATGCCGCCGCCGACATAGA
>DASROJ010000111.1:0-3714 GCA_035646975.1 Patescibacteria group bacterium
CTCCCCGAGGGACTGCGGGCACAGGCACAGGCGGCCTTCGATGATGCGCAGGCGCAGGCGGCACTCGATGCCCTCGGCGCGGGCGTGAAGCGGCAGGAAGACTACTCCCGTGGCATGGACGAGGCCCGGGCCGAAAAGCAGCGCGCGCTGGAGACCTACAACCAGAACAAGGCGTGGTACGACGCCAACGCGACTGAGCTTCAGGCCGCCGCCAGCTATCGGCAGCGACTCGCGGAGCTCGAATCGCAGCGGCAGAATCCGGCCCCGACGCCCGACCCGGCCGCGCCCAAGCCGCCGACCGCGCCCGATCCCGCCGGCCCGAAGTACGTCACGGCCGACGAGTTCAACCGCACCTCGGCCGAGGCTCTGGGCCTGTTCGCGGTCATCGTCCCGAAGCTGGCCCGGCGCCACGACAAACTGTTCGGCGAGGAGCTCGACACGCAGGAGCTCATCCTCGAAGCGCAATCCAAAGGCCTCACGCTGGAGCAGGCCTACCAGGCGAAGTATTCGACACAGTTGAAGCAGAAGGCGGAGGAAGCCGAAGCGGCCCGGGTCCAGAAGATCAAGGACGACGCCGTCGCCGAGTTCCGTCAGAAGAATCCGCAGATGCCCTATGTCACGCCGGGGAGCAACGCTGGCTCGCCGCTGGACGGGCTGAAGACTGGCGCCCCGGTCGATCCCGGGGTCAATCGGAACCTGGTTGACGAGGCGGTCGACGAGTACAACCGGCTCGTCGCGTCCAAGACCTAGGGGTCTCGCGTCGGCCCCCAACCGCGACGCTGAGGAGTCTCGAACATGGCGATCCTGCTCGACGAAACCAACACCGTCGCAACGAAGAAGATCCTGCCCGGCGTGGCGGACAACTTCTTCCTCGCCGGTCCCCTGCTGGCCTACATGAAGGCCCGCTACCAGCGCGGCTGGACCGGCCCCCTGATTCAGGACAACTACCTGTTCAAGCCCATGAAGGGCGGCGCGTACGCGAAGGGCGGCACCTTCGACATCACCAAGCGCCAGACCTTCTCGGGCATCCAGTTCACCCCCCGGTACTACGAGACCAACATCACCGAGTACCTGGAGGATCTGGAGGTCGAGTCGGCCGGCCCCACGGCGGTCTTCTCGCGCCTGAAGACAGACATGGCGAACGCGGCCCTGACGATGAGCGCGATTCTGGAAATCGCCGCCTACCGGCACGGCCAGAACGTCGGTGGAGACAATCGCCTGCTGGAGATCAACGGGCTGGAAGAGGCCTTCACCAACGGCACCGACCGCACGTGGTCCGCGGCCACCGCCATCTTCCCCAGCTACGGCAACCAGACGCGCGCGGACGTCGCCCCGGCGCTCAACTCGCCCACGGGCCTCATCGCCGCCTCGGTCCCCCAGGTCAGCTTCCGCTTTCTGGAGCACAGCTACCTCTCCTGCTGCATCGGCAAGGAGACCCCGAAACTCGGCATCACGACCAACCGCGGCATGGGGTACATCGCCGAGACCTTCACGCCGCAGCAGAAGATCGACACGACCGACCCGGAGATCAACTGGCCGGGCTTCAAGTTCAACAACGCCACGATCGTCATGGGCCAGTACGTCCCCGGCGCCGATGGCAAGAACGACCCGGATCTCGGGAACTACCTGACCCCGGACGGCAACGAGACCTTCTGGTGGCTGAACCCCGGCCCGGCCGGCGATGCCGCCTTCGTGAAGCTGTGGATCGCCTCTTCGCCCAAGTTCGCCTTCGGATTCACCGGATTCAAGGGCGCGCGCGACGACAACCAGGTCAGCGGCCAGATTCTGTTCGCCGGCAACCTGACCGCCATCGGGCCGCGTTACAGCCGCGCCCACTTCGGAATCGCGAAGTAACCGGGAGCTGAGGAGACTCCGATGCCAAACAACATCCGTCAGCAGCCCATCTTCATCTCGACGGGCGATCCCGAAACGGTCAATGACACGACGCTGCAGTACCCCGGGCAACTGGGGATGCGCGCCACGGTCAGCCAGCCGACGCGCACCGCGCAGGGGGTCGAGGCGGGTCGCGCCAAGACCTACCAGCTGGTGCAGACCGACTCCACCATGACGGTGGCGCCCTTCCCGGGTGCGGTGGCCTTGCGGGCCTCGTCCACGAACCCCTACCTCGTCACGACCAACGTGACGAACCGCAACGGGGTCATGGGCGTGTTCCAGAACAGCATCACGCCCGGCAACTACGGGTTCATCCAGGTGGAAGGACCGGCGAGCGTCAAGATCATCGACAGCTCGATGGGGGCCCTCGCCATTGGGGATGCGATCATCGCGTCGTCGACCAACGCCAAGGCCGACCGTGTCGCGATCGGCACCGCGCCGACGCACATGATCCTGGGCCGCGTGCAGGGGCCGACCCTGACCACGAGCCCGGCCGAAGCCACCGTGGTCGTGGATCTCGCGGTGCTCGATGGCTACAACGTCTAAGGGGGGATAGATGGCCACACTCTCCCAGACGGCGTTCAAGCAGTCGCGCGACAACTGGTCGACGCACAAGATCCAGCTGGTCACCTACAACGGGCCGTCCACCTATGTCGCTGGGGGCGATGCGCTCCTCCCCAGTGATGTGGGCTGGTCGAACTTCGATGGGGTCGACGTGCTGGGCGTGGCGTGGAACGGGTCGGCCGTGCGCCTGGTGACCTACGACTACACGAACCAGAAACTGGTCTGGTACGTGCCCAACACCGGCTCGGAAGCCTCAGGCGATCTCAGCGCGTATAGCGCCCGTCTGATGCTGATCGGACACGGTTAGCGCGCCGCAGCGCGAGGGGTGCTTCCAACCGGGACGCTCCTCGCGCGACGCTCATGGCGACCTTCGAAGACGTCTTCCGCTCGGTGCGCTTGCAGGCACCCGATGTCCCTCCGATGCTCGCGCGTCGGTTCGTACAGGACACCTATGCCTGGATCGCCGCGCGCCGCGGATGGCAGTTCCTCCGCCGTGAGACCACGATTCAGGTGCAGGCCGCGTCCACGACGGTGGTCAGTGTCGTCGCAGGCCAGGCGGACATCACCGCCACCTCGGTGTTCGCCCTGACCGACATCGGCCGGCAGTTCCGCGTGGGGAGCGGCGACACCTTCACGATCCTCGCGCTGGATGCCTTTCTCGCGGTGGCGACGCTCGACCGGCCCTACACCGGCGATACCGATCCCATCGCGGTCGCCCAGATTATCGACGCCTACTACACGGTGCCGAGTGACTTCGGCCGCTTCGACACCATCGTCGACCTCGCACAGAGTCGGCGCCTGACCTACTTCACGTCGCAGCTGGAACTGGACCGCATCGACCCGCGACGGACCAATAGCGGAGCCCCTCGGCTGCTCTCCCCGCGCCTGCTCTCGAATGGGGGCCTGCCCACCTACGAATGGTGGCCGCGCCCCACGAGCGCCGGGAACTACCCGTGCCTCTACTTCGCCAGCCCACAGGCGATGGCGGACACGGACTCCTTCGCGGGGGTGTTCACGCAGCGCCCCGATGTCTTCGAACTGGGGGCCCTCGCACGCGCCGCCCGCTGGCCCGGGACCAATGACCACCCGAATGCCTATTTCAACCTCGCGCTGGCCCGGGAACTGAGCGCCCAGTTCGAGGCCCTCGCCATCCAGCTCGATCTGCGCGATGATGATGTCGCCAGCCAGGACTGGGTGACCGATGAGCAGTGGGGGCGCTACTCCGCGTGGGACTACGCCGCGAACCTCACGACCCTG
>DASROJ010000112.1:0-5419 GCA_035646975.1 Patescibacteria group bacterium
CTGGGAATCTCGCGGCGAGGACGTCGACGTTGACCTCCGAGAACTCCTTCCTGAAGATGTTGGTGAAGCCGCGCTTGGGCACGCGCCGGTGAAGCGGCATCTGGCCGCCTTCGAAACCGCGCTTCTGGCTGGAGCCGGACCGGGACCAGAACCCCTTGTTGCCGCGGCCCGCCGTCTTGCCGTGTCCCGAGCCTGGCCCACGGCCGATCCGCTTGCGCTTGCGGACGGCGCCGGCGGCCGGTCGCAGGTTGTGAAGACCGACCGATGCGGCCTGCTTTTTCTTCTCGGCCATCACGCCTCTCCTTCGACCAGTTCGACCAGATGGCGCACGGTGTAGATCATCCCCCGCACGGCCGGGTTGTCCGGCAGCTCGACCACCTGGTTCATTCGCTTGAACCCGAGCGACCTGAGCGTCTCTTTCTGGTTGACTTCAAAGCCGATGCCGCTGCGTATCTGCCGGACCTTGACCGTCGCGCGAGCCGCGGCCGCTTTCGTTGCCTTCCGAGTCGCCACGCCTACGCCTCCGCCTTCTCAGCGCCGACCATCTCCTTGCCGCGCAGGCGGGCAAGAGCCTTCGGGTCGATCAGCTTGGAAAGACCATTGAACGTCGCGCGCACCACGTTATGGGGATTGTTCGTCCCGATGCACTTGGTGAGGATGTCGGCGACTCCGACCGATTCCATCACCGCCCGGACCGCGCCGCCCGCGATGACACCCGTGCCCGGGCTGGCGGGCCTCAGCAGCACGCGGCCCGCGCCGAAATGCCCGGTGACCGTGTGCGCGACGGTGGTCCCCTTGAGATTGACCTTCACCAGGTTCCGCTTGGCGCGGTCCACACCCTTGGCGATCGCCATCGGAACTTCCTTTGCCTTGCCCAGGCCGAAGCCGACGTGTCCTCTGCCGTCACCCACGACCACCAGCGCGCTGAAGGAGAAGTTCTTTCCGCCCTTGACGACCTTCGTGACGCGGTTGATGTGGACGACGGTGTCCTTGAGCTCCAGGCCCGACTTGTCCAGTCTATCGCCTCGCTGTCTTGCCATCAGTTTACCAATCCCTTCCGTCGTGGCTGTCTGGTGAGCGCGATGTCCGCGCTCATGCCATCAGAACTTGAGCCCATGCTCCCGGGCGGCGTCGGCGAGCGCTTTGACGCGGCCATGATAAAGGTAGCCACCGCGGTCGAAAACGACCTCGACCAGCCCCTTGTCCTTCAGTCTCTTGGCGATCACCTCTCCGACCGACTTCGCCGCCGCGATGTTGCCGCCGTTCTTCAGCGTCTTGCGGATTTCCTTGTCGATGCTCGACGCGGAGGCCACGGTCGCGCCGGTCGTGTCGTCGATCGCCTGGACGTAGATGTGGTTCAGGCTGCGGTACACCGCCAGACGCGGCCGCACCGGCAATCCGTCGACCTTGTCGCGATACCGGGTCTTGCGGCCCGTTCGGATGCGGTTCTTGTCAGTTTTGCTTTCCATGACTCGACCTTTACGCTCCCGTCTTTCCGACCTTCTTCTTGATCACTTCGTCCATGTACCGGATCCCCTTACCCTTGTAAGGCTCCGGTGGACGCAGCGATCGGATCTCGGCGGCCACCTGTCCCACCTTCTGCCTGTCAACGCCCGTCACGGAGACCTTGGTCTGCTTTTCCACCGTCACCGAGATCCCCTCCGGGATCGGGAAGATGACGGGATGCGAGTATCCGAGGGCGAACTCCACGTTCTTGCCCTGCACGTTCGCGCGATAGCCGATCCCCTGGATGTCCAGGTCGCGCGACCAGCCGGTGGCCACCCCCTTGACCGCGTTGGCGAGCAGGGCGCGCGTCAGACCGTGCAGCGCGCGCTGCTGACGCTCGTCGTTTCTTCGCGACAGGTTCGCCGTTCCGCCTTCGACCTTGCAGGTGATCCCGCCCGGCAGCGGCGTCGTGATGGAGCCCTTGGCCCCCTTGACGACGATCTCCGCCTTGCCGACCGTCACGGTGACCCCCTGAGGGAGCGGCACCGGCAGCCTTCCGATTCGTGACATGACTCTTCCTCACCCCTGCCGGACAGGCCGGCGTCCTACCAGATATTGCAGATCACTTCGCCGCCGAGACCGCGCCGGCGGGACTCCGTGCCGGTCATCAGCCCCTGCGGAGTGGAGATGATCGTCGTGCCGAGTCCGGCCAGCACCTCCGGTATCTCATCCTTGCCCACGTAAATCCTGCGCCCCGATTTGGACACCCGCTCGATGCCGGTGATCACCCGCTCGCCGGAGGGCCCATAGCGGAACATCAGCACGAGGTTCGCCTTTCCCTCGACGTCCGTCCGCTTGAAGTCGTCGATGTAGCCTTCCTCCTTCAGGATCTTGGCGATCTCCGCCTTCATCCTCGAGGCCGGCATCTGGGTCCTGGCGTGCTTGGCGGTCATTGCGTTGCGGATACGCGTCAGCATGTCCGCAATCGGGTCGGTCATCATTTCGCTTCCACCTCTTCTCTCAGCTCTTCTTTGTCCCAGCTACCAGCTTGCCTTGATGACACCGGGAACCTCGCCCTGCAGCGCCAGCTTGCGGAAGCAGAGCCTGCACATGGCGAACCGCCGGAGATACGCGCGGGGCCGCCCGCACAGCTTGCAGCGGTTCCTGTGGCGCACCAGGAATTTCGGAATCTGGGTCGATTTGTATGCCTTGGCCGTTGTCGCCATCAGTCCCTCACGCCGCCTTTCTGAACGGCATGCCCATGGCCGCGAGCAGCGCCCGGGCCTCGTTGTCGGTGGCTGCCGTCGTTACGATCGTGATGTTCATCCCCTTGATTCGCTCCATCTTCGAGGCACCGAGCTCGGGGAAGATCAGGCTGTCGGTGACCCCGAGGGTGTAATTGCCCCGCCCGTCGAACGATCGGATCGCCACCCCCCTGAAGTCGCGCACGCGCGGCAGGGCGATGCTGACGAGGCGGTCGTAGAATTCGTACATCCTGTTGCCTCTGATGGTGACCCGGCAGCCGATCGGCATGTTCTCGCGCAGCTTGAAGTTGGCGATCGACTTGCGCGCGCGGGTGATCGCCGGGCGCTGTCCGGTGATGAGACCCAGCTCCTCCACCGCCGCGTCGAGGATCTTGATATCGTCCTTGGCCGCGCCCACGCCCATGTTGATGATGATCTTCGAGAGCCTCGGAGCGGCCATGACGCTCTTGTAGCCGAACTCCTTCATCAGCTCCGGGACGACCGTGCTTCTGTAATGCTCAATGAGCCGGGCTGTGCCTGCCATCGCTTGCTCCGTTGCCTGTCTGATCCGTCTACTTCGCCTGGTCGATCGCTCCGCGGCACTTCTTGCATGTGCGGATCTTCGAACCGTCCTCGAGAATCGTCCTTGAGACCCGTGTGGGCTGCTTGCACTCGGGGCACACCACCTTCAGGTTCGAGACGTGGATCGCCCCTTCCTTCTCGACGATGCCGCCCTTGATGTTCTTGGACGGGTTCGGGCGGGTGTGTCGCTTCACGAAGTGCACCCCTTCGACGAACGCCTTGCCCGTCCAGGGCATCACCGACAGGACGCGCGCCGTCTTGCCGCGGTCCTTGCCCGCGATGACCATCACGGTATCGTTTCGCTTGATGTGCACGCGGACGCGGCCAGCGCGCGACGTCACCGCCCGGGTCGCCTTCCCCATCAGGCTCCTGGCCATCTAGAGCACCTCCGGCGCGAGTGAGACAATTTTCATGAACTTCTTTTCCCTCAGCTCGCGGGCCACGGGACCGAACACGCGCGTTCCGATCGGCTCGTTCGTCTCGTTGATCAGCACGGCTGCGTTCTGATCGAACCGGATGTAGCTGCCGTCCCGCCGGCGCTGCTCCTTGCGGGTCCGGACGATGACCGCGCGCACGACCTGGCCCTTCTTCACGGTGCCGTCGGGCGCAGCTTCCTTGACGTTGGCCGTGATGACATCGCCGAGCCGGCCGTACTTGCCGATCGACCCGCCCCGGACATGAATGCACGATATCTTCTTGGCCCCCGAGTTATCGGCGACGTCCAGGATCGTTCGCATCTGGATCATACAGCCGGCTCCACGATCTCGATGGTGGCCGCTTCACGCCTCTTGTCCGGCGCCTTGGTGATGATCCGTGCGACGCGCCATCTCTTGTTCTTGGACAGCGGACGCGTCTCCACGATCTCGACCTGGTCTCCCACCTGGGCGGTGTTCTTCTCGTCGTGCGCCATGAACTTGGAAGTGCGGCGGATGATTCTCTTGTACGCCGGGTGCCTCACCATCCGCTCCACCGCCACCACCGCGGTCTTGTCCATCTTGTCGCTCACGACCACGCCGACCTTCGAGGCGCGCATCCTTGTCTTTTCAGTTGTCTCAGGCATTCATCAACCTCTTTCCTGCTTCGCGCCCTTGGCCTTCGCGGCGCCCTTTTCCTTCACGGTGCCGCCGCTCTTGGCGGCACTCTGGCGCCCGACCTTGCCGGCGGACCGGGCGGGCTTCGTCTTCGCGCTGCCGGCGGCAACGGCCTCGGTCCTGCCCGCCGCCTTGCCCGCCACCGCCTTGCCGGTCGCCGGCTTGCCGGCTGCGGCCGCGCCGGCCACCGCCGCGGTCGACTTCACGGCAACGGAGGCAGGTCCCGCCTTTTCTCTGAGAATGGTCTTCACCCGGGCCAGATCCTTTCGCAGAAGGTGAACCCTCGCCGGGTTCTCCGCCTGGCTCGCCGCGATCTGGAACCGCAGCCTGAAGATCTGGTCGACGAGCCTGGTTTCCTCGTTCCTGAGCTCGTCGGGATTCATGTCGCGAAGCTTTTCTGCTTTCATGAGGTGCGCCTACTCCACCGCCGCCTGGGCTGATTCCACACCCGGCCGCTCCACGTACTTGCACTTGAGGGAGAGCTTGTGCCCCGCCAGTCTCATGGCTTCCTTCGCCACGTCGCGCGGCACTCCCTCCATCTCGTAGATGATCCTGCCCGGCTTGATCACGTCCACCCAGGCCTCGGGCGCCCCCTTGCCCTTGCCCATCCTGGTTTCCGCGGGCTTCTTGGTGATCGGCTTCCAGGGGAAGACCCGCACCCAGATCTTTCCACCGCGCTTGATGAAGCGTGTCATCGCGACGCGACCGGCTTCGATTTCACGCGCCGTCATCCAGCCGCACTCGAGCGCCTTGAGCCCGAAGTCGCCGAACGCCAGCGTCGAGCCGCGCTGGGCCTTGCCCCGGCGCCTGCCGCGCTGCTGCTTCCTGAATTTCACCTTGCTCGGCATCAACATCGGTTCTTCTCCGCCTTTGCCCTAGGCTGCCAGGCCCGGTCGGCCATCCCGCAGCCTCGACCCGATCTCGGCCAGCTCGCCCTTGTAGATCCAGACCTTGACGCCGATGACGCCGTAGGTCGTCCGCGCCTCGGCAAACCCGTAATCGATATCGCTGCGCAGCGTGTGGAGCGGCAGCCGGCCTTCGAGATACCATTCGGAC
>DASROJ010000113.1:0-3397 GCA_035646975.1 Patescibacteria group bacterium
GATTTCTCCGCGGACTTGAGCCAGACGCCGAAATCCTTCAGAGCTCTGAGCGCTCCTTCGCGTGCGTTGACCAGGTCTGCTCGCTCTGGCGCGGAGAGGTCGTCCTCGAGGATCCCGAGGCTGTCGTTGAACAGGGGTGGAGCGCCATCGACCGATTGACGCGCGAGGCTGGCGAGCAACGGCACCACCTCGACCAGCTCGGTCCTGGCTTCCGACAGCAGGGCCGGCATCGTCCTCATGCGTGCGATGGCCGAGCGCGCTCGCTGGCGACGCGGCTGGTAGTCTTTCTTCAGCAGCGAGAAGATCCCGTTGGTGCATTCCTCGACGTAGAGGCCCGGGTCGCGCCGCGCCCTGCGCAGGACGCGCTCTTCGAAGTCGAGCCGGGCCACGTCGGCGCGGAACAACTCGAGATCGACCCGGTCGTCCACCGACCACGATGTCGTGTCGGCCTGGTCGAGCCGTTGCAGGATGTCCGCTGCCTTGCGGGAGCGTTTCTCGCGCACCGGGGCCGAGAACGCGGCAAGACGGGAATCCCCCTCGTGCATTCCCGCGTCGGACGCCGCCACGGGAAACTCGTGGTAGTACCAGCGGTAGTACTCGTGGGCCACGTCGCGCAGCTCGGCGGGCGGGAACCTCCGGGAGCCCGCGGACCCGGCGGGCGCCCCCATCGAGTCACTCGTCATCAGGAGAATCGCAGCCAGCGCCGTTGCCGCCGACTTCATGCGTAGCCTGCTTCTTCCAGGTCGTCTTCGTCCAGTCCGAGGAAATGGCCAATCTCGTGAAGCAGCGTCACCCGGATCTCTTCGACCAGCTCCTCGCGATCCGAGGCGGCCCGTTCCAGGTTCCGTTTGAACAGATAGACGGCGTCGGGAGCTCGGGGGAGATCCTGCAGGCTCGCTTCGGGCAGCGGAGTGCCGACGAACAGCCCGAGAAGGTCCGGCTCGGGATCCTCCAGGGAAGCGAGCAGTGCCGGGCCGGGAACCTCCTCGATCAGGATCGGCACGTTGCCGAGGCGGTCGAGGAACTGGGCCGGAAGGGTGGCCAGCGCCTGCTCCACCACCCGCTCGAACTCGGAGCGCGTGAGCGAGCTCGGCTCACGATAATGCTCCGGGTCGAGCTTCGAGGCCTTCAGAAAACAGGCATCCGCCTCGTCGTGGCGTCCTTTCATGTCCAGGAGAAGACCGTTCAGGTATTGGGCGTAGGCGCTCTCGGGCTCGGAGGCCATCGCGCTGCCGACTTCTCCGAGCGCCTCGTCGAAGTCGCAGGTCTCGTAGAGCACCGCGGCAAGCGTCAGTCGCGCCGCGGCGTTGGCCGGCTCCAGCCGGATGACCTGTCGCAGACGTTCGGCGGCCTCTTCATGCTCGCCGATCTCGAACAGCGCGCTGCCGGCCAGGAACATCGCTTCGAGATCGTCGGCGCTTTCCTCGAGCAGCGCTTCGGCGATCTCTATGGCGCCTTCGTACTCTCCCTGCTCGAGAAGATCCCAGCCCAGATCCATCCGCTCGTCCCGGCTCGCCATGGCGCGGCCATCCTAGCATAACTGGCCCGGCGCTCACGCGTGACCGGTGTTGGAGTGGAGCCGATCGTCACGCGCGCGGGCGGTCTCACCGCCCCTGGCTCAGCTCGTCGTAGATGACGGAGATGACGTTTCCCAGCGTGCGGAAAGAAGGCTTGATCTCGGGATAGCTCTCCATCCGGATCGCGCGGGCGGCATCGGCCTTCGACATGCCGGCTTTCATCGCCTTGTCGGTGGCCGCCCAGAGATCGGCGAGGAAATCGCGGGCCCGCTTCAGCTCCGCGATGCCCGCGGTGGGTCCGTGCCCGGCGATCACCTTTGTGTCCGCCGGGACATGCGAGATCGCGTAGTCCATGTTCTCGATCATTCCCTTGACGCTGCCCCCACCGGGCTGGTCGATGAAAGGCACCATCCCGTTGAAAAACAAATCTCCCATGTGCAGCACCTTCTGATCCTTGAAGAAGACCATCGAGTCGCCGTCGGTGTGCCCGGGCGCCACGTGGAACACCTGCACCTCCTGCCCGCCGAGCCAGACCTTCACGTGCCCTTCGTACGTGATCCCCGGCGGCGCCGCGGTCTCGAGCTTGAACTTCGTCGATTCGTCGAGGAAGAACTTCGCGAGCCCGAGGTCCTTTTCCAGCGACTGGCGCCAGGGGTCGTTCGGGTCGGGGATCGAGGCGATCTCCTTCTCGAGCGATTTCACCCTGTCGGGAAACGTCCGGACAACGGTGGCGGGATACTCCAGCAGCCGGGGTCTCACGTTGTCGTGAGCGATGATCTCCGCGAACTTGATGAAGACCGGATTGCCGCCGGTGTGGTCGGCGTGATAATGCGTGTTGACGAGATACCGGATCGGTTTGTCGGTCACGCTCTTGATCTGATCGACGATACCCGGCGCGATGTTCTCGAACTGGTCGTCGACGACCAGCACCCCGGTGTCGGTCACCAGGAAGCCGATGTTGCCCCCCTGGCCGAAAAGACACCAGACACGGTCGGTCATTTTCTCGAGCTTGAAAACCGGCGGGGGTGGCGCCGGCGTGGCAGGCGCTCCGCTGTGCGCAAACGCTGGGGCGGTGCAGAACATCAGGCTGAGCATGAAGACGCTTCGGCGCATGGGGTACCTCCGGCACTCTCGATACAGGAGCGGATGTCAGGCATCTTGTTTCGGACAGGCGCGGCAAGACTCTAGCCCCGCATCTTCCGGGGTGTCAACAACCCCCGCCCGGTCTATACTTCACCAGCAATTCCTCCGAGAGGGCCGCATCCAGGTGATCGAGAACCGCGCCACGCCCACCGTCACGACCGCCCGCGAGGCACGCGATCGACGGGAGCGCAACAGGAAGATCCTGCACATCGACATGGATGCGTTCTTCGCCTCGGTGGAGCAGCTCGACGACCCATCGCTCAAGGGAAAGCCGGTGGCGGTGGGCGGAGACCCGGCCAGCCGGGGTGTGGTCGCGGCGGCCTCCTACGAGGCGCGCGCGTTCGGCGTCCGCTCCGCCATGCCGATGAGCCAGGCGGTGCGGCTCTGCCCGGCCCTGATCCGGATATCCCCTCGCATCGGCCGCTACATCGAGGTCTCGCGGCAGCTGAAAGATCTCCTCCGAAACGTCACGCCGAACGTGGAGATGGCGTCGCTGGACGAAGCGTATCTCGATGTCACCGACCTGACGCAGTCCGAGACGGAGATCGCCTCCCATCTCAAGGAGGAGATCCGGGCCCGCACCGGGCTGACCGCCTCGGCGGGCGCGGGTCCCTGCAAGCTGGTGGCGAAGATTGCCTCGGACATGGGCAAGCCGGACGGGCTGGTCGTGGTGCCCGCGTCGCGTGTGCGGAGCTTCCTGGCGCCGCTGCCTGTGGGCCGCCTCTGGGGCGTGGGTC
>DASROJ010000114.1:0-6251 GCA_035646975.1 Patescibacteria group bacterium
GATGTACGAGGCGGGCAAGCCGTATCGCGAGTAGACGCGGGCGCGTGCCCACGACGCGCGGGCGCGTGCTGACGTCGCGCTGACGCGGTCCGAATCGATGGGCTGCGCCGCTACGCTCCCGCGCCGACGACTCCATCTCCGGGCAGGGTGACTCCGTCGTGGGGTCACGTACACGATTGACGTCGTGCATCGCACTCGACTGACTTCATCACCCTGCCCGGAGGGAGTCGTTGCCGGCGCTCCGCTGATGCGGCTTCGCCCATCATTCGGCCCGCGTTCGCTCGTCGGTCATCTCTGCCGCACGGGATAGTTCGTCACCCTCGAGGCGGCTTCGCCCATCGTTCGGCCCGCGTTCGCTCGTCGGTCATGTCTCGTGACGAGGCCGCGCGCGGAAGGGGCACACGAACGCCGGTTTGGGCTATCCTGTGCCGCGATGCGAACCACCCCGATCGTCACGCTGCTCCTCGTCCTGCTGTCGATGCCGGCGCAGGCCCTTGCCGCAATGGAAGAAGAGCACCATCACGCGCCGGCGGGGGAGTCGAACGAAAGCCCCGATCCGATGGTGGCGATGGACGCGATGGAGCCGATGAATCACTGGATGACGATGATTCACGGCTACGCCTTTCTCACCTTCAACCGTCAGGGGGGACCCTCCGGCGACCGGGCGTTCGAGTCGGAGAACCATTTCATGCTGATGGCGATGCGACGGTGGGGCGGCGGCAAGCTGTCGTTGCTCGGCACCTTCACCCTGGAGCCGGCCACCATCCCGCCCGGAGGCTACCCGTTGCTCTTCCAGCGCGGCGAGACCTACAAGGGGGATCTGCTGGTGGATCGACAGCATCAACACGACCTGTTCATCCAACTCGCCGCGCGCTGGGACAGGCCGCTCTCCGAGCGGACGAGCTTCGGCGTCTATCTCGCTCCCGAGGGGGAGCCGGCCGTCGGGCCGACTGCGTATCCACATCGGCTTTCCGCGAGCGTCAATCCAATGAGCCCGCTTGCGCATCATAACCAGGACTCGACCCATCTGTCGGCCGATGTGGTCACGTTGTCGCTCGCAGTGCCCAGGGTGACTTTCGAGGCTTCGGCCTTTCACGGAGCCGAGCCTGACGAGCGACGATGGAACCTCGACCAAGGGGCCATCGACTCGTACGCCGGGCGGCTGACGATCAAGCCGGGCGCCGGGTTCTCCTTCCAGGTCTCGGCGGCGCGGCGAAAGGATCCCGAGGAACTCGAGCCGGGAGACCAGACGCGGCAGACTGCGTCGGTCGAGTACATGAAAAAAACGAATGATGGCTTTCTCGCCGCGACGCTCATCCTCGGCCGCAACCTGCTGGACGAAGGAACCGAGTGGGGCAACGGGCTGGAGGCGACCTGGAAGTTCCGCCGGAAGAATTTCATCTACGGACGGGTCGAAAGCGTCGACCGTGATCTCGTCGAGCTGATCACCAAGCAGCAGCGTCCGGCCGGCGTGCCTCCGGAGCGTACCACCGTGCAGACGGCCACGGCGGGCTTCGTGAGAAATGTTCCGCTGGGGATATTCCGCGACGACGTCGAAACCGGTCTTGGCGGTGCGGTCACCTTCTACCGCTTCGAAAGCGCGCTCGATGACACCTACGGCGACGTTCCCGTGTCGGCGCAGCTGTTCCTCAAGGTGGGCTTCAGTGGCGGCGGTATGGATCACTCCTCCATGCATCATTGAAGTTGACTGCGCTGAACCCCTCGGGTTACGATTCCCTCCTACCGTGAGGCATTGTGCCCACGCGTCATTGACCCCGCCGGGAGCGAACGCCCTGGCGAGTGGAGGCCAACCGATGAAGCCCGCAGTGATCTACTGGTGGAAGAACACGCGTCACGAAGTTTCGTTCGGTGTTCCCCTGGGAACTGGTTCCTCGAAAGACGCCGGTACCTTCGATCCGAAGGGGCCGGCCGCAGGTTTCGTGGTCGGTGTCGTCGGAGTGATCGGCGTTCGTCGGCCACTGCGGTTCCTCACTCAGAAGCTTCAGCTTCGCGAAGACCAGGTCTCGCGGCTGGCGATCATCCTCGATGATCTCAAGACCGAGCGAGCCCAGGCCGCCGTGGACGACCGTCGCACCATCGCCTCGTTTGCCGATGCCGTGGAGGGCGAGACGTTCGGGGAAACGCGGGCGCGCGAAGGGCAGAGCCTGCGGGTCAGGAGCGCCGGGGCGATCAACGATTCCGTCGTGACCGCCCTGGGCCGGTTTCACGCGCTGCTCGACCCGGAACAGCGGCTGAAGCTCGCCGGTCTGATCCGATCCGGTGCCGTGACGCTCTGACCTGGCCGTCTGCGGCAGAGATGACCGACGAGTGATCGCGGGCCGAACGATGGGCGAAGCCGCATCAGCGGAGCGCCGGCAACGACTCCCTCCGGGCAGGGTGATGAAGTCAGTCGAGTGCGATGCACGACGTCAATCGTGTGCGTGACCCCACGACGGAGTCACCCTGCCCGGAGATGGAGTCGTCGGCGCGGGAGCGTGGCGGCGCAGCCCACCGGTTCGGCCAGCGTCAGCGCGACGCACGATCTTCTTCCGACACGGCCGCGATACGTGTATCATCGGCGCCTCTGAACTCAATCCAAGGAGGCCCCATGCTTGCGCTCTCCCTTGCCCTGCTGCTCATTTCGCCGCCGGCGGCGCCGTCGCACGAGGCATCGCTGAAGACCCGCCTCAACGTCGAGGACTATCTCGATTGGGAGCAGGTCAGCGACCCCAGGATCTCACCGGATGGCACGCGGATCCTCTACACGCGTCAGTGGGTCAACCGGATGGAGGACAAATGGGACTCCGCAATCTGGATCATGAACGCGGACGGCTCGAAGAACCGCTTCCTGGTGGAAGGCTCCGGCGCCCGCTGGTCCCCCGATGGCACCCGCATCGCGTATCTGGCCGAGGGGGCGCCGAAGGGGATGCAGCTGTTCACGCGCTGGATGGACGCGGAGGGGGGCACTTCGCAAATCACGCGGCTGGATGAACCCCCATCCAACTTCAAATGGTCGCCGGACGGCAGGAGCATCGCCTTCACGATGGTCGTGCCGAAGAAAGACAACTGGAAGATCGACATGCCGGAGGCGCCCAAAGGCTCGAAATGGACCGACCCGCCGCGTCTCATCGAGACGCGAAACTTCCGGGCGGATCGGCAGGGGTTTCTCAAGGAGGGGTTCACGCACATCTTCGTGGTGACCGCCGATGGCGGCACACCCCGTCAGATCACCGAGGGAAGCTGGAACGTCGGCGGGCGGCCTGAGGGGCTTCCCTTCGCCCTGAGCATCGACTGGACGCGCGACGGCAGGGAAATCGTCTTCGACGGGCTCAAGGAGAGCGACGCCGAGAACCGTTATCGTGAGTCGCACATCTACGCCGTCGATGTGGCGACTCTCGAAATCCGCCAGATTACGCGGAGCAAGGGGCCGTGGGTGAACCCGGTCGTGTCGGCGGATGGCTCGAAGATCGCCTTCACGGGATACGAGTGGACGCCTCAGACCTACAAGACAGAGGAGCTGTACGTCATCAATCGCGATGGCACCGGGATGCGGCGCATCTCGGGCGATCTCGATCGCGACCCCGAGAACCTGCATTGGGCGCCGGATGGAAGCGGCGTCTACTTCACCGCCGAGGATCGGGGCTCGAGCAACGTGATGTTCTCGGCGGCTTCCGGCGCCACCGGCTCGCGGAAAATCACCGACGGGACCCACATGCTGTCGCTCAGCTCGATCGACTCCAAGGGATTCGCGGTGGGGGTGAGGAGCGCGCCGAAGGAGCCTGGCGAGGTGGTGAGGTTCAGCCTTGCGACGCCGAAGGAGATCAACAGGCTCACCCATGTCAACGACGATGTGCTGGCCGGCAAGCTGCTCGGCGACGTCGACACGATCTGGTACGGCTCTACCGGCGGGACGAAGATCCAGGGCTGGATCGTCAGGCCTCCCGGCTTCGACAAGAGCAGAAAGTATCCGCTCATCCTGCA
This sequence comes from Patescibacteria group bacterium, assembly GCA_035646975.1. GTDB lineage: Bacteria > Acidobacteriota > Polarisedimenticolia > JACPZX01 > DASXTC01 > DASROJ01. The sequence continues at coordinate 3,982 of DASROJ010000114.1, forward strand.
CATCCATGGCGGACCGCACGCGATGTACAACGTCGGATTCAACTACTCGTTCCAGAACCTTGCCGCCAACGGTTACGTCGTGCTGTACACCAATCCGCGCGGCAGCACCGGTTACGGCACCCTGTTTGGCAACGCGATCGACAACGACTACCCCGGCGTCGATTACGAGGACCTCATGGCCGGGGTGGACGAGATGCTCAAGCTCGGCTACATCGACGAAAAGCGGATGTACGTCACCGGCGTGAGCGGAGGCGGTGTGCTGTCGTCCTGGATTATCGGGCACAACGACAGGTTCGCGGCGGCCGCGGTGCGCGCGCCGGTGATCGACTGGATCAGCTTTGCCGGCACCACCGACATCACCGAATGGGGATATTACCGCTATCGCAAGTATCCCTGGGACGATCCCAATCTCTGGTTGAGCCACTCCCCGCTGATGTACGTGAAGCACGTCAAGACACCTGCGCTGCTGATGACGGGCGAGCTGGATCTGAGGACTCCGATGGGGCAGACGGAGGAGTACTTCCAGGCGTTGCGAGCGCTGGGAGTGCCGTGCGCGTTGCTGCGTTTCGCGGGGGAATATCACGGCACCGGCTCGAAGCCTTCGAACTTCATGCGGACACAGCTCTACCTGATGAGCTGGTTCGGCAAATACGGGGGCTGAAGGTGGCGGAACACCCCATCTCGATCAAGGATAGGTGGCGGCCCGCGGATGCGAGGCGGGGAAACGGGCAGGTCATCAACCGGGGCATTTGATCAAGGAGAATGGAATGACCGAAGCAAAGCGCAAGGTGGCCGATTGCAGGCTGTATCCCAGCGAGAAGAATTGCAGCCTCTACATCGCCGGCACCGAGGAGGAAGTGCTGAGAGTCGCCGTGAAGCACGCCGTGGATGACCACGGACATGCGGACAGTCCCGAGCTCAGGAGTCAGCTCCGGCAGATGCTGCGGGACGAGAAATGACCCCACGGTCCCTGGCCGGCCATGCAGGTATGCTCGGCATAGCAGGCATGGCAGCCATGGCCCCCATGCTCGTCGCGATCGGCGCCTGGAGCCCGGCCTGCGCCGGAGAAGAGCCATCCATGGTGGCGCCGCCCGGAGACGAGACCGCCGACGTGGCCGCGCTGATCGATCGGGCGGCAGCGGCGCTCAAGGCAGGCACGACCACCGGCAACCTGCTCGCCGATCCGGGCTACATGGCGGCGCACGCCTGGCCGCGTTTTCGCAAACTGATCAGCGACAATGCGACCTCCTCGTCAACGCTTCTCGTCACACCGGCGGAGCCGGGTGAGCCGATGATCGTCACCGGCTCCGTGAGGCGATCCGACGGCCGGCCTCTGGGCGCGGCGCGCGTCTATGTCTACCAGACCAGCGCGAAGGGATGGTATTCGGACAAGGCGCCGCACGTCTCCGGCATGGAAGGCGACACGCGCCACGCGCGACTGTTCGGCTACATGCTCGCCGATCCGGAAGGGAAGTTCGAGTTCCGCACGGTGCATCCGACCGGCTACCCTCGCAGCGATCTTCCCGCACACATACACATCATGGTCACTCCGGCCGGTGGTTCCTCGCCCGGACTGGTTTCGGAGATCCGGTTCGACGACGATCCGCGGATGACCGAGCCGATGAAGGAAAGCTCGCGGCGCGAAGGGTATCTGGTCTGCCACGTCACGAGCGATCCGGACGGCACGAAACGCGTGCGCGCCGACTTCACCGTGCCCTAGGAATGCCGCGGCGGCGATTCCGGCCCGCCTCCTTATCCAGCAACGCCTGCTTCCTGCCGACGCCCCAGGCATACCCTCCCAGCCCGCCATCTTCCCGTACCACCCTGTGACATGGAATGACCAGCGCGACCGGATTGGCGGCGCAGGCGGCCCCAACCGCCCTCGCCGCGCGGGGCTTGCCGATCGACCGGGCAATCTGTCCATAGCTGCGTGTGGCGCCGATCGGGATGGCGCGAAGCGACTCCCAGACACGGCGCTGGAAGGCCGTGGCCCGGATGTCGAGCGGCAGCTCGATGTCGGGCTGCGCGCCGTCGACGCTTTCCAGGATCGCTTCGACCCACCGGCGCAGCGTGGCGTCCTCGCGACGCGGCCGGGCTTCGGGGTACTCGCGGCGCAGGTCGGACTCCAGACTGGAAGCGGTGTCTCCGAGCATGACGCGGCAGATCCCCCTGGCCGTCGCCGCGACCAGCAGCGGGCCCAGCGGGCTGCGCGCGATCGTGTAGCGGATGTCGGCGCTCGGGCCGCCGCGCCGACATCCGCTACACGATCG
>DASROJ010000115.1:0-4450 GCA_035646975.1 Patescibacteria group bacterium
CGTGGAGGTTCACGCGGCCGAAGAAAAGGCGGACATGTTCCGGGACCTGTTCGGCCTGGAGCTGGTCTTCTGCCGGGCGCGAACCGGACACTCGGCCCGGTCGATACACTTCTCCGGTGAAGCGCCGGCGGCCCGGCGGTCCCGCAGGTCCCGGGGGTCTCGCAGTTCCGGGGGGTCTCGCAGGTCCCGGGTGTCGCGGCTGTCCCGGAGATAGGCCGGGCTTCGTTTCCAGGTTGTGACAGATTCTCCCGCAATCCGTTGCATGGGGCTGTTCTGATCGGGCCCCTATGCGACCCAGCCAGCGTCAAAGCCAGACAACCCATCCCGGCCAGCTCTCTGGAGATCGGCCAGCGCTCGTTTCCCGGATGCTGTTCGCCGGGATCCTGGCCGCCGGGACCGTCATGCGGGACCCTCATGGTCGGCGCGCCGGGCGTGGCCGGCGCTGCTGAGAGCAGTCCAGCGGCCGCGGCCACCGCGGCCCTCTCGGCGCCGACCCTCGTCCTGATCAACGGGCACGTGATCACGATGGATGCCGGGGGCACCCTCGCCGAGGCGGTTGCCGTGTCCGGCGACCGCATCGTCGCGGTGGGGCCTACCACGGTCATCAAGGCGTTATCGGGCGCCGGCACCCGCACCATCGATCTCGAGGGCCGGACCCTGCTGCCGGGTTTCATCGACTCGCGCATCCACGGCCCGTTCGGCTTCTGGGAGCTGTCCTTCGCCTCCGCGCAGGCGGCGGACATGTGTGTCCACCGTGCGGGACATCACCTCGGAATCGTGTCCCCAGACCTCGGAGAGCAGCGTGTCACGCGAGCGGACGCGGCCTCGCGCACGCACCAGATCCGACAGGAGCTTGAACTCGGTGATGGTCAGGTCCACCGGGTGGCCTTCGACGCGCACCCGGTGTTCGGCCAGCTCGACCTCGATCGGGCCGGCCTTGAACGTTCCGGCTTCTTCGCGCTGTTCCTGTCCCGCGGTTGAGACGCCCCGCCTCAGCACCGCCTTGACCCGGAGGATCAGCTCGCGCATGCTGAACGGCTTGGTGACGTAGTCATCGGCGCCCAGCTCGAAGCCGACCAGCCGGTCGATCTCCTCGGTGCGCGCCGTGAGAAGGATTACCGGGATGGCCCTGGTGGCCGGGTCGCCTCTGAGGGTCTTGAGCACCTCGATTCCCGAGAGCTCGGGAAGCATCAGGTCCAGCAGCACGAGCCGGGGACGGTCGCGGCGAAGAGAGTCGAGCGCCGTCTTTCCGTCGAGCGCGGTCCTGACGCGAAAGCCAGCCTGGCGGAGGTTGTAGTCGAGGACATCCACCAGATCTTTCTCATCATCGACCACCAGAACGCTATCCGGCATGCGCCCAGACTAACGCGGCGCTGTTTCGGGTCGTCGACGCCGGCATGAACAAGCGGTTAATTTACCGATCGCGAGGCCTCGCGACTCCCCGCTACTTCCCGCTGGTCCCCGCTAATCGACGCTACTCGACGCTGCGATCCGAGGCATGCTCGCGCCGGCTCCACCAGCCGCCGAACAAGCCGTGCAACTCGCACTTTTCGGTGGGCTCGGTGCCCTCGAGAAAGGCCATCCACCGGGACTCAGGACACGACCAGCGGGCCACCCCGCCGCTGAGAGGATCGACCTGCTCCCAGACGATGCCGGAAGGTTCCTTGAATGACTCCTCGGTGGCGGCGCCGCTGTGCAGCATGAAGTCGACCCAGACCGGCAGGGCGGCCTGCGCCCCGGTGAGCCCGGTGGAGTCGCCGTCATCGAACCCGACCCAGACCAGCGCCAGGAGGTCGGGGGTATAGCCGCAGAACCAGGTATCGCGATACTCGTTCGTCGTGCCGGTCTTGCCGGCCGAGGTACCCGTGAAACCCAGGGTGCGGGATGAAGCCGCGGTGCCGCGGTCCATGGCTCCCTGCAATCCCACCGTCACCAGATACGCGGACTCCGCCGAGACCGCGCGTTTGGCAGGCTGCGCCTTGCGCGCGAAGATTACGCCTCCGCGCGCGTCCTCGATCGACTCGACGAGGTACGGCTCGTTGCGCAGGCCGTGGTTCGCGATGGTCGCATAGGCCGACGCGATGTCGAGCGGTGTCACCTCCTGCGCGCCCAGCGCCACCGAGGGGTAGGGCTTGAGCGCCGACTTGACGCCGGCGCGCGTGGCGATGTCCACCACCGACTTGAGGCCGACCATCTGCGCGGCGCGCACCGTCGGCACGTTGAGCGATTGCTCGAGCGCCATCTGGGCGGTCACCGGACCACGGAACTCGTTGTCATAGTTGGCCGGAGCCCAGAGTTTGCCGGCCACCGTCATCTCGAGCGGCTCGTCCTGGATCTGCGTGGCCGGGGTGAACGCGTCCTGCACCCACCCCGCCGAACGCGACTTCTCGTAGCCGGCAAGATAGACGAACGGCTTGAAGAGGGATCCCGGCTGCCGGTGCGCCTGGGTGATCCGGTTGAACTGCGACGTGGCGTAGTCGCGTCCTCCCACCATGGCCAGCACCGATCCATCCTGCGGGTCGAGCGCCACCATGGCCCCCTGTATCTTGTCGAGCCCCTCCTTGCGCCGAAGCTTGCGGTAGCTGGTCTCCAGCCCCGCCACGCCCCGGGTGATGGCTTCCTCGGCCCGCCGCTGCAGGATCGGGTCCACCGTCGTGAACACCTTCATGCCGGCGCGGGAAAAATCCACCGCGTCGTCGTCGATCATCTGCCGGACATAGTCGGCGAGATACGACACCCCTTTGGACGAGGCGCTGACAGCGGCCTGGTCCTTGCGCAGCCGGAGCGGGAGCGCCTGGGCCGCGCGGCGCTGCACGGGAGTGATTTTCTTTTCCTCTTCCATGGCCGCGAGAACCTGGTTGCGTCGCTCCAGCGCCCGCTCAGGATGAAGGAACGGGTTGTAGACGCCCGGCGCGCGTATCAACCCGGCCAGCGTCGCCTCCTCTGAGAGATCGAGGAACCGGACATCCTTGCCAAAATAGAATGTGGCCGCCTGCGCGAAGCCGCGAATTGACACCGACCCGCGCTGACCGAGATAAATCTCGTTGAGGTACGCCTGGAGAATCCGCTGCTTGCTGTAGCGCCTCTCGAGGATCAGCGCCACGCCCGCCTCGGAGAGCTTTCGAGTGAAGGTGCGCTCCTGCTCGAAGAAGAGGTTTTTTGCGAGCTGCTGCGTCAGGGTGCTTCCTCCCTGCCGTATCGCGCCGCTTCGGACGTTGGCCAGCGTCGCGCGCGCCATCCCGATCGGGTCGACGCCCGGATGCGAGTAGAAGTGGCGATCCTCCGTCACCAGCACCGCGTCGATGAGCTGTCTGGGAAACTCCTCGATGGCCAGAACGGTGCGATCTTCCTGCTGGGCGCCGTACAGGGTCGTCAGCACCTCGGGCTCGAGCCGGGCGTCTTCGATGGCGTCGCCGCTGCGGGCGTCTTCGACCCACGCGATCCGCCGCCCGGTGTAATGCACCCGCATGCGCCTCGCAGCCACCGTTCCACCCGGCGCCTCGAACGCCCTCTGGTAGATCGTCAGGGTGCTTGCCGGCTTGAACTCACCCGGTGACGCGGGGTCGCCCTTGGTCTGCCGGTAGCCGAGTCGCTTGAGCCGCGCCACGATGTCGTCGGCGGGCAGCAGGGCCCGTTTTTCCAGCGACAGGGTACGGCCATAGATACGGGTGGGGGATTCCTGCTCGCGCGCCTCGAAACGCGCCGCGACCCGGTAGGAGACCACGGTCAGGATCAGCAGCCCCACCACGGCGAGTATCGACAGCGGAATGATCGAGAGCACCAGCCAGCGCAGCAGGCGTGTTTTTCTGCGTCCTTTGCCGGGCCCGCGAGGGGTCCTGGAACTCTCGGTGGACGCGCCGGACTTGCTTGGCTTGCTGGGGCTCGACATGGCGGAGGCGTGTTCCTCCCTCGGGGCGGGGCCGGACAGCCGGTGGCCTGATGATAGCAGCATCGGGCCGCGGTTGCTCCCCGTTCCGGAGGCATGCGAAAATCGGGGCATGCTATTTCTGGGCAAGGAGCTGGACCTCGTGTCGGGCAGGGAAACCGGACAGCGGCTCCTGTACGACCCGGACGACCTGACCACCCACGCGGTCTGTTTCGGCATGACCGGAAGCGGCAAGACCGGTCTGTGCCTGGTGCTGATCGAAGAGGTCATCCGCTCCGGCGTGCCGGTCTTCCTGGTCGACCCGAAGGGGGACCTGGCCAATCTGCTGCTCACCTTTCCCGGCCTGACGCCCGACGAGTTCCTGCCCTGGGTCGATCCGGCGCAAGCTCGCGCCGCGGGGGTGACCGTCGAGCAGTTCGCGGCGACCACCGCCACCAGGTGGCGCGAGGGGCTGGCCGCATCTGGTCTGGGTTCGGACGACATGCGGGCACTTCGCGCCGCCGCCGAGTTCACGCTCTACACGCCGGGCAGCACCGCGGGAACTCCTCTCAACGTGCTCGGAGG